>CAZDPA010000146.1:0-9880 GCA_964507195.1 uncultured Salinisphaerales bacterium | reverse complement strand
CTTTGCCGCGCAGGCGGTGATGTCCGGAACCCAGGATGTCGTCATCGCCGGCGGTGTGCAGACGATGACGCAGATCCCGATCGGCTCGGCGATGGTCTGCGCCAAGCCGCTGGGTTTCACCGATCCGTTCTCTGGCAGCAAGGGCTGGGTCGAGCGCTTCGGCAGCGAGCCGGTGTCGCAGTTCACCGGTGCACAGATGATCGCCGACAAGTGGAAGATCTCCCGCCGCGACATGGAAGTGTTCGCACTCGAAAGCCACCGGCGCGCGCGCGTCGCGCAGAAGGAAGGTCGTTTCGATCGCGAGATTATCGAATGCAACGGCCTGAAGATGGACGAGACCGTGCGCGATTCGACGCTGGAGCAGATGGCCGCGCTTGAGCCGCTCGCGCCGGGCGGTACGATCACCGCGGGTGTTTCCAGCCAGACCGGCGATGCCTCGTCGGCGGTGCTGGTTGTTTCCGAGCAGGCGCTGAAGCGCTACAAGCTGACGCCGCGCGCGCGTATCCATCACATCAGCGTGTACTCGGACGATCCGATCTTCATGCTGACCGCGCCGATTCCCGCGACGGCCTACGCGATGAAGAAGTCCGGCATGAAGCTGTCGGACATCGACCTCGTCGAGATCAATGAAGCCTTTGCGCCGGTCGTGCTGTCCTGGCTCAAGGAAACCGGCTACGCCCACGAGAAGACCAACGTCAACGGCGGCGCGATCGCGCTGTCGCATCCGCTGGGCGCAACCGGTACCAAGCTGATGACGACGCTGCTGCACGAACTGGAACGCACCAAGGGCCGCTACGGCCTGCAGACCATGTGCGAAGGCGGCGGTGTGGCGAACGTCACGATCATCGAGCGCCTCTGACGAGGCGCTCCCGTAAGGCGTCAGGCGTGAGGAGTGAGGCGTAGAAGCCGGCTCCGTGCGCTTTACGCCTCACGCCTCACTCCTCACGCCTGACGAGAAAGAAAATGGGTATCTGCGACAACCGTACGATCATCGTCACCGGCGCCGGCGCCGGCCTTGGCCGCGTTTACGCGCTGGCGCTCGCCGCCGAAGGTGCGAACGTCGTCGTCAACGACATCAACCGCGCAGCGGCAGATGCAGTCGTCGCCGAAGTGCAGGCTGCCGGCGGCCAGGCAGTTGCCAGTGTCGACGACATCACGTCGATGGTGGGCGCCGACAACATTGTCAACGCCGCCGTCGCCGCGTTCGGCGATGTGCATGGTGTCATCAACAACGCCGGCGTCGTCCGCGACCGCATGTTCGCATCGATGACGGAAGAGGAATGGGACCTTGTCATCAAGGTTCACCTCAAGGGCCATTTCTGCATCGCCAGCAAGCTGGTGCAGCGCTGGCGCGACCAGGTCAAGGCGACCGGGCAGAAGGTCGACGCCCGCATCATCAACACCAGCTCCGGCGCCGGTCTGCAGGGTTCGGTCGGCCAGAGCAACTACGTCGCGGCGAAAGGCGGCATTGCGTCGCTGACGCTGGTGCAGGCTGCCGAACTCGGCCGCTACGGCATCACCGTCAACGCGTTGGCCCCAGCCGCACGCACCGGCATGACCGAAGGCCCGTTCGGCGCACTGATGAAGAAGCCGGAAGACGGCAGCTTCGACTACTACGCGCCAGAGAATGTAGCGCCGCTCGTCGTCTGGCTGTGCAGCCCGCTGTCGACCAAGGCCACAGGCCGCGTATTCGAAGTCGAAGGCGGCAAGGTATCGATCGGCAACGGTTGGAAGACAGGAACGATCCGCGACAACAAGGCGCGCTGGAATCCGGCCGACCTGACTGAGGTCATCGAAGGCCTGATCGCGACCGAACCGCCGGCGCAGAAGGTGTATGGCACATAGTGCCGTACATCTCCGTGAGAACGGGCGCGGGCGGCTAAAGCACGCGTTGGCTTTTGAGAGAGCCTGATGGCGGAAACCGACCTCAGCGCAACCCGTAAGGACAGCTACCGATACTGGGTCGACGAACGCGTGCGTTTCGCCGACCTCGACCTGCTCGGTCACGTCAACAACAAGGCCTACTGCACTTACGCCGAAAGCTGCCGTGCTGCTTTTCTGCGCCACACCGGCATGTGGGATGGCGAGTCCAACCGGCAGGGGGTCGTGATCCGGCTGGAGATCAACTATCTGCAGGAGCTGCACTACCCGGCCGAACTGCGCGTTGGCCTGCGCGTGCTGCGGCTTGGTGCCAGCTCGTTGACCGTCGGTCTGGGCATCTTCAGCGGCGAACGCTGCGTGGCCACGGCGATCACCGTCATCGTCCGCATCGATGCGCAGACGCGCGAAAAGGTCACCCTCAACGACGCTGAGCGCAGCGCCCTGGTGCCGTACGTCGGATAAGCCCTGATCCGGCGCTGGCCGCTTAACAGCCGCCCGGGCGCAGGCGTAGAGTAGGTGTCTGTTCCTTCGTTGCCTGTGGAGGAGGACGCCATGAAACACGGATTGATCCTGTCAGCTGCACTTTGCTTGAGTGCCTGTGCGAGTGCGCCGCCGATGGCAGACGTTAACAGCCTGTTCGCCGACCGTCAGTTTCCTGCGCGGGTTGAAGTGCCGACCGCCAGTGAGATCTTTGCGCTGACGCCGGCGACGCGTGAAGCCCTGCAGACCGCGATCGACCGGCGCCTCCGCAACCGCAGCAGTCCGGCCTTTGCGCTGTATGACGTCGTTCACAACGAACTCGATCTCGATTACGACACTGCGGTGACGCGCACTGCCGAGCAGGCCTTCGAGGCGCGCGCAGGAAACTGCCTGTCGCTGGTGGTCCTGACCGGCGCGATGGCACGTGAACTGGGATTGCCGGTCACTTACCAGAGCGTCTACGGCTTCGAGACCTGGAGCCGCAGCGAAGGCCTCGCGTTTCTCAGCGGCCACGTCAATCTGGTGATGGACACGCACCCGCGCCGGCAGACTTCAAGCGCAGTCCCGTTCGAGCGCGAACTGGTCATCGACTTTGTCGAAGACGCACGCAAGACCGTTTCGCATGCGCGTTCGATCAGCGAGGCCACGGTCGTGGCAATGTTCCTCAACAATCGCGCCGCCGAGCTGATGGTCGATCGCCATCTCGACGCCGCGTACTGGTTCGCCCGCGCCGCGATGCAAAGTGATCCGCTTTACCTGAGTGCGTACAACACGCTGGCGGTGATCTATCTGCGCCACGGCAATCTGCGTGCGGCCGAGCGTGTGCTCGATGTCGCGCTCGCCCGCGAGCCAGCCAATCCGCAGATGCTGACGAACCTCATCAAGGTGCTGGCACTGAGCGAGCGCGAACCGGAAGCAGAGGCGATCAGGCAGCGCCTGGCCGCATTGGAGCAACATCCGCCGTTCTACTTCCTCGACCGCGGCAAGCTCGCACTGGCCGCCGGCGATGCGGACCTGGCGCTCGAGTTCTTCCGCAAGGAACTCAAGCGCATTCCTTACGATCACGAACTGCATTTCTCCATCGCGCTTGCCGAGCTGAAGCAGGGTGGGTTGCCCCAAGCGCAAGAACATCTGAATCTGGCGCTGCTCAATAGCGGCAACCGCAACCAGCGCGCGATCTACGCGGCGAAGCTGGAGCATCTGAAAGCGATCGAAGTGCACTAGATCAACTGGGGGAGCAAGCATGACGACTGATCTGTGGATGCTGGTCGCTGCCGGTCTGTGGGGCGCGCTGATTCCGATGATTTACGCCGTTGGCCGTTTTCAGGTGACGGGCGGCATCAAGTGGGCCTTCGGCAATCGCGAGACCCAGCTGGAAGTCGCGCCCTGGGTATCGCGCACGGTGCGCGCGCACAGCAACCACATCGAGAATCTCGGCCTGTTCACCATCCTCGTCGTCGTCGCCCATGTCTCCGGCAAGGCGAATGAACTGACCGCGCTCGGTGCCGCACTGTACTTCTACTCGCGCATCGCCCATACGCTGATCTATGCCAGCGGACTGGTCTACCTGCGCACGATCGCCTTCTTCGTCGGCACGGGCGGCGAGATTCTGATCCTGTTGCAGCTGTTCAAGTAAGCCGCGAGTGTCGCTGCGGCGGATTCCGTGATGTTAAGACAGCGCACACCCTATGCTACGATCGGTGCATGGAATCCAAGACCGCGCGCCTGACCCTGCTGATCGATCCCGACAAGAAGCGGGCATTCGAACAGCTCTGTGCCCAGCAGGATCAGACACCTTCACAGGTCGTTCGCCAGCTGATCCGCGAATATCTCGCCAAGCATGGCGTTACATACCGGACCAAGGCAGGCCGGAAGGCCTAGGCCCGTTCACGCGGCCGGCAATCTGCAGGAGATTCGGTCTGATTCGTCCGGCTACTGATTCCCGCCGGTTTCCATGATCACTGTCAGCCGTGCAGGCCTTGTCGCAGCTTGCACGCGAACATCGGGAAATTCAGACCGTGCCGCTGCTCCAGGTTTCGCGCACGTTGCTGGATGGCCGACCAGTTGATGACACGCCTGGGCGCGTTGAATGCGAACAGCAGGTGGTTGCCGCCGCGGACTTTCACGCGCAACTGCTGATTGGTGAACACTTCGCTCGCCGCGCGCAGCATGGCGGCCCTGCGATTGTCGAGGCCGGTCATGTTGACGACCAGCAGGCCATCGGGATGCATGCGCTGGCGCAGATTCGCGTAGAACGATGCGTCACAGAACACCGGCGCAGTGCCCCAGCGGTCGCAGCCATCGACCAGTACGACATCGGCTGGCTCATCGTCCTCGCAATCGTCATCCCCAAAGTAGTCGGCGGCATCGGCATGAAGGACGCGGTTGCGCTGATCGTTGGCGGGGATGTGAAAAAGATCCGCCAGAGCGAGGACATCCCGGCTGATCTCGAGCGTCGTCAGGCGCGACTGCGGGAGGGCGTTGTAGCAGAACCGCGTCAGCGATCCGCCGCCCAGACCGACGATCACGATATGTCTGGGATCGGGATTGAACAGCAGGAAGGACATCATCTTTCGCGTATAAGCGAAGGTCAGCTGGGTCGGATTCCCGATCAGCATTTCGCTCTGCACCGAGCGGAAGTCGAAATGCAGGCTGCGGCTGACGCCGTCGTCGATAACAAAGGGCTTTGTATACGAGCCATCGCGGATCATCTGCAGAACCTGCATCAGATCGGTGTCGGCAGGCTCGCGCAGGCGGATCACGCCGTCGAAATGCATGCTGCGGGCGGGAATTTCGAGCCAGTGATCTTCGACGGGCGCCGAATGCTGTTCGGCCGCCGGCGGCCGGCGCAGCGACGCGGCTGCGATGCGCGAACGCGTGCGCGGTTTCGATTCAGCGCCGCTCATTCCGCGGTTCCAGCGATTGGCTGCGCGCCGCTGGCGAGCGCCAGCGGGAGATCCTTGAAGTAGCGCACGGGTGTTTCGTCGCGGCGCACCAGGCCGGCTTTCACCAGCTTGCGCAGCACGTTGGGCCGTGCCTCGCACAGCAGCACGCGAATGCCGCGCCCTTCGAGATCCGTGATGACTTCGGCCAGCGACTGCATGCCGGTGATGTCCATGAACGGCACGCGTGTCAGCCGGATCACGATGCAGCGCGGATCGGCATGCGCCTGCTTGAGCGCGCGCTCGACATTTTCCACGGCGCCGAAGAACAACGGGCCTTCGATGGCGAACACCAGCGTGTCCTGCGGCAGCGCGGCCGGGAGCTGCAGGGACGCTTGGTCCTCGACGCGCACCTCGACCGCCGCCGCCATGCGCCGCAGGAACATCAGCGTCGCCAGGATCACCCCGACATTGACTGCGATGACCAGGTCGGAAAACACCGTCAGCAGGAAGGTGATCGCCAGAATCGCTGCATCGGAGCGCGGTGCGGTGCGCAGCATCTTCGTGAAATGCCGCGCTTCGCTCATGTTCCAGGCGACGACGAACAGAATCGCTGCCAGTGCGCACAGCGGGATGCGCGCAGCCAGTGGTGCCAGCACCAGCAGGATCAGCAGCAAGGTCAGCGCATGGACAACGCCGGCCAGGGGGCTGGTCGCGCCGTTACGGAAGTTGGTGGCGGTGCGCGCGATCGCACCGGTGGCGGCGAAGCCGCCAAACAGCGGTGTCAGCAGGTTCGCCAGGCCTTGGCCAATCAGTTCCTGGTTGGAATCGTGTCGGGTGCCCGCCATGTTGTCGGCGACCACGGCGGACAGCAGCGATTCGATCGCGCCCAGCATCGCGATCGTGAATGCCGACGGCAGCAGGCTCACGATGCGGGCAAAGCTGATATCGGGCATCTCAAAATGCGGCAGTCCCGTGGGAATGCCGCCGAATGCCGTGGCGATCGTCGCCACGCCCGGAAAACCAAATGCCGATTGCACGCCGGTTGCCACGACCATCGCGATCAGCGGTCCCGGTACGCGCGACAGACCCGGGAGGCGAGGGCCGTAGATGGCGAGGGCCAGACTGAGTCCGGCAAGGCCTGTCGTGGCCGGATGCAGCGATGGCAGCGAGAGCGTGAGCGCACCCACCTTTTCATGGAAGTGCGTAGCGGCCACGGCCGGCAGGCCGAAGAAGTCCTGCCACTGACCGATCCAGATGATCACAGCAATGCCGGCAGTGAATCCGACGATCACGGGATCAGGAATAAAGCGCAGCACGCCGCCGAATTTCGCCACGCCGAACATGACCAGAATCGCGCCGGCCATCGCGGTTGCGAGCAACAGACCGTCGACGCCGTGTTGCGCAGTCACCCCCGCCAGGATCACGATGAACGCGCCGGTCGGGCCGGCAATCTGGATGCGGCTGCCACCGAACAGCGAAACGACCAGCCCGGCGACGATGGCAGTGTAGATGCCCTGCTCGGGGCGCACGCCGGAGGCGATCGCGAAAGCCATGGCCAGCGGCAGTGCAACGACGCCGACGACGAGGCCGGCAACGATGTTGCGGCCCCACTGGCTGCGCCCGAACAAGCCTGCCCGGGCTGCTTCTACGACTGTGATCACAGCGGCAATCCGCGCTCAGAATGTAAATACAATTAACATATGATCAGCATATCATGCATGCGTTACGGGGCTGTCGGCGCTTGCGTTACTCCCAACGGATGAAGCCGCTGGGAGCCGGCGCCGGGACAATGGCGGCATGAATGTAGCGCCTACTGAAGACCAGATCATGATCCGCGACGCCGCCGAGCGCTTTCTCGGCGAGGTCAGCGGCAGCGCGGCGGTGCGCAAGGCGATGGAATCGCCGCTTGGCTATGACGAGACGGTCTGGCAGCGCATGGGCTCGGAGCTGGGCTGGTGCGGTCTCGCGATCGGCGAAGTTCACGGCGGCATGGGTCTGGGCGCGGTCGAGCTGGCGTTGATCCAGGAACAGGCCGGAAGGCACCTGCTGTGTGCACCGTTCTTCTCGACAGTGTGCATCGCTGCAAGCTGGTTGCAGCAGGTCGGCACGGCCGAAGCTCAGGCGCGGTTCCTGCCGGAGATCGCTGCCGGCGCTCTGTGTATCGCGGTATCGCTCGACGCCGACAGGCCTTCGGCTGTGCAATTCAATGGTGCGACGCTCAACGGCGCTGCCGGCCTGATGCTCGATGCGGCATCGGCGGATTGGTTGCTGGTGTTGGCGCAGCTTCCGGATTCAAGCCCTGGCCTCTTCGCGGTGCCTCGCAATGCCAGCGGCGTGTCCGTGCAGGCTGTGCAGACCTGGGATGCGACACGGCGCTTCGGCAGGGTAGCGCTGAACTCGGCCAGTGGCGCGATCCGCGTCGATGATCCGGTGCGAATGGGCGCGGGAATGCCGCGTGCACTGGCGCTGTCGCGCCTGTACCTCGCGGCAGAACAGCTGGGTGGCGCGCAGCAGTGTCTTGATCTGACGGTGGCCTACACGACGACGCGCAAGCAGTTCGGCCGTGCGGTTGCGGGTTTCCAGGCGGTCAAACATCGCTGCGCCGAGATGATGGTGCGCATCGAAGCATTGCGCTCGATGGTCAGCGGTGCGGCGGCCACGGCGGCGAGCGGTGCGGACGATACCGCGCTGGTGATGGAATGCGCGGCGGCACGCGTGCTCGCTGCGGAAACCAACTTCTACTGCGCGCAGGAAGCGATCCAGCTGCACGGCGGTGTCGGCTTCACCTGGGAATACGATCCGCAGTTGTACTTCAAGCGCGCGCAGGCTTCGAGTCACTGGCTCGGCACCGCCGATGCACTGCGTGAGCAACTCGCGGCAGCGCTGGATACCGGTTCCAGCGCTGCGGTTGCAACGGCAGACGCCGACCCCGCGGATCAGGCCTTCCGTGCCGAGATCGCGGACTGGATGAAACAGCATCTGAGCGGGCGTTACGCCTCGCTCAGGCATCGCGGCGGTCCGGGTGACGAAGAAGCCGATCCGGCGCTGCGCAAGGAATGGGAACGCGAACTCGCCGCGGGCGGCTGGACCTGCGTTGGCTGGCCGAAGGCACATGGCGGTCGCGCACTGTCGATTGCGCAGCAGGTGATCTTCCATGAGGAGTACGCGCGTGCCGGCGGACCCGGCCGCATGGGCCACATCGGCGAAGGCCTGATCGGCCCGGCGCTGATCCGCTTCGGCAACGCCGAGCAGCAGCAGCGTTTCCTGCCGAAGATCGTCGCCGGGCTCGAATACTGGGCGCAGGGCTATTCCGAACCCGGCGCCGGCTCCGACCTTGCCAACGTGCAGACGCGCTGCTGGCAGGAAGCCGATGGCAGCTGGCGCGTGCAGGGCCAGAAGATCTGGACCTCGCTCGCACACGAGTCGGAATGGATCTTCGTGCTCGCGCGCTGCGAGCCGGGTTCCAAGGGCAACAAGGGGCTCGCGTTCCTGCTGCTGCCGCTGGATCAGCCCGGGATCGAGATCCGCCCGATCCGCCAGCTTGGCGGTGGCTCGGAATTCAACGAAGTGTTCTTCGATGGCGCGGTCGCCGCAGCGGATCACATTGTCGGCGCACCGGGCGAAGGCTGGAAGGTCGCGATGGGTCTGCTCGAATCGGAGCGCGGCGTGTCGACGCTCGGCCAGCAGATGCACTTTACCCACGAACTCGATCTGGTCATCGAAGCCGCCAGGCGCAACGGCAGCATCAAGGACAGTACGATCCGTGCGCGCATTGCGCAGGCCTGGTGTGGTCTGCGCGTGATGCGCTACAACGCCGTGCGCATGCTCGCCGACGGCGCGGAAGCCGGCCTGCGCCGCGAGGCCCTGATCTATAAATACTACTGGTCGAACTGGCAAGCTGGCGATGGACGTGCTCGGCGCCGACGGCGACGTGATTTCCGACGCCGATGATGTGCGCCCGCTGCAGCAGCTGTTTTTCTTCTCGCGTGCGGACACGATCTATGCGGGGACCAACGAGATCCAGTTGAATCTGATTGCCGAGCGGGGACTGGGGATGCCGCGGGAAGCGCGGCCGGTTTGAGAATTCATGGTTTCCCTCTCCCCCGAAACGGGAGAGAGGGCTAGGGTGAGGGGCTGCTTCTGGCGCAGCTGTACTATCGGCCCGCCTCTCACCCCAACCCGCTCCCCTCGACGGGGGGAGAGGGAGTAGACGCACTGGTTTCCAACTTTTAAGGGATATCCGCAAATGAATTCCCCCTCTGTCGCGCCGCCGTATGTGCCGGCGCACGGTCTGCTCAAAGGCAAGTCGATCCTGATCACGGCCGCCGCTGGCGGTGGCATCGGTTTTGCCGCCGCCAAGCGTTGTCTGGAAGAGGGCGCGCGGGCGCTGATGCTGTCCGACATCCATCCGCGCCGCACCGCCGAAGCGGCCGAAGCGCTGGGCAAGGAATTCCCGCAGGCGCAGGTGTTCGGCCAGGTCGGCAATGTCGCGATCGAAGCCGACGTGCAGGCCCTGATCGACGAGGCCGAAGCCAGGCTCGGTGGCGTCGACGTGCTGATCAACAATGCCGGCCTCGGTGGCAGCAAGCGCGTCGTCGACATGACCGACGACGAGTGGCAGAGAGTGCTCGACG
>CAZDPA010000145.1:0-9928 GCA_964507195.1 uncultured Salinisphaerales bacterium | reverse complement strand
TGTTCTGGGCCGGGTCCTTGATGTCGCAGGTCTTGCAGTGCACGCAGTTCTGCGCGTTGATCTGGAAACGCTTGGCATCAGCCTCGCCGATCACTTCGTAAACCCCCGCCGGGCAATAGCGCTGCGCCGGTTCATCGTACATCGGCAGGTTCTTCGCGATCGGAATGCTCTTGTCCTTCAGCACGAGATGGACCGGCTGGTCTTCCTCGTGATTGGTGCTCGACAGGAACACTGACGACAGCTTGTCGAAGCTGAGCTTGCCGTCCGGCTTGCGATATTCCAGCTTCTTCGACTCCGCCGCCAGCTTCAGCGTCAGGTGATCGGGCTTCATGTCGTGCACGGTGAACGGAAACTTGCCGCCGAAGATGTTCTGCTCGATCCAGTTGATTGCGGCTCCGACAAGCGTGCCGAACTTGTGCATGATCGGGCCGAAGTTGCGGCTGCGATACAGCTCGTCATGCAGCCAGCTCGCCTTGAACTTCTGCTCGTAGCTGGCCAGCGTCTTGCCGCCTTCGTCACCGGCGAGCAGTGCCTCGGCGAGCGCTTCGGCAGCGATCATGCCGGACTTCATCGCGGTATGGCTGCCCTTGATCTTGGCGAAGTTCATCGTGCCCAGATCGCAGCCTGCGAGCACGCCGCCGGGGAACGCCATCTTCGGCATCGAGTTCAGGCCGCCCTTGGCGATCGCACGCGCGCCGTAGGCCGTGCGCGTGCCACCTTCGAGGTACTGCGCAATCACCGGGTGATGCTTGAAGCGCTGGAACTCGTCGAACGGCGACAGGTACGGGTTGCTGTATGAGAGGTCGACGATCAGGCCGACGAACACCGTGTTGTCTTCGAGGTGATACAGGAACGAACCACCGGTGGCGCTCGTCGTCGTCAGATCCAGCGGCCAGCCCGCGCCGTGAACCACCAGACCCGGCTTGTGCTTGGCCGGAGCTATCGTCCAGATTTCCTTGAGGCCGATCGCGTAATGCTGTGGGTCGGCTTCGGTCGCGAGGTTGTAATGCGCGATCAGCTGCTTGCCGATATGGCCGCGGCAACCTTCCGCAAACACCGTGTACTTGGCACGCAGTTCCATGCCCGGCGCGAAGTCCGGCTTGTGCTCGCCCTTGTGGTTGACGCCCATGTCGCCGACGGTGATGCCCTTGACGACGCCGTCTTCGATGATCGCGGTCTGCGCGGCAAAGCCCGGATAGATCTCGACGCCCAGACCTTCGGCCTGCTGGCCCAGCCAGCGGCACAGATTGGCCAGCGAGATGATGTAGTTGCCTTCGTTGTGCATCGGCTTCGGGACAAAGAATCCCGGCGTCTTGATCGCCTTCTTCTCATCGAGGAAGAAATAGATGTCGTCGCCGGTGACCGCAGTCTTCAGCGGCGCGCCGAGTTCCTTCCAGTTCGGGAACAGCTCGTTGAGCGCGCGCGGCTCGAACACGGCGCCGGAGAGGATGTGGGCACCGACTTCCGAGCCCTTCTCGACAACGCAGACGTTCAGCTCTTTGCCGGCTGCAGCGGCCTGCTGCTTGAGGCGAATGGCCGTCGACAGGCCGGCGGGGCCGGCCCCGACGACGACGACGTCGTACTCCATGACATCACGTTCAACCGACATGCGAGTGCTTCCTGGCTGACCCAACACATTGAATGGTCGGGTCCTGGTGGCTGGATAGAGCCGTATATTCTAAGCGACGCGGCGCAATATCGCAGCGCAGCAAAGACATATCGCGTGGGCTCTGCGGCCCATTTCGGCCAGAAAATGACCGGCGCCGGGCGATTTGCACCGAATACCGCGACTTTCCCGGTCTAGGACAGCAGCGCCTGCGGTACCGTCACCGGGAAATCCAGCAGCATCTGGCCAAAGGCCTTGCCCTGCGGATCGGTGCGCAGCGAAGCCGCGCCACCGTTGCCCAGGGCATGAAACAGCATGAAGTTGAGGCTGTCACTACCCGGCAGCAGCCAGCGTTCGACCCGACCCGACGTCCCGCCGGCCAGCACATGCGCGAAGTAGTCGCGCACCGCAGCCGTCGTCAGCGAGGCCAGCAGATAGGGTAGGTACTCGGTTTTGCGCGCAATGACGCCGATATTGGCGTGATCACCCTTGTCGCCGGAGCGCGCGAGCGCCAGTCGGATCAACGGCACGGACACGGCCTCGATGACCTCCGCCGGCAGGCGCGGATAGGGCACGGTCGGACTGGCGGTCGTCGGAGCGGATGAAGCCGGCACCCGCGGGATCTCAACTGCGATCTGCTGCTCGCCGACGCGGATCTCGACCGGCACACGATCCTTCGGCACCAGGGTCGAGAACAGCTTGGGAATCATGTGCGGCTCGGGTCGGCCGCCACCGAAATAGCCGGTGAATCCCGGCGCCATGCCGGTCGCGGCCTGGGCGATCTCGCGCGCGAACAGCTTCAGGGCCTTGGGGTTCGGGTGCTGGACCACGATCTTGACGACGACCTCGCGCGTTGCTCGTGCGCCAGCGCTGGCATGCGGACCGTAGGTCTCCTCGGCGCCGATGCAGTGGATGTCGACGCCGGTGAAGTCACCGAGCTTCTGCGCCAACAGCTGGCGCCGGACTTTCTCGACCACCGCACTCGCCGACGCGCGGCCTTTGCGCGCCGCGTCGATGCCGCCAATCATGAACAGCGCCGCGCAACGCATGCCGGCAGGATAGGTCGCACTGACCTTGTACGTACCGGTCGGCGCCACACCGCGGCAGCCGCTCACGCGCACCTGGTGTTCGCCGACCTGCTTCAGCGTCACCCGCGTGAAATCGCAGGTCACGTCCGGCAGCAGATACTCATGCGGATTGCCGATCTCGTAGAGCATCTGCTCAAGCACGGTGTGTGTGCTGACGAGACCGCCGGTGCCTTCCGGTTTGGTGACAACGAATTCGCCGCTCGCCTCGACCTCGATGATCGGGAAACCCATGTCGGCATAGCCGTCCTTCACCAGTTCCCAGTCGGTGAAGTTGCCGCCGGTGCACTGCGCGCCGCATTCGATGATGTGGCCGGCAATCGAACCGGCCGCGAGCTTGTCGTAGTCATCCGCAGCCCAGCCGAACTCGTGCATCAGCGGGCCGAGCACGACCGCCGAGTCAACACAACGGCCGGTGATCACAACGTCTGCGCCGGCGTCGAGCGCCTGCGCAATCGGGATCGCGCCGAGGTAGGCGTTCATCGAGACGAACATCGGCGGCTGCGCCGCAGCGCTGTCGATCTCGACGCAATCGGCAAACTCCTTGCGCCGCCGCAGCAGGTCATCGCCGAGCACGACGGCAACCTTGAGCGGGATGCCCGCCTTCGCCGCAACTGCTTCGAGCGCCTGCTTGCAGGCCAGCGGATTGACGCCGCCGGCATTGGCGACAACGCGAATGTTCTTTTCCTTCAGCTGCGGCAGCAGTGCCGCCATGACGTGTTCGACAAAATCCGTCGCGTAGCCGTCGTTGACGTCCTTCATGCGCTTGGCGGCGAGGATCGACATCGTGATCTCGGCCAGGTAGTCGAATACCAGATAGTCGATCCGGCCCTTCTCAACCAACTGCGCGGCCGCAGTGTTGGTGTCACCCCAGAACGCCGAGGCGCAGCCAATGCGGACTGTATTGCGGGCGCTGTTCATCGCGAATCCTCACTGGTTACTGCCGTTACCGCTGCGCAGAAAATCGGCGCAACGGGCAGCGAGGATTGCGTTTCAGCGCAGAGAATTCAAGGACAAGATGTCTTACCGCAGCAGGTAGATGCCGCCGCCCAGCACCACTGCTGCGAACACGCCGGCCAGCAGGTCATCAACCATGATGCCGAAACCGCCATGCACGTGACGATCAAGCACGCGGATCGGCCAGGGCTTCCAGATGTCGAACAGGCGGAACAACGCGAACGCGACGGCAAGCAGCACTGCGCCGGTCAGCGCCGACGCTGGCGGCCACAGCACCAGCGGCGCGGCAGCCACGAGCATGCCCACGATCTCATCAAAAACGATACCACCGTGATCGTGCACGCCGAGCAGGCGCGCACTCTCACCACAGATCCAGCAGCCGACGACGAAGAGCACGGCCGCCACCGATGCATACCACTCCGGATTCAGAAACCACAGCGGCAGGAACAGCAGCACGCCAACCAGTGACCCCATCGTGCCAGGTGCCTTGGGTGCAAGTCCGGCACCAAAACCGAAGGCAACAAGATGTTCGGGCGTAGTGAGGATCAACGCCGGCGGCGGATTGGGCACGCGCGCGCTTGCTGTGGTTTGGGTCATCAGAAGTGTTGATAGCCGGCAGGTTTGAGCTCAATGGTAGCGCCGTCGACTGCACCCAGTCTGAACCCAGGTTCAGCAGTGATCCGGCCGACAACGCTCAACGGCGTTTCCACTACACGGCAGGCATCGACCAGTCGCTCGGCCGGAATGCACAGACAGAGTTCGTAGTCGTCGCCACCACTGAGCTGCAGCGAGCGCCGCACCGCCGCGTCCGACGCGTAGGCCATCAGCGCCGCCGAGCTGGGCAGCGCAGCGGCGTCGACCACGGCACCGACACCACTCGCGTCGAGGATGTGCTGCAGATCACCGGCGAGACCATCGGACAGATCGATCATTGCGGTGGCAAGACCACGCATCGCCCGACCGCTAGTCACGCGCGGCAGCGGGCGATTCAGGCGATGCAGCAGATACTCGGTCGATGGCTGTCCGGCGAGCACTTCGCGCAGACCGGCTGCCGCATCCCCGAGGGTTCCGGTGACGCAAATCAGATCGCCAGGCCGTGCGCCGTCGCGGCGCAAGGCCTTGCCGCGCGGCACCTCGCCAATTGCGGTGATCGTGATGCTCAAGGGCCCGCGCGTGGTATCGCCGCCGACCAGAACAATGTGGTGCTGCTGCGCCAGAGTCTGCAGGCCGCGCGCGAAATCCTGCAGCCAGGTTTCATTGGCGTCGGGCAGGCTCAGCGCAAGCGTGAACCAGCGCGGCTCGGCCGCCATCGCAGCAAGGTCGGAGAGATTGACCGCGAGCGCCTTCCAGCCGATGTCATACGCCGAAGTCGCCGCCGGAAAATGGCGACCGGCGATCAGGGTATCCGTCGTCACAGCCAGCTCATGATCCGCGCGCGGTGCGAGCAGCGCGGCGTCATCGCCGATGCCGAGGCTTACGCCATCTTCCGCGCGCTGCGCGTACAGCGGCGTGAAGTAGCGACGAATCAGCTCGAACTCATTCATGGCGAGTCGAGGTCCGCGTCATCTAGTTCTCGTCCGGACGCAACTGCCGCGCGAGCTTGTCGAGCACACCGTTGACGAACTTGAAGCCGTCCTCCGCACCGAACATCTTGGCGAGGTTGATCGATTCGTTAACGACGACGCGCCACGGCACTTCCGGCTTGTGACGCAACTCGTAGGCACCGAGCAGCAGCACGGCGTGTTCGACCGGATCGAGCTGATTCAGCGGACGATCCAGTTGCGGCACGAGATCCAGCGTCAATGCCGGTGCGTGTTCAACCACCCCGATGAGCAGTTCTTCGAAGTAGGCCGGATCAGCGCGACCCAGACCTTCTTCCTGCTCGCGGAACTGGCGCAGCAACTGCGTCGGCGTGCCCTCGTTGAGCAGCCATTGATACAGCGCCTGCACCGTCAGACGGCGCGCCAGACCGCGCCGGCTCTGCGGCTGTGCCTCGCTCACGAGAGCATCCGCCCAAGGCGAATCATTTCCAGCATCGCTGCAGTGGCTTCGTAACCCTTGTTGCTCTGGCCCTTGCCGGCGCGCGCCCAGGCCTGCTCGACGGTGTTCGTCGTCAGTACGCCAAAGCCAACCGCCTTGCCGGTGCGCAGCTGCACGTCCATCAGGCCGCGCGCACATTCGCCGGCGACGAAATCGAAATGCGGCGTATCGCCCTTGATCACCGCACCGAGCGTCACGACGCCATCGTAGCGGCCGTGGGCGAGCAGTTTGAGCGCGGCCAGCGGCACTTCATACGCACCCGGTGCGCGGAACTCGCGGATGTTGGCCGCCGGCACACCCCAGGCCTTGAGGCAGGCGCGCGCGCCAACGCCGAGCGCGTCGACGATGCCGACATTCCAGCGCGTCGAGAGGATGGCAATGCGGACCTGGGCGAATTCGCCCTTGGTCGGCAGCTCCGGGGCGGCGTAGCCGGTCTTTGTGTCCGCCGGCACTGCCGCGGCCTTCTTCTGGGTTTTCTTCATGGAGACGGATTGACGTAATCGATGACTTCCAGCCCGAAGCCGGAAATGCCTTGCATGCGCTTGGGCGCCGACAGCACGCGCATCTGGCGCACGCCGAGATCAGACAGGATCTGCGCGCCGAGACCGTAGGTGCGCAGCATCGGCCGCGGATCGTGCGGAAACTCCTCGCCTTCCTTGTTCAGCGCGACGATCTGCTGCACGAGCTCGCGCGGCGTCTCCGGCTTGCGCAGCAGCACGACAACGCCATTGCCTTCGTCGGCGATGCGCTTGAGTGCCTGGCGCAAAGGCCAGCCGAAGTGGTCATGCTGCACACCGAGCACATCGGCGAGCATGTTGCGGATATGTACGCGGACCAGCGTCGGTTTCGCGGCCTCGATCGCACCCTTGACCATCGCGAGATGGATCGTGTTGTCGACCGTGTCCTGGTAGGTCACGAGGCGGAACTCGCCGAACTCGGTATCGACGTGGGTCTCTGCGACGCGCTCGACGGTGTGCTCGTTGTCGAGGCGGTAGCGGATCAGGTCGGCGATCGTGCCGAGCTTGAGCTCGTGCTCGCGGGCGAACTTTTCGAGATCCGGACGCCGCGCCATCGTGCCGTCCTCATTGAGGATCTCGACGATGACCGCCGCCGGCGCCAGGCCGGCGAGACGCGCGAGGTCGCAACCCGCTTCGGTATGACCGGCGCGCGTCAGCACGCCGCCCGGCTGCGCCATCAGCGGAAAGATGTGACCGGGCTGGACCAGATCGTCGGGCGTCGCATCCGGCTTGACCGCAACGCGCACGGTCTGCGCGCGGTCGTGCGCGGAGATGCCGGTGGTCACGCCCTCGGCCGCCTCGATCGACACGGTGAACGCGGTCTTCTGGCTCTCTTCATTGCGCGACACCATCTGCGGAAGGCGCAGTTGGCGGCAGCGCTCCGGCGTCAGCGTCAGGCAGATCAGACCGCGGCCGTAGCGCGCCATGAAGTTGATGTCTTCCGGGCGCACGCATTCGGCGGCCATGACCAGATCGCCTTCGTTCTCGCGATCCTCGTCGTCCATCAGGATGACCATCTTGCCGCGCTTGATGTCGGCAATGACGTCCTCGATGGGATCCAGTTTCACGCCGCTCCCGGTCTCGCGCGCCGTGCCTATGGAAGTGATCTTGCTCATGCGTCCTCCCGGCTTTCCAGAAGCCGTTCGAGATAGCGCGCCACCAGGTCTGCTTCCAGATTCACGCTGTCGCCGGCCTGCAGCGCGCCCAGTGTGGTCTGGCTCAGGGTGTGCGGAATGATGTTAACCCCAAACTGATCATTCTCGACGTCGTTCACTGTGAGACTGACGCCATCGATACAGATCGAGCCCTTGCGGGCGATGTAGCGCGACAGCGCGTGCGGCGCCTCGAAACGGAAACGCCAGGAACGTGCTTCGTCGACGCGCGAAACCAGTGTCGCCATGCCGTCGACATGGCCGGCCACCATATGGCCGCCGAGCGGCTTGCTGGCAGTCAGCGCGCGTTCCAGATTCAGCGCCTGCCCTTTCTTCCAGCTTCCCGCAGTCGTCAGCTTCAGGGTCTCGACCGACAGATCCGCAGTGAAATGATCGGCACTGCAGTCGATTGCGGTCAGGCAGACGCCATTGACGGCGATGCTGTCGCCCTGCTGTGTGGCGGCCAGATAACCGGCGGCCTCGAACCGCATGCGCCGGTCACCGCCGACCTCAGTGACGTCGGTGATGCGGCCCAGGGCTTCAATGATTCCGGTGAACATCGTCTACATCTCTCTTCAGGCAGCGATCCTGGGCTGCAACAACAGGCGCAGATCGTTGCCAACCCGGCGCACATCGCGCCACTCGAATTCCAGTTTCTGCGACAGCCGTTCCAGCCCCGGCAACGCCGCCAGCGGGCGCGCATCATGCCCCAACAGGCTGGGCGCCACATAGGCCAGCAATTCATCGACCAGACCGGCCTGCAGCAGCGCACCGGCCAGCGCCGGGCCGGACTCGACGAAAACTTCGTTGACCTCGTGCCGTGCGAGCGTCGTCAGGGTCGCAGCCAGATCCAGCTTTCCGGCCGTGCCGACCGCGATCTGCAAGGCGCTGACGCCTGCGGGAACGCTCGCCGGCGCTGCGCCGGTCAGCCAGAAACGCCGCGCACCTTCGGCCCAGACCTTCGCGTGCTGCGGCGCGCGCGCCGCCGTATCCACAACGATCCGGTCGGGTTGCCGCTCGGCAATCACCGGCTCGCGCGCCGTCAGCGCCGGATCGTCGGCAAGCACGGTGCCGATGCCGGTCAGCACCGCGCCGGCCTCGGCACGCAGGCGGTGCACATCGGCACGTGCCGCTGCGCCGGTGATCCACTGGCTCTCGCCACTGGCCATCGCGGTACGGCCGTCGAGGCTCGCGGCAAGCTTCAGGGTGACCCAGGGCCGCTGGCGGACCATGCGCGCGATGTAGCCGCGGTTCAGTTCGCGCGCCTGCGCTTCCATCAATCCGACGTGAACCTGGATACCGGCAGCGCGCAGGCGCTCGACGCCCTGCCCGGCCACCAGCGGATTCGGATCGAGCATCGCGATCCAGACTTCGCTGACACCGGCGGCAATCACCGCATCGGCACAAGGCGGCGTGCGCCCGTGATGGCTGCAGGGCTCGAGCGTCACGAACATCGTCGCGCCGCGCGCCTTTTCGCCGGCGACGCGGAATGCATGCACTTCGGCATGCGCTTCACCGGCGCGCTGGTGCCAGCCGCTGCCGACGATCCGGTCGCCCTGGACGATGACGCAACCGACGCGCGGATTGGGATGGGTGGTCGCGCTGGCACGCGCGGCCAGCTGCAGCGCCCGCGCCATCAGGGAACCTGCCTGTTCGACCGAGATCATCAGACGGCGCTCAGGTCTTCGACGAGCGAGCGTCGTCCGGTTTGATCGCGGCGCCTTCGCCCAGCAACGGCAGCTGCGAACGCCGCTGTTCCGCGCTCGGCAGGCTCTGCAGGCGCTGGATTTCCTCGCTGAAGGCGTTGACGTCTTCGAAGCTGCGGTAGATCGACGCGAAGCGCACGTAGGCGACATGGTCGAGATCGCGCAGCTCTTCCATCACCCATTCGCCGAGCTTGGGTGACAGCACTTCGCGATCATTGGTCTCGCGCAGCTTGCGCTTGATATTCTCGATCGCATGGTCGAGCTGCTCGGCGGTGATCGCGCGCTTGTACACCGCGCTTTCCATGCCGCGGCGCAGCTTGTCCTCGGAAAACGGTTCCGGATCGCCGCTGCGCTTGATGATGTTGGGCATCGCGAGTTGCTCGCGCTCGAAGGTCGTGAAGCGACCATCGCACTTCTCGCACTCACGGCGGCGCCGTACCTGCGTGCCGTCCTCCGCCAGACGCGAGTCGACGACTCGCGTGTCCGGGTTCTTGCAGAACGGGCATTGCATGGCTTAAGCCGTGAGGCGTGAGGCGTGAGGCGTGAGGCGTACGACAGCAAGGGACTCGACGTCCCTCGCCGTGCGCGTTGCAGCTGCCCTCGCCTCACCCCTCACGCCTCACTCCTCACGCGGCGCGCGTCAGCGCGCCGTAGACCGGGAATCCGGCACACAGCGTCTCGACCTCACCGCGCACCTTCGCAATGACGGCTTCGACATCGGCACCTGCCGCCATCGCATCGACGATATCCGCAATCCAGCCGGCGATCTTGGCCATCTCGGCCTCCTTGAAGCCGCGCGTGGTGCTGGCTGGCGAACCCAGGCGCAGGCCCGAGGTCACGAACGGGCTCTTCGGATCATTCGGTA
>CAZDPA010000144.1:3140-10082 GCA_964507195.1 uncultured Salinisphaerales bacterium | reverse complement strand
CAATGGCGAGACACTGAACGACCGCAACAAGGGCGGCGTGCGCGGCCAGCTGCTTTGGACACCGACGAACGCGCTGAGCGGACGCTTCATAGCCGAGTACGGCGACAGCGACGAGAACTGCTGCGTGTATCCGCTCAGCGCCCCGGTCCGCCGCGACGTACAGCTGCGCGACGAGTTCATGGAGTACACGCGCATCGGCACCGATCCGGCGGATCGCGTGACCGACTCCGATGCGCCTACGCATTCGACGATGCGCCAGAAGGCGGCGTCCGCCGAGTTCAACTGGGATATCTCCGATAGCCTGCGCCTGACCAGCATCAGCGCCTGGCGCGACTGGTATTTCCTGCCGATCAATGACGATGCCACTTCGCTTGAACTCGCATCGACGAGCACGCTGAACGACCATCAGCAGTACAGCCAGGAGTTCCGCTTCACGCACAGCAGCGACGACGTCGACACGGTGTTCGGACTGTTCTACATCCATCAGCGCCTCGATGGTCTTGAGCAGGTCATCCTTGGCCGCGACACCGTCGGCTGGGTCTTCGGCGGTGTGATCCGCGGCTATGTGCCGTTCGCCACCGAATCCAACACCGGCCCGGCGCTGTATGCGGTGATTCCGCCCGAGAGCCTTGAAGGCCTGACCGTGGACACGAGCTACTTCCAGAGCAGCGACAGCGTCGCCGGCTTCGCATCGGCCGACTGGCATCTGACCGATCGCCTCGATCTCGCCGCCGGCCTGCGCTACACCTACGAGTGGAAGCGCGCGGCCGTCGATCGCACACGCTACGGCGGCAATCCGGAGGCCAGCGCTCTTGCGGCCGGTGATCCCATCCTGGCGATCCTCGACGAGGCCCTCGGCACCGATCTCGCGTCGCTGGGTTTCAACGGCATCATCGACGACGTCGCCGGCGGCGAGTACGCGCGTGCCAACACCTACGAAGAAGGCGACTACTCCGGCCAGCTGTCGCTGTCGTACAAGCTGACGCCGGATGCGCTGGTCTATGTTTCCGGTGCACGCGGATACAAGGGCGGCGGGATCAATCTCGGCTTCACCGGCGAAACGATCAAGCCGCTGTTCCGCCCGGAGCAGGCGACTTCGTTCGAGGCCGGTGTCAAGGCGCGGCTGTTCGAGAACAGCTGGTCGCTGGCCCTGACGGTCTATCACACCGACATCAAGGACTATCAGGCACTGACCTTCGACAACGAGCGCACGCTGCTCGCCAATCCGCGCCAGATCAATCTGCTGAACGTCGGCGAGGTGCGTCTTCGCGGCGCGGAACTGGAAGCCTACGGTTTCCTCGCCGAAGGTCTGATGGCACGCATCGGTGTCGCCTACAGCGATGCGGTGACGACCGAATTCCCCAACGCGCCCAACGAGGACACGCGCGAGAACGACAAGGACCTGTCCGGAGAGACGCTTTACAACGCGCCGCGATGGAGCGGTAATGCAGGCCTTGAGTACAGCTATCTGTTCAATGCCGGCATTGAAGCCTATACCGGTCTCGACTACATGATCCGCAGCGAATACTTCGGCACCGTCGATCATGGCCGTTCCAGCTATATCGAAGGCTACGGCCTCGGCAACGTGCGCGTCGGTCTGCGCAGCAACAGCCGCAGCTGGGATGTCTCGCTGTGGGCGCGCAATGCACTCGACGAGGATTATGTTGCAACGGTGGCCCCGCTTTACGGGGTGGGCGATTACGGTGCGGTGCCGGGCGATCCGCTCAGCTACGGCGCGACGCTCAGGGTGCGTTGGCCATGACGGAAACGGTCGGTTCGGTCGCTGCGGTGCTCGGTATCTACATGCTGGTGGAGCTGTTGCTCGGGCGCTTTCCGCTGCGCAGCGTCTCGCGTCGCAACAATGGTCTCGACATCGCCGCTTTCGTGCAGGCCTCTGCGCTGGTCGGCCCGCTGATCGTCTATGGCGCCGCAGCGATCGAGCGCTACCTGTTGCCGGGCATGGCCGATGCATGGATCGGCACGCCGTGGTGGCTGCAGGTGCTCGCGTTTCTCGTGTTCGAGGACATGGTGCAGTACTGGTATCACCGCCTCAGCCATCACCCATGGCTGTGGCCGTTCCACAAGTTCCACCACACGCCGGAATACATGGGCGCGCGGATCGTGTTCCGCAACAGCTTTTTCTACGACCTGTTCATGCCGAACCTGTGGCTCGCCAGCGTGCTGGTCTACCTGGGCTTCGGCGAGGTCTATTTCTGGTATTACCTCGTCAAGCTCGTCGTCACGATCGGTGCGCACAGCGAAGTGCGCTGGGACAGCTTCCTGTACCGGCACCGCGTGCTGCACCCGCTGGCCTGGATCGTCGAGCGCACGATCTCCACCCCGGCCACGCATTTCGCCCACCACGCCTACACCGAATCCGACGGCATCGGCCACTACAACGGCAACTTCGGCAACCTGCTGTTCTTCTGGGATGTGCTGTTCGGCACCGCCCATATCACGCGCCAGTACCCGGCCCGCTACGGCGTCGAAAACGAAACGCAGCCGGATCCCTGGCATGTGCTGATTTTCTATCCGCTGTTCCGCAACAAGTCCGGCAAATGAGCGTAGCCCGGTTTTGCCGAAGGCAAAGCCGGGAAGCCCGTTCGGCGAACTGCGATCCCGGCTCCGCTGCGCGGAACCGGGCTGCGGGTTCGTCACGGCGCGCTTGAACGCACGCCCTACTCAGGACGGACGAAGTTTCTGAACGCGATTTGCAAATAATCGCCGTATACACCGCCCACTCCGGAATCCTCCCCCAAATGATCTCTGCCACCGCAGACGGCCCCCTGCCGATTGATGCTCCGATCCGCGTCGACACCGCGGACAGTGCGCCCTGGGAAGAGACCTGCGATGTGCTCGTCGTCGGCTGCGGCGCTGCGGGCGCGGCGGCGGCCATCGTGGCACGCGAGGGCGGCGCCGACGTGCGCATCGTTGACCGCTTCGAGGGCGGCGGCGCCACCGCCAAGAGCGGCGGCGTGGTCTACGCCGGCGGCGGTACCGCGCATCAGCGCAAGGCCGGCTATGAAGACACGCCGGAAGCGATGTCCGCTTACCTGCGCCTGGAAACCGGCGACGCGGTGAGTTTCGACACGCTGCAGAAATTCTGCGACGACAGCCGTGGCCTGATCGAATGGCTGGAGACGATGGGCGCGGACTTCACCTCGACGGTCGCGCCGCCGAAGACGTCCTACCCCAAGGACGGCATCTATCTGTACTACTCCGGCAACGAGGCCGTGCCGGCCTACGCCAGGCACGCGCTGCCGGCCCCGCGCGGTCATCGCACGCGCGGCAGCTGGCTGTCGGGCAAGGCGCTGTATGAATTCATGCGCGCAAGGATCGATACGCTGAAGATTCCGCTGTTGCAGCAATCTTCGGTGCGACGCCTGGTCATCGATGCCGGCCAGACCGTCGTCGGCGCCGAAGTCTGGCAACTGCCACCTGGCTCTGCAGCTGCACGCGAGCATCAGAAGCTGATCCGCCGCGCCGAAGCGCTCCACAACTTCTCGGCAAGCTGGGCCGACAAGCTGCGCGCAAAAGCCGTGGTGATCGAACTCACGCACGCACAGCGCGTCCGCGTCCGTGCGCGCCGCGGCGTGATCCTGGCGACCGGCGGCTTCATCTTCAATCGCGAGATGGTCCAGCGCTACGCGCCGAAATACATGCAGACGATGCGCCTCGGCACCGCCGGCTGCGACGGCAGCGGCATCCGCCTCGGCCTGTCGGTGGGCGGTGTTGCGGCGCGCATGGAGAAGGTCTCGGCATGGCGCTTCATCAATCCGCCGACGCACTGGCCCAAGGGCATTGCCGTCAACCAGGGCGGCGAGCGCTTCTGCAATGAGCAGGTCTACGGCGCCAAGCTCGGCGTCGAGATGTGCGAGCAGCACAATGGTCGCGCCTGGCTGATCCTGGATCGCACATTGCGCCGCGCTGCGCTGCGTGAAGCGCTGTTCGGCGGTTTGTGGTTCTTCCAGAGCGTACCGGCATTCATCCTGATGCTGTTCGCACCGCGCGCCAAGACACCGCAGAAGCTGGCCGGGAAACTGGGCATGCCCGCGGCCGCGCTGAGCCAGACCATCACCAGCTACAACGCGACTGTCGCCCAGGGCGAAGACGCTCTGGGCAAAGCGCCGGCGATGCGTGCGCCGCTGCAGGACGCGCCGTACTTCGCATTGAACATCTCCGCCGACAGCAAATCATTCCCGTGCCCGGCGATCACGCTCGGCGGACTGCGCGTCGACGAGCGCAGCGGCACCGTGCTCAATGAGCGCGGGCAGCCGATTCAGGGCCTCTACGCAGCGGGCCGCAGTGCGGTGGGCGTTGCATCCAACTTCTATGTCAGCGGCCTGTCGATTGCCGACTGCCTGTGGTCCGGCCGTCGCGCCGGCACGCATGCCACGGGCCGCGCAAATCGCTAGTCGTCTTCCTTCACACACCGATCATCGGAATTCTTCGAGGAGTGCAGCATGGGCAGAGTCAGTAACAAGGTCGCAATCATCACCGGCGGCGCCAGCGGCGTCGGCAAGGAAGATGCGATTCTGCTGGCGCGTGAAGGCGCCCAGGTCGTCATTACTGATGTCAACGAAGAAGCCGGCCGCGCTGTCGCCAAGGACATCGGCGATGCCGCGATCTTCCTCAAGCATGACATTGCGTCCGAGCAGGACTGGATCGACGTGATCACCCAGACCAAGGCGAAGTTCGGCGGCGTCGACATCCTCGTCAACAACGCAGCGATCCTCGCGCAGGCCAACATCGAGGAAACCACGCTGGCGCTGTGGGAGAAGATCCAGAAGGTCAATTCCGACGGCTATTTCCTCGGCTGCAAGTACGGCCTCGAGGCGATGAAGGAGCGGCCGAACGGCTCGATCGTCAACATGTCGTCGATGGCCGGCATCGGTGGACAGTCGTCGTTCTGTGCGTACAGCGCATCGAAGGCCGCGGTCGCCGGACTCACGCGCTCGGTCGCCGCGCACTGCCGCGCCCGGCTGTACAAGATCCGCTGCAACTCGATCCATCCAGATGGCATCGCGACACCGATGGTGTTCAACCTGCACAAGGAGAAAGGCAGCGCCAGCTCCTACGTGCGTGAGAAGGATCCCAAGCAGCTGCAGGCGCGCTTCGCGCAGCCGCAGGACATCGCGAATCTGGTGCTGTTCCTCGCCTCGGATGAGTCGAAATTCATCAACGGCGCCGAGATGCGGATCGACAACGGTTACCTGATGTGGGCTGATTGATCGCTGCTGCGGTCAATCAGCGTGTGTACGTCCCTGTACAAGACCGCGCCATCCGTGGCGCAGGGATTCAAAACAAAGCCATGACCTCTACCGTTCCTGCCGCCTTCGCTGAATCTGTCCGTCGCCACGCATCGCGTACCGCCGTGATCGGCGAGGACGGCAGCGAGCTGTCGTATGCCGAGCTCGACCAGCTGCGCATCTACGCCGCGCGGGCCCTGCTCGCACTGGGCGTGAAGCACGGCGATCGCGTTGCGATCTGGGCGCCGAACAGCGTCGAGTGGATTGTTGCGGGCCTGGCGATCCATACACTCGGCGCGGCGCTGGTGCCAGTCAACACGCGCATGAAGGGCGCGGAAGCGGGCTACATCCTCGAGAAGAGCGGCGCGCGCGTGCTGTTCTGCGCCGGGCATTTCCTCGGCCAGCATTTTCCGACGCTGATTGCCGAGCACTGGCCAAAGACCCTTGAACATGCCGTCGTCATCGGCGATGTGCGCGAAGGCGACACCGGCTGGCGCAGCTTCATGGCGCTGGCCGACAAGTCGCACACCGAAAACGTTGTCGACGCCGCTGCCAGAGTGCAGGGCGGTGACAGGCTCGACATCATGTTCACCTCGGGCACGACCGGTCAGCCCAAGGGTGTGGTGACGACGCACGAGCAGAACCTGCGCGTGATCGCGGCGTGGTCGAAGGCCGTCGGCCTGGTGCCCGAAGACCGCTACCTGATCGCGAATCCTTTCTTTCACTCCTTCGGCTACAAGGTCGGCTGGCTGGCCGGTCTGCTCGCCGGTCTCACGGTGCTGCCGCATGCGGTGTTCGACGCCACCGCGATTCTCGGCCGCATCGCGCGCGATCGCATCTCTGTGCTGCCGGGACCGCCGACGCTGTTCATCTCGCTGCTCAACGATCCGGCGCGCCTGACGACCGATCTGTCGACGCTGCGCGCGACGATCACCGGCGCCGCCGCGATTGCACCCTCGCTGATCGAGCGCATCCGCGCCGAGCTCGGCTTCAAGGTCGTGCTGACCGGCTACGGCCTGACCGAAACCTGCGGCGTCGTCTCGCTGTGCGAAGCCAGCGACGATGCCGAGACGATCGCACTGACCAGCGGCAAGGCCATCGAAGGCATCGAACTGCGCTGCGTGGACGAAAACAACCGCCCGGTCGGGGCCGGCGAGTCCGGCGAGATCGTCGTGCGCGGCTACAACGTCATGCAGGGCTATCTCGACAACGAGGCCGCGACGCGCGAGACGATCGACGCCGATGGCTGGCTGCATACCGGCGATATCGGCAACCTCGATGCGCGAGGCTACGTTCGCATCACCGATCGCCTCAAGGACATGTACATCACCGGCGGCTTCAACTGCTATCCGGCGGAGATCGAACGCATCATGGCCGCGCATCCGGCGATCGCCCAGGCCGCTGTGGTCGGCGTACCCGACGAACGCATGGGTGAAGTCGGCAAGGCCTATGTCGTCCTGCGCCCTGCGCAGCAGATCGAAGCCGCGGCGCTGATCGCCTGGTGCCGCGAGCAGATGGCGAATTACAAGGTACCGCGCAGCGTTGAGATCGTCGCCGTGTTGCCGACAAACGCGTCCGGCAAGGTGCTGAAATTCCAGTTGCGTTGAACAACGAAACATATTCTTGAATTCTCCCTCTCCCCTCGTTAGGGGAGAGGGTCGGGGTGAGGGGCACGCTGGCGTAGCCAGCGTAA
>CAZDPA010000144.1:0-3130 GCA_964507195.1 uncultured Salinisphaerales bacterium | reverse complement strand
CAGCGGGGAGAGGGAACACTTACAGGAGCAGTGAGATGAGCACAGATCTGAAAGGCGTCGTCGCCGTCGTCACCGGCGCCTCGCGCGGCGCGGGCAAGGGCATTGCGATCGCTCTGGGCGCGCATGGCGCAACGGTCTACGTCACGGGCCGCTCGCTCAAGGAAGGCGACGCGGCGCTGCCGGGCACAATTGCAGCGACCGCACAGGCAGTGACCGCGGCTGGCGGCAAGGGCATCGCCGTTGCGGTCGATCATTCCAAAGATGCGGATGTGAAAGCACTGTTCGAGAAGATCAAGGCCGAGCAGGGTCGCGTCGACATCCTCGTCAACAACGCCGCGTACATCGACGACACGCTGATCGAAAAGGGCGGCTTCTGGACCAAGCCGCTGAAGCAGGTCGACATCCTCGACGTCGGCCTGCGTTCCGGCTACATCGCGAGCTGGTACGCGGCGCCGCTGATGGTGCCGAACAAGCGCGGCGTCATCGCGTTCACTTCGAGCTTCGGCGCCAGCTGCTACATGCATGGCCCGGCCTACGGCGCGCAGAAGGTCGGCGTCGACAAGTTCGCCAAGGATATGGCGGTCGATCTGCGTGCGCACGATGTCGCCGCGATCTCGATCTGGATGGGCATGCTGCGCACCGACCGCACCAAACGCGTCATGGATGCCGACGCACAGAAGTACGCCGGCTTCTGGGAGATCGCCGAAAGCCCGGAGTTCACCGGGCACATCCTCGCCGCGCTGTACAACGATCCGAAGCGCATGGAGAAATCCGGCCAGGTCGTCATCGGCGCCGAGCTGGCGCAGGAATACGGCCTGACCGACGAAGGCCGCCAGCCGCCGTCGCACCGGCCGATGCTTGGCGGTCCGACGCAGGCGCATCCGGCGATCGTCGAGTAAGCCGCGCAGCAACGTAGCCCGGTTTTGCCGCAGGCACAGCCGGGAATCCGTGCCGCGATCAGGGCATCCCGGCTCCGCTGCGCGGAACCGGGCTACGCTTTGACAAGCCGCGGTCGCCAACACTTCCCCTACAATGAGGCATGACTGAAACAGCCTCATTGACCGCCTTGTTGGCGCTTGTCGCGCTCGTGGGCGCACTGCTCGGCGCCTGGCTGGGCGCGCGCCTGTTCGCCGCGAAGCGCGATGACAACCCGCTGATCGACAGCCTCAGGACGCTGCTCGCGAACCAGGAGCGCACCGAACGCACGCTGCGCGAGGAAGCGGGACATTCGCGCCAGGAGCAGTCCGCCCTCGCTGCCGCGCAGCGCAATGAACTCGGCGCGCGCATCCAGCAGTTCCAGCAGCAGTTCGTGAGCCAGCAGCAGGCGCTGGGCACGCAGTTGTCGGAACGGCTTGAAGGCTTCGCCAACGAACTGCGCCTGCAGAACCAGCGCCTCGCCGAACACCAGCGCCAGTTCACCGAGGACGCCCGCGTCGGACGCGCCGAACAACTTGCGGGCCTCAATGCCTTCCGTGAAGAGCAGGTCCTGCGCGCCAAGGAACTGCGCGAAGGCGTCGAATCCTCGCTGACCACGCTGCGCACCGAGAACACCGAAAAGCTCGAGCAGATGCGCCGCACGGTCGACGAGAAGCTGCACGACACGCTTGAGAAGCGCCTCGGCGAATCGTTCAAACACGTCAGTGACCGCCTTGAGCAGGTGCACAAGGGTCTCGGTGAGATGCAGGCGCTGGCCACTGGCGTCGGCGACCTCAAGAAGGTGCTGAGCAACGTCAAGTCACGCGGCGGCTGGGGCGAGGTGCAGCTCGAAGCGCTGCTCGAGCAGACGCTCACCGCAGAGCAGTTCTCCAAACAGGTCTCGACCAAGCCGGGCAGTCGCGAAGTCGTCGATTGCGCGATCCGCCTGCCCGGCCGCGGCGATTCCGATTCGCCGGTATGGCTGCCGATCGACGCGAAGTTTCCGATCGAGGATTACGAGCGCCTCATTGATGCCCAGGAGCGCGCCGATCTCGATGCGATCAAGGCGCATGGCGCGCAACTGGAACGCGCGGTGCGCCTGCAGGCGAAGTCGATCAGCGAAAAATATATCGCGCCACCGGACACGACCGACTTCGCGGTGATGTTCCTGCCCAATGAAGGCCTGTACGCCGAGATCATCCGTCGACCTGGTCTCGTCGATAACCTGCAGCGCGAACAACACATCGTCATCGCCGGGCCAACGACACTGACTGCGCTGCTGAACAGTCTGCAGATGGGCTTCCGCACGCTGGCGATCGAGAAACGTTCGAGCGAGGTCTGGCAGGTGCTCGGCGCGGTGAAGACCGAGTTCGGCAAGTTCGGCGACGTGCTGGACAAGGTGCGCAAGAAGCTCGACGAGGCGACCAATCAGCTCGACGCCACCGGCGTGCGTACGCGTGCGATCACGCGTCAGCTGAAGTCAGTGCAGGAGTTGCCGGGGGCTGAGGCTGAGCGTTTGCTCGGGGCGGTGGATCCTGTGGAAGCGGACGAGGAATAGATCCGCCGCAGTTCAGTTCGTGTCTCTCGATACACCCGCTCCGCGGGCACTCGAGACGAACGGACTTTTGTGGAATGCCTGAAGCCTGACGCACCCTCCGTTCGTCTCGAGTGCCGCGCGCAAGCGCGGTGTATCGAGAGACCGCCACAAACGCTGGAAAGCTCAGAACGGAACGCGGAACCCCACGCGCAGGCTGCTGAACTCGACGTCGGCAATGCCGTCTTCCTTGCCGTCGAGGTTCGCCCAGCGGAACTGGGTGAAGAAACCGAAAGTATCCGGCACCCAATGGAAGCCGATGGTGAATTCGGTGCCGTCGACATCGTCGAGCCCGAGATATCCGACCGAAGCGTCGATACCGAAACTGCCCGCGATATCCTGCTCGACCTGCAGGTGCGCTCCGAAACCGGTCTGCCTGTCCTGGGCACCGCCTTCGAGTTCGGTGCGCAGCGACACGTATTCGCCCTTGAGCTGGAAGAAGCCGATGTCACCGAAGGCTGGAAAGCCGAACCCGATGCCACCGCGGTAGTTCTCGATGTCGAGATCGGTCTGAGCCCCGCCATCAAGCTCGGTCGGAATATATTCCGCCTGAAGATCCCCAAAAAATCCGACGCGCTGGCCGCCGACGATGCGAAGACCGCCGCCGATGCCGTCGTAGTC
>CAZDPA010000143.1:0-10156 GCA_964507195.1 uncultured Salinisphaerales bacterium | reverse complement strand
CTTTCGGCGCTGGCGGAATCTGCAGTGCGGACGGCGACTGCGGGACAGTCAGGCCGTCGACAGCACCCGGCGGCGGCAGGGTCTGGGCCTTCTGGTACTCGAACTCGCCGGTGCAGTGGCGGGCACCACCACCACAGGCGCTGAGCACGGCAACGGCAGCCAGCGCGGCAACACGCAGCGCGATCAAGCGAGCGCTCCGGCGGCGCGCAGGGCGGCACGGACAAGGGCGTAGTTGGACGCATCGAGTGCGACCAGCGGCAGGCGGAGTCCGTCCTGAATCATTTTCATCTCTGTGAGTGCCCACTTGACCGGAATAGGGTTGGGTTCTACGAACAAATCCTTGTGCAGCAGGTGCAGCTCGGCGTCGATGCGCTCGGCCTTGGCGCGATCGCCGGCCAGTGCAGCCGCGCACATCTGGTGCATCTTGCGCGGCGCGACGTTGGCGGTGACCGAGATGTCGCCATGGCCACCCATCAGGATGGACTCGCAGGCCGTGGCGTCATCACCGGAGTAGATCGCGAAAGTGCTGCCGAGTTCCAGCGCCAGCAGTTCCTTGATCCGCGAGATCTCGCCCTTGGCTTCCTTGAGACCGACGATGTTGGGAATCTTCGCGAGACGCGCGACCGTTGCCGGTTGCATGTCACAGCCGGTGCGACCCGGCACGTTGTACAGGATCTGTGGAATGTTCACCGCTTCGGCGATCGCCTTGTAATGGCGATACAGGCCTTCCTGCGGCGGCTTGTTGTAGTACGGCGTGACCAGCAGCGCGGCGTCCGCACCGACGGCCTGCGCGGCGCGGGTCTGGTCGATGGCTTCGGTCGTCGCGTTGGAGCCGGTGCCGGCGATGATCGGGATCCGGCCCTTGGCGATCTGGACGACGCGGCGGATGACCTCGATATGCTCTTCGATGTCCAGCGTCGCCGACTCGCCGGTGGTGCCGACGGCCACGATGCCGTCGGTGCCTTCGGCGATATGCCATTCGACCAGGGTCTCGAGGCTTTTCCAGTCGACCTTTCCGTCCGCGAGCATGGGCGTGACGATGGCGACGATACTGCCCTTGATCATGACGGGTATCCGGCTCTGAATGGCTGCGGGAAAAGGGGCGAAAGTATAGCGGCTGCGCACCGGCAATCGCGACCGGGCGGGCGACGATTGCAGCATCCGGCCGGTCACGACGGCCTCGAATGCTCTAAAATTACGTGTGTTTCCCACGACTGGCACCATGTCTCAGACTGATTCACTGTTGACCGTATCGGCCATCGGCAAGCCCAAGGGCAATGTGCCGCTTGAGCTGTTCAAGGCGATCCGCGAGCGCGGCGGCGAGGTCGAGGACTGCCGGATTGCGCAGATCGGCGACCGTCTGACCGCGAATCTGCTGGTCTCCCGCAACTGGAGCACGCTCGGCCGGCTTGAAACCGCCCTGCCCGGCATTGCCGAGAAGCTTGAGCTGCAGGTGCGCTTCGAGCGCTGCGAGGCGCGGCCGGTGTTCCCGGATTTCCGCCCTTACGCCGCCGAAGTCGTCGCGCCGCAGGACTCCAACCTGCTCGTCAACATCCTCGAGTTCTTCCAGCACCAGGATGTGGTTGTCGTCGAGATCTCGACGCAGAAGTACCAGTCGACCCACACCGGCGCCGAGATGGCCAGTGTGCAGATGGTGCTGCATGTGCCGGTCAGCCAGCATCCGCAGGCGCTGCGCGAATCCTTCATGGATCTGTGCGACGACCTCAATGCCGACGGCATGATGGACCCGATCAAGACCTGAACCCCAGACCTGAGGCGATCTCGATGGCCGTGAGCATTGGCGACAGGATTCCCGATCTGACCCTCGCCGCCAGCGGTGGCGTGGACCTGAGCCTGCGCTCGTTCAAGGGCGAGGCGCTGGTGCTGTACTTCTATCCGAAGGACAACACGCCGGGCTGCACCCAGGAAGGCCAGGACTTCCGCGACCTCTACAAGGATTTCCGCAAGGCCGGCGCGCAGATCCTCGGTGCCTCACGCGACAGCGTGCGCACCCACGACAACTTCATCGCCAAGCAGGGCTTTCCGTTTGCACTGCTGTCCGACAGCGACGAAGCGCTGTGCCAGGCACTCGACGTGATCAAGGAAAAGAGCCTGTACGGACGCAAGTACATGGGCGTCGATCGCTGCACGTTCGTGTTCGACAGCAAGGGTGTATTGCGGCACGAATGGCGTGGCGTGAAGGTCAAGGGTCACGCGGCGGAAGTGCTCGCAGCTGTCAAGGCGCTGTAACAATCGGCGCTGCTGCACGGCTTACAACCATAGCGCGAATTTCGATGTTGTGGCAGTCCCTTTTCGTGGCCGCGATCTTGGGCTAGATTCAGGGCGAACCTGCTCACGCAGGCAGCTTCACCAGCCTTTCCCCGAAAGCGATTACTAACCCCACCTACAGCGCACGCCTTGCAAATACCCGAATCCCCGGGTACGGCCGCTGTCCCCTGCTCGCCAACCGAATCAAAGCTGCGGCTCCAGACCGCGGCACAGGACTCCGCTCGCACTCATGAAAAAGCGAAAGATCTTCGTCCTCGATACCAACGTCCTGCTGCACGATCCCACCAGCCTGTACCGCTTTGAAGAACACGACCTGTTCATTCCGATGGTCGTGCTTGAAGAACTCGACAACTCCAAGAAGGGCACCAGCGAAGTCGCACGCAATGCGCGTCAGGTCAGCCGCTTTCTCGATGAGCTGATGTCGGGCATGGATCACGCGCAGATCGAGAAAGGTCTGCCGCTACCCGGCACACGCAGCGGGCCCAACAGCGGCAACGGCCGCGGCCGCAGCGACAAGCCGTCGAGCGGCAGTCTGTTCTTCCAGACCAGGCTGACCGACACCCAGCTGCCCGGACTGATCCCCGGCAACAAGCCGGACAACAGCATCTTGGTGTGCGCCCTGGAACTGCAGACCCAGCATCCGACGCGCAAGGTCGCGCTGGTCAGCAAGGACATCAACCTGCGGATCAAGGCGTCGATCGTCGGCGTTCACACCGAGGACTATCACAACGATCAGGTCCTCGACGATCTCGATCTGCTCTACACCGGCTATCGCGAACTGCCCGCCGATTTCTGGGCGACGCACGGCGATCGCATGGAAAGCTGGCAGGACGAGCGCGGCCGTGCGGCGTACCGCATCAAGGGCCCGCTGGTGAAGGAATGGCACGCCAACCAGTTTCTCTATCTTTCGGACGATGCCGACGGCGACGGTGGTCTGGAGCTGGTCGTCAGCCAGCTCAAGGGCAACACTGCTGAGTTGCGCATCATCCGCGACTATCGTCACGGCAAGAGCAGCGTCTGGGGCATCCACGCGAAGAACCGCGAACAGAATTTCGCACTGAACCTGCTGCTCGATCCGGACATCGATTTCGTCACCCTGCTCGGCACCGCAGGTACTGGCAAGACCCTGCTCACCCTCGCCGCCGGCCTCGCGCAGACGATGGATGAACAGCGCTATCGCGAAATCATCATGACGCGCGTGACGGTGCCGGTCGGCGAAGACATCGGCTTCCTGCCCGGTACCGAAGAGGAAAAGATGACGCCGTGGATGGGCGCGCTGATGGACAACCTCGAAGTGCTGACGCAGAACAGCCAGGCCGGCGACTGGGAACGTGCTGCAACCAATGACCTGCTCGCCAAGCGCATCAAGATCCGCTCGCTGAACTTCATGCGCGGTCGCACCTTCCTCAACCGCCTGATCATCATCGACGAGGCGCAGAACCTCACCGCCAAGCAGATGAAGACGCTGATCACGCGCGTGGGGCCCGGCTCGAAGATGATCTGCCTCGGCAACCTCGGCCAGATCGACACGCCGTACCTGTCGGAAACCAGTTCCGGCCTGACCTACGTCGTCGATCGTTTCCAGGGCTGGCCGCATGGCGGACACGTCACGCTGGCGCGCGGCGAGCGTTCGCGGCTGGCCGCATATGCGTCTGAAATTCTCTAGAGTACGGCCATGGTTTTCAGCAAGCTCGGGGCAGCAATGAAGGACGGCGCGCTCGGCGTAGGCCTGCGCGCGTTCTTCAACGACAAGTTCGGCGAGTACGGCGACGTCCGCGAATGCGTCGTCGATACCAAGGCCGGGCGCATCACTGCTCAGGTCCTCATGCGCGGTGAGCGTGATCCGATCACCGTCACCATCAATCGCTACGAGATGGTCAACGAAAGCGGCAAGACCTATTTCACCGTGCGCCAGCTGACGACTTCGCGCGCCTGGATCACCCTGCTGCTGAACAAGGTGCTCGACGGTCGCCGCTTCGAAGTGCCGGCCAGCGTTGGCATGATCCTGTAGCGCATTTTTGGTTCAGGTCCCCCTCTCCCTGCGTGCGGGGAGAGGGTTGGGGTGAGGGGCGCGCCACAGGCGCATGCGCGGACAGAAGCGGCCCCTCATCCGCCCTTCGGGCACCTTCTCCCCGCCAGCGGGGAGAAGGAAAGGTTCCTATGAGGATTTTCCATAGCGATGTTTCCACTTAAACCAAAAACCCCCTAGGGCCAAGGCGCATTTGGAATTCACTCTCGAACTCGCCGCGCTGTGCGGTTTTGCGCTGCTGGCCGGCTTCATCGATGCGGTGGTCGGCGGCGGCGGACTGATCCAGATTCCCGCGCTGTTCGTGCTGATGCCGGAAGTCGCGCCGGCGACGCTGCTCGGCACCAACAAGTTCGCCAGCATCTGGGGCACTGCGAGCGCCGCGATCCAGTACCTGCGCCGCGTGCCGGTGGAATGGCGCGCCACGCTGCCGACTACGGTTACCGCGCTGATCTTCGGGTTCCTGGGTGCGCGCGTCGCCACGCTGCTTCCGCCGGATGCCTATCGCCCGGTGATCCTCGTGCTGCTGATTGCGGTGCTGATCTACACGCTGATGAAGAAAGACATCGGCGCACTGCATGCACCCCGCTGGGCCGGTCACCGGCAGACCGCGCTCGGCCTCGTCGTCGGCACGCTCATCGGTTTCTACGACGGCTTCTTCGGCCCCGGCACCGGCAGCTTTCTGGTCATCGCCTTCGTCGGCCTGTTCGGCTTCAGCTTTCTCGCCGCGTCAGCGTCGGCCAAGCTGGTCAACGTCGTGACCAATCTCGCCGCACTGGGTTACTTCGTCGCAACCGATCATGTGCGCTACGACATCGCGGGGCCGATGGCGGTCTTCAACGTCGCCGGCAGCCTGCTCGGCACGCACCTGGCGATCCGCAAGGGCAATGCCTTCGTTCGCCAGTTGTTCATTGTGGTTGTTGGCTTGCTGATCCTGCGTTTTGCATGGGATCTGATCAGCCCGTAGCCCGGTTTCGCACAGCGAAGCCGGGAGGCTCGGCGCAGCAACTGGACGTCCCGGCTCCGCTGCGCGGAACCGGGCTACGGTCTAGGCGCGATCTGCCGCGAACGCCAACACTTGATCCAGCGACGACAATCCCAGCTTGAGCATCAGCACGCGATCAAGACCAACCGCAACGCCCGCACAGGACGGCATGCCATGCGCCAGCGCGTCGATCAGATTCGTATCGTACGGCGGCACACCACGTCCCAAGGTTATACGCGCCTGCTGATCGGCCTCGAAGCGGCGCTGTTGCTCGGCGGCATCGGTCAGCTCATGAAATCCGTTCGCCAGTTCGATACCGCGCCAGAACAGCTCGAAGCGCTCCGCCAGCGGCGGCGTGCCGGACCGCACGCGCGACAGCGCCGCCTGAGTCGCGGGGAAGTCGTAGACGAACTGCGGCGCATCCCTGCCCAGCTGCGGGCCGACGACGTGCGACATCAACAGGTCGAGCCAGAAATCGGCATCGCCCAGCTCGGCGGCACTCAAACCTTCAATGCCGACCATGTCGCGCGCCGTCCAGCGCTCGCGCAACTCGGCCGCATCCAATGCATGTGGATCAAAGCCGGCGTATTGCTCGAAGGCCTCGCGGTAGCTGAGCCGCGTCACCTCGCCCTGCACTCCGCAGGCTGCGAGCAGCTCGGCCAGTTCGTCCATCAGCGCGTGATGATCGAAGCCCGGCCGATACCATTCGAGCATCGTGAATTCAGGGTTGTGATGGCGGCCCTGCTCGTCGCGCCGGAACACGCGGGCGATCTGGTAGATCGGCCCGCTGTCAGCAGCAAGCAGGCGCTTCATCGCGAATTCCGGCGAGGTGTGCAGATAACCGTGAGGCGTGAGGTATGAGGCGTGAGGCGCTGTCACCGCGAAACTGTCGATGTGGCGATCAACCGTTGCATGCCGGGAAAGTATGGGTGTCTCGACTTCGAGCACCGTGCGGGCCGAAAAAAAAGCGCGGACAGAACTGTAGAGTTCCGCCCGCGCTTTGAGTGCTGTCAGGCTCGCAGACGGGCGCCACTGCTGCGCCTCACGCCTCACGCCCGACGCCTCACGAACACTACTTGCCGCCGCGGGCCAGGTATTCGCCGGTGCGCGTATCGACCTTGATCTTCTCGCCCTGCTGGATGAACAGCGGCACCTTGACCACGGCGCCGGTTTCAAGCGTCGCCGGCTTGCCGCCGCCGGTGGCGGTGTCGCCCTTCAGGCCCGGATCGGTTTCGACGATCGTCAGCTCGACCGTGTTGGGCGCGTAGACGACCAGCGGCACTTCGTTCCACAGCGTGATGCGGACGGTTTCCTCGCCCTTGAGCCACTGCGCGGCATCAGCCATCGCAGTCTTGCCGGCGGTGATCTGCTCGAAGCTCTTCGGATCCATGAAGGTCCAGAACTCGCCGTCGTTGTACAGGTACTGCATGTCCTTGTCTTCGACGTCGGCCGACTCGATCGTGTCGCCGGACTTCAGGGTGCGGTCCAGCACGCGACCGGTCTTGAGGTTGCGGATCTTGATCGTGTTGGTCGCCTGGCCCTTGCCCGGCTTGCGGTATTCGTTGTCGATGACCGAGTACGGATCTCCATCAATCAGGAGCTTGGTACCGGCCTTCATTTCGTTGGTGCTGACGGATGCCATGATTTGAACCCGAGAAGTTTGTAACCAGAATTTGCCCATTTCGGCCGGAAAAGGCCGCAACGGCGACAGGACGGCTTAAAATGAGGCGCGAATGATACCGTCCCCTCAAACACCCCGCCAGCAGGCCACCCTTTGGCAGCATGCCCTGCGTGACGCCCTGACCCGACCAGCCGATCTGCTGGCGTTTCTTGGCCTCGACCCTGCCCTGCCAACCCTGGCCTACGAACAGGTGCAGCATTTTCCCCTGCGCGTGCCGCGCAGCTTCGCCGGGCGCATGCGCCTGGGAGACCCGACGGATCCACTGTTCCTGCAAGTCTGGCCGCAGCCGGCCGAGGCCGATCAGGTACCGGGCTTCGGCATCGACGCCGTCGGCGACATGCACAAGCTGCGCGACGGTGGGCTGATCCACAAGTACAACGGCCGCGTGCTGGTCATTGCGACCGGCGCCTGCGCGATCCATTGCCGCTACTGTTTTCGTCGGCATTTTCCCTACAGCGAGCATCTGGGCGCGCGCAATCACTGGCAGGACGCACTGGATACGATCAGTGCCGACCCGTCGATCCACGAGGTGATTCTGTCGGGCGGCGACCCGCTGTCGCTGTCGGACCAGAAGCTCGCCGAATTCGCCGACGCCCTCGACGCGATCCCGCACCTGCGCCGCCTGCGTATCCATACGCGTCAGCCCATCGTGCTGCCGGAACGGATCGACGATCGGCTGCTGGCATGGTTGGGGCGCGGTCGCCTGGCGCGCATCGTCGTGCTGCACGCCAATCATCCAAACGAGCTAGATCACACGGTCGAAGCGGCACTCAGACCGTTGCGTATGCTGGGGATCACCCTGCTCAATCAGGCGGTCTTGTTGCAGGGCATCAATGACAAGACCGATACATTGGCTGCACTATCGGAACGGCTGTCGGAATGTGGCATTCTTCCGTACTACCTGCATTTGCTGGATCGGGTACAGGGCTCAGCCCATTTTGAAGTCTTAGAGGAGCGGGCTCGCGGCTTGATGCGCGAGCTGACAGGACGTCTGCCGGGGTACCTGGTACCCCGCTTGGTACGCGAAGAAGCTGGAACCAACTCGAAAACTGCGATCCCATGGTAGCCACAGCACAAATGGTCGGTACCCCCACAGCACACTCCGAAGCTGCCGCGATTCCGGCCCGCAGTTTCGTCGTGCTGGTCGTGACGCGTTCCGAGAGCGTCGCGAAGAATATCGAGAGCTATCTGCGCAACGCCGGACATCCGATCCGCTGCGCGTGGGTCACCGATCTCGAAGATGTCGAAGAGGCGCTGCGCAGTGCAACGGCGGATCTGCTGATCGTCTCCGACGAGCAGCCGGTTGCGGCGACCACGGCCGATGTCGTCGGTGTCGGCCGGCGCCTGATGCCGGATCTGCCGATCCTGGTGCTGACCAAGCACATTTCGTCCGAGGAACAGGTTGCCGCGCTCGCTGCCGGCGCGCGCGATCTGATCTCCAACGAAGATCTGCGCCACATGCGCCACCTGGAACTGGTCGTGCTGCGCGAGATCGGCACCCACACCAGTTTCCGCGACCTGCGCAGCACGCGCCAGCGACTGGCGGCATTCGAAGACCGTCACCAGCAGCTGATCACCAGCACCAACGATGCGGTCGCGTACATCCAGGAAGGCATCCTGTCGCAGGCCAATCCGGCGTTCGCACAGCTGCTTGGCTACCCCGAGCCGGAAGAACTCAACGCACTGCCGCTGATGGATCTGGTTGCCGAAGATCATCAGACCAAGGTCAAGGCGCAGCTGAAAATGCTCCAGCGCGGCAAGAGCGACGGCAAGCCGCTTGAATGCTGCCTGATGCACAAGGAAGGCCGCCGCGTCGCGATCAGCGCGCAGATGATGCCGAGCACGGTCGACGGCGAGCAGCTGATCGAAATGCTGATCAAAGCCGAAGCGCCCGCGGCAGCTGCCCTGGCCGCCGGTGGCACCGTGGCCGTCAGCACCGCCGGTCGCCTGGAATTCTTTGCCGCGCTCGCGGCAGCCATCGCCAGCGCCGACCCCAAGGCCGCGCAACGTGCCGCCGTGCTGTTCACGGTCGACGATTACGCTGGCACCGAAACACGCATCGGCCTGCATGACGCGGCCCAGGCGGTCGAGCAACTGCAGGAGTGGCTGAAAACCCAGCTGCAACCGCAGGACCAGCTGTTCCGCTTCTCCACGCATGAGATCGCCGCGCTGGTTTCTCGCAAATCCGTCGTTGAGCTGGCCGAAAACGGCGAAGCCATCGTCGCCGAAGTCGGCGGGCATATCTTCAGCACGACAGGCCACGAGGCTCACGTGTCGCTGACGGTTGCCGCCTATCCGCTGTCCGGCAGCGAAGATGCCAACGCGGTCACCGTCGATCTGGTGCGTGATGCACGCGAACTGTCGGCCAGGGGCGGCAAGAAATTCGCCAACGTCGGCCCGACGGCGGCCTCCTCGCAGCAGGAACGCGAAGATGCGCGCAAGGCCACGATGATCAAGAGCGCCCTGGAGAACCAGCGCCTCAAGCTCGCCTTCCAGTCGATCGCCAGCCTCGAAGGCGACACCCGTCAGCATTTCGACGTGCTGGTGCGCATCATCGACGACAGCGGCAACGAAGTTCACGCCTCCGAATTCATCGGCGCAGCCGAGAAGCACGGACTGATGACCAGCATCGACCGCTGGGTCATCGATCGCGCGCTCAAGGTCCAGGCCAAGCGCGAAGGCGCGCAGCAGGCCTCGAGCCTGTTCGTGAAGATTTCCGAGGACAGCCTCAAGGATGCCGAGCAGCTGATCGAATGGACGAAGCAGCAGGTCAAGACGCGCGCACTCAAGCCGGGCGAAATCGTCTTCGAGCTGCGTGAACTCGTCGTGCAGAACCATGTGCGCAAGGCACGCATGCTGACCAAGGCGCTGTCGGATCTGGGCGCGCAGATTGCGATCGAGCATTTCGGCATTGGCGCCAATCCGGCGCAGATGATCGAACACATCCCGATGCAGTTCATCAAGTTCCATCACTCGTACACGGCCAAGTTCAACGACAAGGAAATGCATCGCAAGCTGGTCGCGCTGATGGAAACGGCCAAGGCCAAGGGCATCAAGATCATCGTCACCCACGTTGAAGACGCCAATGTCATGGCGCGCCTGTGGCAGCTCGGCGTCAACTTCATCCAGGGCTACCACGTGCAGGAACCGGAAGTGGTGCTGCTGTCGGCCGACG
>CAZDPA010000142.1:0-10201 GCA_964507195.1 uncultured Salinisphaerales bacterium | reverse complement strand
GACAGTGGTCAGGCGCCGGTCCCAGGCGACTGCAGTGCTGAAGATCTGCGCCCGACTTCGGTGATCGTTGGTCTGCCGTTTACCAAGCAGTAGGGGGTAACCCGCAGAGGGAAAACAGCCGGGACTTCGCCTCAGCTGACACCCGGCGTTCCCGACGCGCGCAGTACGCTGATAACGCACCATAGCCGCATGGCTATGGTGCGTTTGTTTTTGTGAGCCAGGTAGTAACGCGGTGTCCACACAGGCGTTATGATGCGGGCATCAGGCTCGGTGCAAATGGGACGTGGGCACCGGATTTCGGATGTTTCTTTGATAGCGAATCTTGCAGGGGGTTAAAACATGAAACTCGCACTGGCAGCAGCAACCGGATTGCTCGTGATGTCGAACGCGGCACTTGCCTCGGATCCGCAACTCCAGTTCAGCGCCCGCGTTGGCCCGTCGCTGGGCATGTACGCGCAGGACAGCGAGCTCGGGTTCCGCCTGTTCGATATCAACGGTGATGAACTGGAAGGTTTCAGCACTGAATTCAATGGCGATGACGAACCTTCGTACGGAATTCAGACGGGTTTCAGTTCCGCGTATGGCGATTTCTTCACCGATATCGCCATCGAGTACCAGATGGTCGACACAGACACCAACGCCGAACTGGACCGCACCGATATTCTAGTCTCGGCCGGTAGCTTGGTCGGCGACCATCTGTCCTTCTTTGCGGGCTACCGCCGCGGCATGCAGGGTGATGGTGCGTTCAATGACGACACCTTCTCGGAGTCGGGTCTGTTCGTCGGCGCCGGTGTCGGCGGGATGAGCATGGGGCCGATCATTGTCGGCAGCTCGCTGGCCTACAACCTTTCCGAAGCCCAGGACTTCCCGCAGAAGGGCAGCAGCTTTCTTTACAAGGGCATCAGCGTAAAGCTCAGCGCATCGCTGGCCAGCCTGCCGGCCCACAGCCTGCAATTGCGTTATCAGCGCTTCAATGGCGACGATACGGTGTCGTCCGCGCTGGCTGAAGCGTCAACCACGCCGGTCGACATCGATGAGGACGGCACAGCAGATGGCTTCTTTCAGCTTGACCGCGTCGAGTTGACCGAGACCTATATCCAGCTGACCTACCTGTACTCGTTCGGGTTCTGATCGAGACAGGTAACGCGGAAATCGCTGTCGACATCTGGCCGAAACCATGCAGCCGATGCAAGAACGCGCCATCTTGTTCGCTGACGTCGTCGGCAGCACATCGCTGTATCGACGCCTTGGCGACGAGATCGCCGAGGCGCTGATCCGAAAAGCGATCGATCGGGTTGCCAACGTCACGCGCATGCAGGGTGGGCGTCTGGTCAAGACCATCGGCGACTGCGCGATGTGCGAGTTGCCGGACGCGAACGCGGCGGCTCGGGCTGCAATGGAAGTGCAGCGGATAGCGCGCTTGCCGGTGACACCGGGTGAGGCGCCCGTGCTGTTTCGCATCGGCTTCATGGTCGGGCAGGTTGTGCCTCGCGATGAAGATGTTTTTGGCGATGCGGTGAATCTCGCTGCGCGGCTCTGCGACATGGCCAAGGCTGAGCAGGTTCTCACCACCGAATCGACATCTGCCGGTTTGTCCCGCGAACTGCAGGAGCTGGTTCGCCTGTTCGACAACACGCCGGTCAAGGGCGTCACCGAGTCGCTGTCGATCGTGCAGCTGCTGTGGGATCGCCGCGCGGCGACGCAGATCTTCATCGCGCCGAAGGATATGGGCATGCCGGTCAACGCGGGCCTGGTCATCAAGTTTGCCGGACAGTCCATCCTGCTGGCCGAGTCGCAGTTACCGTTCACGATCGGGCGCGAGGAAGGCTGCAGCCTCGTCGTGCCGTCACAGTTTGCTTCGCGCGTGCATGCTCGCATCGAGATGCATCGCGGCAAGTACACGCTGGTCGATGAAAGCACCAACGGCACCTATGTGTTGCCCGAAAGTGCAGAAGCCGAAAAGTTTGTTTACATCCGTCGCGAGGTCTTCACCTTGCTCGGACGCGGCATGTTTGCCCTTGGTGAACGCCCGGATGTCGATCTGCCGTATCTGCTGCGCTACGAAATCGCGTAACGCACGGTCTCAATGCCCCTCACCCCGACCCTCGCCCGCTTGCGGGAGAGGGAGATTTTCCGTACTTACCTTCTCCCGCCTGCGGGAGAAAGTGCCACGATGGGGAGGACGAGGGTGCCGGAAAGACCGGCGATAGATTCCAGGCAGAGTGAAGCAACACACTAGAATCCGAGCGGTCGGTTCAATCGGCCCGGCGTTGGAGTGGGAGCCGCCGTTGGCGCAGGCGTAGCCGCAGCCGCGGCAGCAGCTTCCGCGTCGCGCCGACGTTGCTCGGCGGCGGCGTCTTCGCGCAACTTGCGCTGGCGTTCAGCTTCGCGTTCGAGCCGGCGTGTCGCTTCTTCGTCGGCGAGGCGCTGACGCTCGCGCTCTGCCGCGATCTTTTTGCGCTGCAACTCAGCAGCATCCGGTGTCGGCACCGGTTTGCTGGTCGGGGCCGCAGTCGGCGCTGCCGTCGGCGCAGCGGTCGGAGCGATCGTCGACTTCGCCGTCGGTTCGGCGGTGGGTTCAACGGTCGGTGCCGGTGTTGCGGTCGGACGTGCAGTCGGGCGCATGGTGGCTTCGGCGGTCGCTTCTGCCGTCGGCGCGGCGGTGGGCGCCGTCGTTGGCGTGGGCTCGTCGGTGTCGTCGGTCGACGTTGGACGCGTCAGCCACCAGACGATAACGGCGATGCCCAGGACAACGGCAATGATCGCGCCGATCAACGGACCCTTGCTGCCGGAGGCCGGGCTTGCCCCGCGGGCTGCGGCCAGTTCGCGTTTGCGAGCGAGCTGTTCCTGCTTGTCCTTTTCCTTCGCCAGCGCCAGCTGATGCGCTGCAGCCTCGGCTTCAGAGCGCTTGGCAGCGTCTGTGATGGCCTTCTGCTGCTTCTCTTCGTTCCTGCGTCGGCGCGCTTCATCGGCCTCCGCGACCTTGCGCTCGCGCTCGGCCTGTTTGCGCGCTTCAGCCTCACGCGCCAGACGTTCCTTCTCGGCCTGCTTTGCAGCAAGCTGCTCGGCCTTGATGCGCTGCTCTTCCTCGCGGCGGATGCGCGCCTCTTCGGCGGCGATGCGCTTGCGCTCGGCTTCTTCAGCTGCAATGCGTTCACGTTCGATGCGAGCGACGCGTTCCTGTTCGGCACGGATGCGTGCCGCCTCTTCGGCGGCAGCCTTTTTGCGAGCGTCCTCTTCAGCTTTTTGGCGCGCAAGCTCTTCCTGGCGCAGGCGTTCTTCTTCAGCACGGATGCGGGCCTGCTCTTCACGCTTCTTGCGCTCGATCTCCTCGGCTGCGCGGCGCCGTGCATCCTCCTCGGCTTTCTGGCGTGCGAGTTCTTCCTGGTGCACCCGCTCTTGTTCAGCGAGGATCCGGGCTTGCTCTTCACGCTGCTTGCGTTCGACCTCTTCGGCCGCACGGCGGCGTGCATCGTCTTCCGCTTTTTGCTTTGCGAGGATTTCCTGCTGTGCGCGTTCCTCTTCGGCGCGGATGCGAGCCTGTTCGTCGCGCCGCTGCTGCTCGGCTTCATCGGCTTTGCGCCGACGTGCGTCATCCTCGGCTTTCTGCCGCGCAAATTCTTCCTGACGTTTGCGTTCTTCTTCGTCGCGCTGCTTGCGCGCCTGTTCTTCCTGCAAGCGATCGGCCAGGCCACTGCCGTCGGTCGCGATGGTCGGCAGACTGTTGCCGGTCGTCGGCGAGCGCACGACACCAAAAGCGGCGGTCGAGTACTGCGACATGGCCGCGGTGCGCTGCGGCGGAAGCAGTTCATCGATCAGGCGCAGCAATTCAGTTGAGGACGCTGGTCGCTGCGCCGGTTCCTTGGCCATCAGCGAATCGATGATCGGCTGGAAACGCGCCAGATTTTCCGGCAGTCGCGGAATCGGTTCGGTGACGTGCTTGAAGATGACGGCGAGGGATTCCTCCGCATCGTAGGGCGGATGCCCGGTCAGCATCTCGTAGAGGATGACACCGAGGCTGTAGATGTCTGCGCGCGCGTCGACCGGACGGCCGCGAGCCTGCTCCGGGCTGATGTAGCGCGGCGTGCCGATCGACACACCGGTCGCGGTCATCTTCGACTCGGACGACATGATCTTGGCAATGCCGAAATCGGTCAGTACCGGACGCCCCTGTTCGTCGAACAGGATGTTCTCCGGCTTGACGTCGCGATGGACGAACCCGGCGGCATGGGCGTGGACGAAGGCGTCAGTGATCTCGCGCAGGATCGACAGGCTTTCGACCTCGGTCATGCCACGCTCGATGCGACCGCGCAGATCTCCGCCGGTCAGCAGCCGCATCGAATAGTAGTGCACGCCCTCAGCGCGCCCGACTTCGAAAACGGTGACGATCCCGGCGTGGTTCAGCGAAGCCGACGAGCGGACTTCCTTTTCAAAGCGGGCGACGAGCTGCGGGTTGCGGCCGAACTCCGGCGGCAGCACCTTGAGCGCAACGATGCGGCCGAGCGTCTGGTCCTCCGCCTTGTAGACATCGGCCATGCCATCCGAGCCGAGTTGGCCCAGGATCTTGTAGTTGCCCAGCAGGGTGCCCGCTTCAAGCACGCGCCTTAATCCCCCACAACGGCGCAGATCGCGGTGACGTTGTCGCCCGCCTCGGTATCCGACAAGGTGTGTTCGATCATCCGGTTGACGATGTCCTGCGCCGAGCCGCCCTGTACCAGGCAGTCGATGATGACGTCACGCGGCAGATATCCATGCAGGCCGTCCGTGCACATCAGGATGCAATCGCCGACTTCCAGTTCGATGGTGGTTTGATCGGCTTTGACGTCGGCCGTATCGCGGATGCCGACAGCGCGCGTCAGCACGTTGCGATTCGGGTGCGTCTCGGCTTCGCTCTCACTGATCGCGCCAGCATCGATCAGTTCTTCGACAAACGAGTGATCCTTGGTGATCTGCTTGAGTGTCTTGTTGCGCCACAGATAGGCACGGCTGTCGCCGATCCAGTGTACGTGCGCGGTCGATTTGTCGATGGTCATGACCACGGCGGTCGAGCCCATGCGCTCTGAGCCGCCGTTGGCCATGCTGGCCTCGCGGATGCGCTTGTGTGCTTCCTGCAGACCGGCGGCGGGCGTCGAGCCGGTCGCCAGTACTTCGGTCACGACAGTGACGACCATCTTGCTCGCCACCTCGCCGCGCGCAAGTCCGCCCATGCCGTCGGCAATGACCGCCGTGTTCTGTTCGGGCAGTACGGAATAGGCATCCTCGTTGTGATCGCGATGACCACCGGGGTGCGTGGCGCCGGCCAATGTGATTTTCAGCTGTCGACTCCCGCTCAAGCGGCGTAGGAAACGGAACATGCGGTGATCAGCGCTGTTGCGCCGCCGCGGTCCGCAGCTTGCGCAATGCACCGCGCAAGGCTTCCGGATTGTAGGCAAGCGGCGCGTCCACTGCAGCAAACATTTCATCAAGCGGGCCGGAAAGCGCCTGCTTGGACATGCCATGTTCCTGACGCAGGTAGGCGGCCAATGCATCGCTGCCGTAGTAGATCTGCTTGGCGGTCGTGTAGTCGCCGGCCTTGCCTTCGATGCCGGTCCTCGCGATCTGATCAAGCAGTTCCACGGCCTGACCTTTGCTGATCGCGCCCTGCGAAATCTTCGGCAGGGTTTCCGACACGATGTCACGCAGGGCTTTGGCTGCGGCGCGCGCCTTGGTGACGGACTGCGCCGAAGACTTGTGCAGCTCGGTGATTCCGGCGTTCCAGCGCTGCGCCGCCGCCGGCTGCAGTACCGACAGCACGACGCCGGACATCACGAGGTAGCCGTCGGCAAGACGCACTGAACCGGGGCCCAGCGGCCCGCCGGTGCCGGGCGTCCAGCGCGTGTTCTGCATCGGGTGATGGCAGGCGTTGCAGTCGAAGAACACCAGCTCCGGGAACATGCCGCCGTCGCTGAAACGGTCGCCGAGCAGACCGTCGAGCAGGGTTTCTGCCGCCAGCAATTGGCCGATCGCCCAGACCTTGGCGCCGGGCACATAGTTTTTGCGCTTGCGGTATTCATCATCGACGCGGAAATGCGCTGGCTGGATGTTGGTGAAGGTATCCAGTTCGAACTCAAGCGGCGGGTGGCCGGCACCCATGATGCGATGCGTGATCGGCTTGTTCTTGGTGCCCATGTGGCATTGCACGCACAGGCGGCCGCGCAGCACTGGATCTTCAAGCGGATAGAGACCTGCCTCGATGTTCTGCGCGTGGGTGTTGCCCGACACGTGCGGACCCAGCCAGCTCTGCGCGCCGCCGTGACAGCCCTCGCAACCCACGCCTTCGCTCATCGCATAGCGCCGGCCGCGCTGGGCCTGGGCGACGTAATCGGTATGACAGGTCAGGCATTCGGCGGCGGTCGTGGCGTCCTTCAGCCCCAGATTGCTGGCGATGCGCTTGCTCGCCGGCGTCTGCAGCAGCTTGTAGGCATTGGAATGCGCGTCTTCGCGCTGCCACAGGAAATATTCGTTCTGCAGCACCGGCGAATCTTCGAACGGCCGCTGCGAGCCGTGACAGTTGCTGCCGGCGCAGGTGGCCACGCCGACGTGCTGCCATTTGTCCTCGAATGGCATCGGCGGCGCTGCCTGCACCTTCAGGCAAGCAAACAGCACTGCAGTTGCTGTGGCGAAGTGTCGCCATCCCCGCTTGTTGCCTAGACCTGTGCGCATTGTCTGCCCCCGACGGTGGATAAACGCACGTCACTATTTCGCTGGACCAGCGGCGAGGCTCTTGATCAGCACACAGCCTTCCGGCGTGACCAAGGCATTGACCCACTGCCCATTGCCCAATTGAATTCTCGGCACCCAGATGCCAGTGCCATCGGCTTCCTGTCGCGCCCCCGGGAAACGGATGGCGTCATCGTAGACCAGATCGCCGCTGCCAGTCAGTGCTGAAACATGCAGCGCGCAGCGCTTCTTCTCACGCGCCACGCGCGCGGCGCGGGACTCGGTTGGCGCGGTTGCGGCAGACGTCGCCAGCACAGCATCGACGGTCGCCGGATTGTCCGGTCCGGCGTCGATCTCCGGAGCCGCTTGTGGTGTGGAACCGGAGGTACGCGAGCGCATGAACCCGACCAGCGCGATTGCTGCGACCAGCAGTACCAGTCCGAGGGCAATCCACACGCGGCGACGCGGCCGGCCCGTCTGATCGGCTGCCTGGTTGGGTGCACTCCTGGGCTCCGCTTGCGGAGGAGCCGGTTCGGGCTGCGCGACGGGCACAGGTGCCGGTGCCGGTGACAGCGCGATCATCGGTGTCGGGCCGGCATCCGCCGGCTTCAGATGACGTGCCTGACGCTGAGCCAGCTTGCACAACTCCGCTGCCGAGGCGGGGCGCTGGCCCGGATGCTTGGCCAGCAACTGGTCGATCAGCGCCTGCTGCGCGGCATGCTCGGGTGGCAGCTTGGGGACCGGTTCGGTGGCGTGTTTGAGGACGATGGACACCGGGTCCGGGCCATCGAACGGCGGTCTGCCGGCGAGCATCTCGAACAGGATGATGCCAAGGCTGTAGATGTCTGCGCGTGCATCGACCGTGCTGCCACGCGCCTGTTCCGGGCTCAGGTAGCGCGGCGTGCCCATCGCCGTGCCCGCTGCGGTCAGCTGGTTCTGCGCATTGAGGACCTTGGCGATTCCGAAGTCGGTGAGTACCGGATTGTCGGCATCATCGAACAGGATGTTCTCGGGCTTGATGTCGCGGTGAATGATGTCCTGCGCGTGGGCCTCGGCCAGCGCATCGGCCATCGTCGCGATGATTTCCATCGCCCGGTACGGCGGCAGCTTGTCCTGCATGCGCTTGCGCAGATCGCCGCCAGGCAGGAGCTGCATGGCGTAATAGTCGAGCCCTTCGACATTGCCGACGGTGTAGATCTGGACGATGCCGGGATGGCTCAGTCCCGCCACCGCGCGCACCTCGCGCTGGAAGCGCGCGACCATGTCGGTGGTCCGCGCGAACTCCGGCAGCAGCACCTTGAGCGCAACCTTGCGCTGGAGCAGCGGATCGACCGCTTCGTAGACTTCCGCAAAGCCGCCCGTGCCGAGCACGCGCTCGACGAGATAGTTGCCGAAGTGTTCCCCCGGTTGCGGCATAGGCTCCCTTTCCCCAAGCGATGCGACGGCCTCAACAGCCGTCTGCGCCGCAAACTATAGCGCCAGCGCCAGCGGATAAACCGTGAACCGTGTCTGGGTACAATGCGCCACGCCGCCCGATCTTCAGCGTCGTTCATGTTCGACACCGCCGCGGCCACCATCCTTCGGAGCCATGTTCAAACGCCTCATCGTCATCTGTACCGGCAATATCTGCCGCAGCCCGATTGCCGAAGCGCTGCTGCGCGCGCGGCTGGGTGCGCGGATCGAGTACGTGGCCTCGGCCGGTACCGGCGCACTGGTCGGGTACCCGGCTGATCCGATGGCGATTTCGGTCGCGGCCGAATATGGAGTGGATATCCGCAGTCATCGGGCACAGCAGGCGACGTTGCCGCTGCTGGCCTCCATGGACCTGATCCTGACCCTCGACCAGACGCACAGCGACTGGGTCAACAACCAGTACCCGCCGCTGCGTGGGCGCGTCCACAAGTTGCTGAAATGGCGCGGAAACGCCGACATTGCCGACCCGTTCCGGCGGCCGCGCGAGGCGTTCGAGCAGTCATTCCAGGACATAGAAGCCGGGGTCGAGGGCTGGATGGGGAAGCTCTGAGGCCGCTAAAACCTCAATAAACGCGCTGCCTTATACTATGCGGCCGTTTCAGAGACGGCCGGTTCGGCCGCATTCGATGTCCAAAAAGCTGTACCTCATCAGCTACGGCTGCCAGATGAACGAGTACGACTCGACCAAGATGGTCGACGTGCTTGCCAGCTCTCACGGCTATCAGCGCACCAGCAATCCGGATGAAGCGGACCTGTTGCTGCTCAATACCTGCTCGATCCGCGAAAAGGCGCAGGAGAAGGTGTTTTCCGAGCTGGGCCGCTGGAAAGACTGGAAACAGGCCAGCCCGGGACGCGTGATCGGTGTCGGCGGCTGCGTGGCTTCGCAGGAAGGCCAGGCCCTGACCGAACGTCAGCCGCTGGTCGACATCGTATTCGGCCCGCAGACCCTGCACCGCCTGCCGCAGCTGCTCGACGCCATGCGCAACTCGCACGTGCCGCAGGTCGACGTCAGCTTCCCCGAGATCGAGAAGTTCGACCATCTGCCGGAGCCCAGGGTCAGCGGCCCGACCGCCTTCGTCAGCATCATGGAAGGCTGCTCCAAGTACTGCACCTTCTGCGTCGTGCCGTATACGCGCGGTGAAGAAGTCAGCCGCCCGCTCGACAGCGTGCTGGTCGAGATCGCCCAGCTCGCCGAGCAGGGCGTGCGCGAGGTCACCCTGCTCGGGCAGAACGTCAACGCCTATCGCGGCCGCATGGGCGAGACTGCCGAGCGCTGCGATCTGGCCCTGTTGATCAGCTACGTCGCGCGGATTCCCGGCATAGCGCGCATCCGCTACACGACCTCGCACCCGGCTGAGTTCGATGACGCGCTGATCGACGCCTTTGCCGAAGAGCCCAAGCTGGCGAGCTACTTGCATCTGCCGGTGCAGTCCGGCTCCAACCGCATCCTCGGCATGATGAAACGCGGCTACACGCGCGAGCAGTTCCTCGACAAGATCCGCCGCGTACGCACGGTGCGGCCGGACATCTCGCTGTCGTCGGATTTCATCGTCGGCTTCCCGACCGAGTCCGATGCCGACTTCGCGATGACGATGGACCTGATTGCCGAGGCGCAGTTCGACTGCGCGTTCAGCTTCGTTTACAGCCCACGGCCGGGGACGCCAGCGTCCAACCTGCGCGATGGTGTCAGCGACGCAGACAAGCGCCTGCGCCTGGAGCTGCTGCAGAGCCGCATTCGCGTGCAGGACGATGCCTTCAAACGCAGCCTGATCGGCACGACCCAGCGCATCCTGGTCGAGCGGCCGTCACGGCGTTCGGCGCAGATGGCCGGCCGCACCTCGACCAACCGCATGGTGAACTTCGATGGCCCGGCGACGCTGGTCGGCGAGTTCGTTGACGTGGCGATCACCGCGGCGCTGAACAATTCACCGCAGGGCCGTCTGCTCGAATCCACGGTGGCCGCGGGAGGGCACGACCGCAGCAGGCGCGGGCCGATGTCGTGCTTGAACCGGGGGACAGCCAGCGACTC
>CAZDPA010000141.1:0-10231 GCA_964507195.1 uncultured Salinisphaerales bacterium | reverse complement strand
CTGCGAACGGCCTAGAACTGCACGCGGACGAAGGCGCGGGCCATGTCCTTGTCGCGATACAGGTTGGCCTCTCCGGCGCCCGTGTACCAGGTATACCCGAGGTAGAACGCCAGGTTGGACTTGTAGCGGGTTTCGATCTGCAGATCCATGGTCTTGCGGCCTTCGATGAAGTTCTCGCCGGGGCCCGGTGCCGTGCCATTGACGTTGTGCTGCCAGATGAACTGCGGCGCGAACGAAATACCCGGGAACACCGACTCGTAACGGATGATGCCGATCATCACGTAACCCCACGAGAACGGATCCGGATACAGTTCCAGATTCGCCTGCGAAGGATTGAAGCGCAGACCGTCGACACCGAAGGAGCACGAATCGCGCGGCGCACCGGTGTCCGGATCGTACGAACAGGCCTGAGCCGAGCGATCTGCACCCGTGCCGTCGGCACCGGCGCTGGCATGCGAGTACGTGCCCGCAGCTTCGAACTGGACTTCATCGAGGTCCGGCAGGTTCGGCACCCAGGTCGCGCCGATCTCGAACACGAAGAGAATCTGGTCAGCACCGATCGGGTTGTCGCTGGCGCCGAGCACCTGCGTACCGCCCAGGTTGAATTGGTAGGTTTCCATCCGCTCGTAACCCTGGATGTAGCAGGGGTTGCTGCGGTTGTAACCGAGGAAATTCGGGTTAGCACGGCGATTGCCCGGCTGCTGATCGTTGCTGTAGCGGTTCTGGCTGCCGAGGAATTCCGGTTCGCACGGGGTGTTCTCGCCGGCCTTGACGCCGCGATATGGCGTGATGAAGGCCGGGAAGGAACGCGCCGAACCCGGCGCGTGGCCGATGGCGAGGTCGAACGTGTCGTTGAACGCGCCTGGCGTGCCGTTGCCATCGACGACATAGTCGCTCGGCGCATACAGCGCGGCACCCGGCGCCAGCACGGCGATCGGCGAACTGCCCTGGCCGGTCGAACCGACACCAGTGGTTGAACCCGCGCAACCGGTCCCCGCAGGCAGCACGTTCGGGATCCCGATCGCGCCACCGGTCAGACCGCTGAGTGCGCCGAAAATCGTATTGACCAGATCCAGTGCCGGATCGAGTGCGTCCACTGGCAGCAGGCGCGGCAGGTCCGCGTCATGGCAGCGCGACAGCGTCGGTCCGAAACCGGCGAAGACGAGATCTTCGGTATCGACCTGCAGCGGCGAGTTCGGGCGATAAGCCACTTCACCCTGGAACGACCAGCCGAAGGCCGTGGTGGCGAAGCTGAGACCGTAGAGCTGGATATCTTCCGGGTATTCGATCAGCAGCTTTTCGGTGTCGAGCGGCACGGCATTGCTCTGCGCATTCTCGGGATCCCCCCCCAGCACGGGCAGCCCGGTCGCCAGATCGATGGAATGCAGCAGCGGCAGATCCGGACAGGTCGCTAGGAAGCTGACCGGATCATAGGCATCGATGCCCAGCGCATTGCCTTCGCGACGGGCGCAACTGGCAACCGTCGAGAAGATGCTCGCGTACGGCAGGCGCGAGTGGTAGTTCATGAAATAGAAACCAAACTCGGTGCCGTTGTTCAGCTCTTCTGCGTAGTACTTCAGCGAGAAGCCGAACTGGCCCGCGGTTTCCGGTTCGAGGTCCGGCAAACGTTCGATCGTTGTCGAGGTGTTGGTGACACCCGACAACGGGTTGTACAGCGGATAAGCGAGGGCTTCCGGATCTTCCGGGCCACCGCCGAAATGGATGTAGGCGTAATTGACCGCGTTGTCGACGCCGACGACGTCCGACACGGCGAGCATCGAGCCTGGCGCCGGTGCTTCCAGTGGCTGCCATTCAAGCTGGTAGAAGCCTTCGAGCGTCGCGTTCGGGAACAATTCGAACGAGGCCGACACCATGTTGATCGGCGTGAAGATTTCCTCGACCAGATAGCCGACGCGATAGAAGTTGTTGGCGTTGACCGGATTGGCCTGGTTCAGCGAGTTGAGCGCCTGCAGCAGCGACTCGCCCCAGTTGATGCCCTGGCGGCCGATCTTGATGCTCAGTTCCTTGTCGTCCCACAGCGGCACTGACGTGTACAGGTAGGCGTCGAGCAGCTGCGCCTCGGCGCCGATCTGGCTGAGCACTTCGCCGCCGCGGCGGCGCTCTGTCGGTCCACCACGACCATACTGGGTGATCGGCAGCGAGGGATCCGACATCGCGAACTGATCGCGGTTTTCCGGCGTCAGTTCGTTCGGGTGGTATTCCTCAAGATCGGAATTGACCCAGTCGTAGTAGTACAGACCCTTGGCGAAGAACCCGAAATTGCCGTAAGTCAGTGTGATGTCCTGGGTAATCTTGGCGATTCCCGAGGTCAGATCATGCTTGTCGTAGTTCCAGTTGCCGTCGTCGTAGTTCGGGCTGAACTGGCCGGGTGCGCCCGCCAGCGCAAATGCGGGATGGCCCTGATCGCGGAACAAGCCCTGGCAGGCTTGATTCAGGCCACCGCAAACGTCCGGATTGAGGTTGGCCTTGCCGACCAGATCGTTGGCGCGGCCCTGCATGCGCATCGACGCACCGACGACAATGGAGGTGTTGAGCACACCCTCGATTTCCTGGTCATCCCAGGGCACAGTGAAACTCAGGGCATGCGCCGGCGCGATATGCAGCGCGCCTCCGAATGCGAGCAACGCGACAAGCACCGCGCCACGGATTCTTTCCCGCTGTTTCATTGTCTTCCCCTACCATCAACGGGCCTGACAAGCCCTTGAAATCGCACGGTGGCGTCGAATATCGGCGTATTCGTACGCGTTGTCACCCTATCTGGGTTGGAGTGTATTGAGTAACTTGCCCTGTTCGCAACACACCGGCCTGAATCAAGCACCTGCAGCACTTTGCTGAGCCAGTTCGGCACACTGCGGCAAAATCCCGCCCGACCTCGCCCGGCTACAGAATGACCGGCGGGTCGGGCAATTCATTGCCGACATCCCTTGGTCCCGGCGGATAGCGCGCGAGGATGTCGGCTACGGCCGCAATGCCTGCCAAAGCACCTGCCTCGAACTGGCCCTTTGAAAAATGGCCTTCGATCAGGCGGCAGGCCGCGTCCCATTCGGCCTGCGGTACGCGGCCACGGGCGACGAACCGATCCGCGACGATTTCGACCGCGTGGTCCGCCAGCAGCACATAGATCAGCACGCCGTTGTTGTGCTCGGTGTCCCAGACGCGCAGATCCGAAAACACCTGAATCGCCCGCTGCCGCGGCGTTGTTCCACGCAGTAACGAGATCGCCGGCAACGAAGGCTCCAGCGCAAAGCGAATCTCGCCCGGATGACGTGCCTCGCAGGTGCGCACTGCGTGCTCGATCGCATCCAGCGTCACCGCAGGGAAACTCCGCCGCGCAGCAAGCTGCCCCATGCACGCATGAATCCACAGCCGTCTGAACTGATGCATGTTCACCAGCGCCCCGACGCGCCGCCGCCACTGAATCCGCCACCGCCGCCGCCAAAACTTCCGCCGCCACCGCCGCTATAACTCCCGCCGCTGCTGTAGCCCCCGTAGCCACCCCCACCTCGTCCCAAGTCCATCACGTAGAACAGGAACGCGAGCACGGCTGCGATACCGCCCGCGACCAGGCCTGCCTGCATGAGCCCGATCATCCAGCCCGCCACCGCACCCGTGCCAAGCCCGACGAGCCCGGACACCGGCAACACGCCCAGCTTTTTCTTCAATCCGGTGCCTGCGCCGCAGAGCAGGAAGAATGCCCATATCAGCCAGTCCAGATTCCTGAAATTGTCCTCGCCGCCGCCTGAATCTCTGGCGCTGGGTTCTGGCAGCGCCTCGCCGCTGATGACACCGATCATCTGACTGACCCCGGCATCAATGCCCGCATAGAAATCGCCTTGCCTGAACAACGGCGTGATGGTTTCTTCAATGATGCGTTTGGCCAGAGCGTCCGGCAGCGCACCTTCGAGGCCCTGGCCAACCTCGATGCGCAGCCCGCGATCATTCTTGGCGATCAGCAGCAGCGCCCCATCGTCAATGTTCTCGCGCCCCAGTTTCCAGGTGTCGACCACGCGGATGCTGTATTGCTCGATGGTTTCCGGTTCGGTCGTCGGTACGATCAGCACCGCGATCTGGCTCCCCTTCTGCTGCTCGAACGAACTCAGCGTTTGCTCAAGCGCGCTGATCTGGGCCGCATTGAGCGTATTGGTCTGGTCGGTGACCCGCGCGCGCAACTCGGGTACGGCAGGCTGCGCCCATGCCCACGTCATGCAGAGCAGGAGCGAAGCCGCGAAACCGCAGCCGGCGCGGAATCTCACTCTTTCGCCGGCTCGCTGAAGTCGACCGTCGGCGGAACGGAGATCGCCTTCTCGTTCTCGACCGTGAAGCTCGGCTTGACCGTCATGCCGAACCAGTCGGCAATCAGGTTGTTCGGGAAGCTGCGCACCGTGGTGTTGTATTCCTGCACCGCCGCGATGTACCGGTTGCGCGCGACCGTAATGCGATTCTCGGTACCTTCCAGCTGCGCCTGCAGATCACGGAACAAGGTATCGGACTTCAGCTGCGGATAGTTTTCCGTGACAACCAGCAGACGCGACAGCGCGCTGGAGAGTTCGCCCTGCGCCTGACCGAACTGCTTGAGCTTTTCGGCATCGTTGACCATGTCCGGCGTGACGTTGACGCTGCCGACTTTGGCGCGCGCTTCGGTAACGCCGAGCAAGACATCCTGCTCCTGCTGGGCAAAGCCCTTCACCGTGCTGACCAGATTGGGCACCAGATCTGCGCGGCGCTGGTACTGATTCAGTACTTCAGCCCAGGCGGCGGTGATGCCTTCATCCTGGCGCTGCAGGGTGTTGTAGCCACAGCCGCTGAGGACCAGCACACCGCTCAAGACCAACAGTCGCAGAAACAGTTTCATGATTCGCTCCAGACTTTCCGGGTGACGCCCGCTTGGACATCGAGTCTATAGCAGCGCCTGCAAGTCAGCGTTGCTGGCCTGTGACAGGCAGGCGCGCAGCCAGCAGCGTGCGCGTATACGCCTGCTCGGGCGCATTCAGCACGCGATCGATTTCGCCCTGCTCGACCATCTGTCCCGATCGCATCACCAGCACGTGATCACAGAGCTCGGCGACGACGCCCAGATCATGCGAGATCAGCACCAGCGAAAGATTCAACGACTGGCGCAAAGATTTCAGCAGACCCAGCAACTGTGCCTGCGTGGTCGTATCGAGCGCCGTTGTCGGCTCGTCGGCGATCAGCAGCCGCGGCTGTGCAACCAGCGCCATCGCAATGGCGACACGCTGACACAGCCCGCCCGAAAGCTCATGCGGGTACTGGCGCAGCAGGCGCGACGCATCGGGCACCTGCACTGCATCGAGCATGCGCAGGCATTCCACCTCGGCCATGCGACGCGACAGGCCCGCATGTACTTCGAGCACTTCTGACATCTGCACGCCAACGCGCAGATAGGGATTAAGGCTGGCTTGGGGATTCTGAAACACGGTGCCGATCTGCGGACCGCGCAGCGCACGCCACTGTCGCGGCGAGAGATCGAGCAGTTCGGCACCGTCAAAACGGATGCTGCCACTGACGCGCAACGACGGGTCGCTGAGCCCGAGGATCGCCAACGTCGTCTGTGATTTACCCGAGCCGGATTCGCCGACGATGCCGAGTGCCTGCCCCGCAGGCAATTCGAAACTCAGCCCGGCCACCAGCGCAGGTGTGCGCGCGCCATGGCGGCGCTCGACGCGCAGATCACTGACTGCGAGCAGGGCTTCACTCATGTGCGATCCAAAGCCTGACGCAGGCGCTCGCCAAGCACGTTCAGGCACAACAGCGTTGCCGACAGGAAGGCCACGGGGAATGCCAGCGCCCAGGGCGTGACTTCCATGTCGCGCGCGCCGTCATTGATCAGCACACCCCAGCTCGTTGCCGGTTCCTGCACGCCGAGACCGAGAAAGCTGAGGAAGGATTCGATCAGCACCGCATGCGGCACGGTCAGCGTCGCATAGGCGATCACGGTTGCAGTGAGATTCGGCACGATGTGCCGGCGTACGATCTGCCGTCTCGGCATGCCGTACAGCTCAGCGGCCAGAACAAAACCCCTATGGCGCAGACTCAGGGTCTGGCCGCGAACGATGCGTGCCATGTCGAGCCAGTTCACGGCACCGATGGCGGCAAACATCAGCAGCACATTGCGCCCGAACGCGACCGTCAGCAGGATCACGATGAACATGAACGGCAGTGCGTACAGCACATCGACGACACGCATCATCCACTGATCCGTACGCCCGCCATAGAAGCCCGCCGTCGCGCCGTAACTGACGCCGATCAACACCGACACCAGAGTCGCCGCCAACGCTACGAGCAATGACAGGCGCCCGCCCGCCATCGTCCGCACGAAGACGTCACGACCGAGACTGTCGGTACCGAACCAGTGCGCACCCTGCAGCGACGGCGCGCCGCCCCACTCGGCATTGAAGTCGATACTGTCGACCGCATGCGGGCTCAGCCAGGGTCCGATCACTGCGGCAAGTGCAATCAGGACCAGCACGATGATCGCAACGATCACCGCAGGACTGCGCATCGGCGTATCCATAGAGGCGCTCATGCCGGCCGCGCTCGCGGATCGAGTACGCCGTACAGCACATCGACGATCAGATTGAACAGCACGATCAGGCTGCCGTAGAGCAGTACCACACCAAGCACGAGCGTGTAATCACGATTCAAGGCGCCCTGCACGAAGTAGCGGCCGATGCCTGGAATCGCGAAGATCTGCTCGACCACAACCGAGCCGGTGATCAGCGCCGCCGCCGCCGGGCCCAGATACGACAGCAGCGGCAACAAAGCCGGACGCGCGGCGTGGCGACGCAAAAGCAGATGCAACGGCAGCCCCTTTGCGCGTGCGGTCAGCATGAACGGCGCCTGCAACGCTTCGACAAAGCCGGCGCGCACCAGCTTGGCGACATAGGCGATCTGCGGCAGCGCAAGCGACAGCACCGGCAGGATCAAGGCTGCTGGGTCTCCGGTCTGCCAGCCACCGGCCGGCAGCCAGCCGAGATGCACCGCGAAGAACAGGATCAGGATCGGCGCGACGACGAAGGTCGGTACCGATACACCGACCAGCGACAGCGCCATCAGACTGCGATCCAGCCAGCGATCGCGATGACAGGCCGCGACCACGCCGAGCGACACGCCGATGAGCAGCGCAAGCAGCAGCGCAAGTACACCTAACTGCAATGACGCCGGCAAGCCACTCGCAATCAGCTCGCTGACGCGATAGCCCTCGTACTGGAATGATGGCCCCAGATCGCCGCGCACAACGCCGCCGACATAGCGCAGGTACTGCTGCCACAGCGGCTCGTTCAGATGAAACTGTTCAGCCATCGCCGCTTCGATCGCCGGTGTCAGCGCGCGCTCGCGATCCAGAGGTCCGCCCGGCGCAGCGCGCAACAGAAAAAATGCGAGCGTCAGCAGCGCAAGCAGCGTCACCAGCCCTGCCAGGGCACGTCGCAGCATGAACATCAGCATGGCGCGGCGCTCATCTCAGGCTGAGATCCTTGCTGTAGTGATAGTCGAGCACGTTGTCGGTCCAGCCTTGCACGCGAGGGCTGACCAGATGCTTCGATACGTAGAAGTAGACCGGAATCACGGGAGTCTCCGCAAACAGTCTTTGCTCCGCTTGCGCGAGCAAAGCGCCGCGCCGGGTGACATCTGCTGTCTGCTGCGCCCGGTCCAGCGCAGCATCGTAAGCCGGGTCGCTCCAGCCCGTGTCGTTCTTGCCGTGCGCGCTGCGCAGGATGTCGAGAAAGCTGGTCGGGTCGTTGTAGTCCGCCATCCACGCCGCGCGGTAGACCTCGGTCTTTTCGCGCTGCTTGCGGTTGTGCAGAAAGACCTTGAACTCCTCATTGAGCAACTCGGTCCGCACGCCAAGCGTCTGTTTCCACATTGCCGCGACCACTGTCGCCACGCGGCGATGGCTCTCGTGCGTGTTGTAGCGGATCTGGACCTGCAGCGGCCTGCCCACGGAATAGCCCGCTTTCTCATACAACTGGCGCGCCGCATCCAGCCGACGGGCATAAGGCCAGGCCGCCCATTCCGGTTGTTGCTCAACAACGTTCGCCGTGCCCGGCGGTATCCATCCGTAGGCCGGCAGTGCAAGACCGTTGAGCACCTTGCGCGCAATGATCTCGCGATCAATGACCATGGACAGCGCCTTGCGCAGATCAGCCTGTGCAGCGAGCGGGGCGCGCGTGACATTCAGCCCGTAGAAATACAGGCCGAGATAAGGCGCAATCCTGAGCTGCGCACCGTACTCGCCGCGGATCTGCTTGAGCTGCGGCAAGGGAATCTCGTAGGTCACATCGAGATCACCGGCACGATAGCGCTTGTACTCGGAGTGAATGTCTTCCGTCGTCACGTAGCGCACCTGCGCTATCGCAACCCGCGAGGCTTCGCGATAGCTGGGGTTGCGCTCGAGCTCGACATGCGACTGCATGACCCAGCGCTTCAGGCGATATGCGCCGTTACTGACGAGCGTGTCATCACGCGCATCGACGCGTGATGCTTGCGCACCGCCATACACAGGAAAGGCCGACGGATGCGCGAGCATGCCGGGGAACGCCGGTAACGGCTGGTCAAGTGTGATCACCACATGCTGCGGGTCAGGCGCAGTTACCGCCAGAGTGGTCGGTTCGGTGCTGCCGTCAATGACGGCAGTGGCGCCGCGGATCGGACGCAGCATCTGCGCCACATTGGATCCGGTCGTCGGTGTCAGACTGCGTTGCAGACCGGCGACGAAATCCCCTGCGGTCAGCAATTCACCGTTCGACCAGCGCAGTCCTTCGTGCAGCTCGAAGGTGTAGGTAAGGCCGTCGTCGCTGAGACTCCAGCTTCTCGCTGCTGCAGGAATCGCCCGACCATCGGCGCCGATCGCAGTCAGGCCTTCGTAGAGATCACGCACGATATTGCCGGCACTGACGCCTTCGGTGCGATGTGGATCGAGGGTTTCAGGCTCCGGGCCGTTGCCGATGCGCAGCAGGCTCGCTGGAGCTGCGGCCTGCGCATGCGACAGCACCGACAGCACGATGAAGACGAGCAGCGCGCAGCGCCGCGGCTGCACGGCATCGAACAGCTTATGGAAAGGCCACCGACTCATCGGTCGAAGCCTAGCAGTTGTCCGGCAAAACGAAAGCTGCCGATTTTCAGTGGGGCTTGCGCGACGCCAGCGTCACCAGCGCAACGCCCGCCAGAATCACCAGCGTGCCGATGATCTGCGGCATGTGCATGACCTCGTCCAGCATCCACCAGCCGAGCAACACCGCGATCGCCGGATTGACGTAGGCATAGGTGCCGAGCTGCGAGGGCGTGACCTGATACACGAGCCAGTAGTACGCGCCGTAGCCCAGGCAGGAACCGGCAACGGCGAGATAGATCAGTGCGAGTGCCGAGTCACGTGTCAGGACCCAATGCTGCGCGTCTCCAAGGGCAAGCCCCAGTGCGGTCATGACAATGCCGGTCACCGCCATCTGCAGCGCCGCCGCCATCAGCGGCGCGCAGCTCAGGACATTGCGCCGCGAAATCACCGAGCCGGCAGCCCAGAGGATTGGCGAGAGTGTCAAAGCACCGTAGGCATACCAGGGCGCCAGCTGCAGATGCATGCCCGAACCGACGAGCAGCGCGACGCCAAAGAATCCCAGTAGCAGACCGGCCAGCGCCAGCGGCGAGATGCGCTCGCCCCTGCCTCCCCAGCTGCCGAACCAGGCCATCCATAGCGCCGATGTCGCGACGATCAGCGCGGCCTGATTCGACTCAACCCACTGCTCGCTCCAGGTCACCATGCCGTTGGCGCCGGCCAGCATCAGCAGCGCGGTGACGGTGATGACGCCCCAGTCGCGACGCACGGTCGGCAGACGCGCGCCACGCGACCACGCATAGGCGAACATCAGCGGTGCAGCGATGAGAAAGCGGATGCCGGCAAACAATACCGGCGGCAGATCCTGGACACCGATGCGTATCGCAAGATACGTCGAACCCCAGACCAGGTAGACGGTCGCGAATGCGGCGAACAGCTGAACTGAACGTGACGCCGCCAATTGAACCGCCCGGTCCTAGGGCCTGTTACCGCTATGGCGGTCGCTGAGACGGAGACCGTTTTGGCGCAGAGCAAGGAACGAGGAGAGAGGTGTACTTGACGTACATGAGCGACGAGTGACGCCGCGCTGCGCCAAAACGGTCCCGCCCCTTCGGGGTGCCACGGGATTTGCGGCCATGCGGC
>CAZDPA010000140.1:0-10404 GCA_964507195.1 uncultured Salinisphaerales bacterium | reverse complement strand
GCCGCGGCCCTGTTCGCCGGCCCGCGCCGCTTCCACGGCGGCGTTGAGCGCCAGGATGTTGGTCTGGAACGCAATGCCGTCGATGACGCTGATGATGTCGACGATCTTCTTGCTCGACTCGTTGATTGCGCTCATGGTCGTGACCACTTCGCTGACCACCGAGCCGCCCTTGCGGGCCACTTCCGAAGCACCCATCGCAAGCTGGTTGGCCTGCTTGGCATTCTCGGCGTTCTGCTTGACGGTGCTGGTCAGCTCTTCCATCGAGGACGCGGTTTCTTCCAGCGAGGCCGCCTGCTGCTCGGTACGCGCCGAAAGATCGGTGTTGCCCGAGGAAATTTCCTTGGACGCGGTATTGATCGTATCGGTGGCAGCCTTGATCTGCGTGATGATCTGCGTCAGCTGATCGACGGTCGCATTGGCGTCATCGCGCATGCGGCCAAAGTCGCCGCTGTACTGACCAACCATCTTCTCGGTCAGGTTGCCCTGGGACAAGGCGCTGAGCACGCGCTGCACCTCGTTTACCGCCTGCTTCTGCTCGGTGATATCGGTGGCGTACTTGATGACCTTGAACGTGCGCCCCATCTCATCCTTGATCGGGTTGTAGCTGGCCTGGATCCACAGCTCGCGACCACCCTTGCCGAAGCGCTTGTACTGGCCGGCGTCGTATTCGCCGCGGCCGAGCTTTTCCCAGAATGCGCGGTAGTCCGGAGAGCTGCGGTACACCGGGTCCACGAACATGCCGTGATGGGCGCCCTTGATCTCGTCGAGCGTGTAACCCATCGCACTGCAGAACAGTTCGTTGGCATGCAGTACGTTGCCCTTGAGATCGAACTCGATCACCGCCTGGGACTTGTCCAGCGCATCGACGATGCCGCGCATGTTCTGACGTTCAATCTCAGTCTGGGTAATGTCGTAGCGCACACCCAGATACTTCTCCGGCTTGCCGTTCTTGCCGATGATCGGCGCAATCACCGCATCGACGTAGTACGGCGTGCCGTCCTTCGCGCGGTTCTTGATCACGCCGCGGAACAGCTGGCCGCGGCCGATCGTGCCCCAGAGCTTCTTGAAGGTTTCCTTGGGCATGTCCGGATGACGCGTGATGCTGTGCGGACTGCCGAGCAGTTCTTCGGTGCTGTACTTGGAAACCTCCAGGTACTTGTCGTTGATCGAGAGGATGTCGCCCTTCTTGTCCGCGAACGAGACGATGCTGGTCTCGTTCATGATGCGGATCCGCACTTCGAGTTCGGACCGGACATCCTCGGCCTTGCGCGTGCTTTCGGTGACATCGGTCGCAAGCTCGATGACCCGCTGCACCTTGCCCGCATCATCGGTGACCGGACTGGCCGAGGTCTGCATCCACATCTCACGGCCATCCTTGCCGACCAGCTTCTGCAGGCCGACGTACGGCTCGCCGCGCGCCAGCTTCTCGCGCATCGCGCGGAACTCGCCGCCATTTCGTTCAGCGTCCTCGACGAACATCGAGCGGTTCTGCCCGCGCACTTCATCGAGGCTGTAGCCGGTCGCGGCGAGGACGCTCTCGTTCGCTGCGGCAATGCTGCCGTCTGCGGCGTACTCGAGAACCCAGTGCGCCCGGTGGATGGCGGCCAGCTGTCGCTCCATCTCCAGGCGCAGCGTGGTGGCAGCGCCAGCCGCCTTGCTGACTGCGGACGACCTGGACGTCCGGGCGGACTTCAACGACTTCACCGGCTTGGCCGATGACTTCGACTTGGCGGACTTGACCGGTTTAGCGGATTTGGCAGTTTTCATGGCGGGACGGCCTGTGTTGGAAGCGGATCTGGGAGGGGTCTTGGAGTGCGGCTTGGCAGCGGGTTTCGAGGTGCGCATGGTCTGGTCTACTGCAGCGCCTGCGCGTGGCCATCCATCAGTGCCATGTCGGCACCGGACATCAGCTTCTCGATGTCCACCAGAATCAACATGCGCTCGTCGAGCGTGCCGAGTCCGGTGATGTAACGGGTATTCAGGGCGGCACCGAACTCCGGCGCCGGGCGGATCTGGTCAGGCAGCAACTGCATGACGTCTGAAACGCCGTCGACAACCATGCCGACGACGCGCCGTGCGATGTTGAGGATGATCATCACGGTGAAGTCGTTGTAGTCGGCGCGACCGAGCTTGAACTTGATGCGCATGTCGACGACCGGCACGATCGTGCCGCGCAGGTTGATCACGCCCTTGATGAAGTCCGGCGCATCCGGAATCTTGGTCACGGTGTCGTAGCCGCGGATTTCCTGGACCTTGAGGATGTCGACGCCATACTCCTCGTCGCCGAGCGTGAAGGTCAGGAATTCGTTGGGCGGCGCGCCGTTGCCGGCGTTGCGTGGATCGGTGGCGGTGGTGGCGATGGTCATGCGTTTATCCTTGAATCAATGCATCAGGCTGCAAGTGCCGCACTGCTCTGCGAGAACAGGCGGACCAGTCCGGAGACGTCGAGAATCAGCGACACGCGACCGTCGCCGAGAATGGTGGCGCCGGAAACCCCGCGCACACGGCGGTAGTTCGCTTCCAGGCTCTTGATGACCACCTGCTGCTGGCCGACCAGTTCGTCGATCTGCACGGCGACCTTGCGGCCCTCGCCCTCGACGATGACGACGATCGACTCCTGCGGCGGCTTGCGTTCGCCCGGCAGACCGAACCATTCGCGCAGATCGATCAGCGGCAGGTATTCGTTGCGGACGCGGATCACGCTGCCGGCATCCGCCACGCGCTTGATCTGCTCCGCCTTCGGCTGCAGCGACTCAAGCACCGACGACAGCGGCAGGATGAAGACCTCGCCGGCGACATCGACCGACATGCCGTCGAGGATCGCCAGCGTCAGCGGCAGGCGGATACTGACCTTCATGCCGCGACCCGGCTGGGGCGGGATGTCGACCTGGCCGCCGACCGCCATGATGTTCTTCTTGACCACGTCCATGCCGACACCGCGGCCGGACACGTCCGTCACCTCGGCAGCGGTCGAGAAGCCCGGCGCGAAAATCAGTTGCCAGACTTCGGCGTCGCTGATCGAGTCGGCGACTTCGATGCCGCGCTCGCGCGCCTTGGCGATCAGGCGTTCGCGATCGAGTCCGCGGCCGTCGTCGGCGACTTCGATCAGGATGTTGCCGCCCTGATGTGCAGCGGACAGGCGTATCGTCCCGCAAGGGTCCTTGCCCGCCGCGATACGCACCTCCGGCGGCTCCAGCCCATGATCGAGCGCATTGCGCACGAGATGATTGAGCGGATCGGCAATCCGTTCGATGACGGACTTGTCGAGTTCGGTGTTCTCGCCGGCGGTCGCCAGGCGCACCTGCTTGCCGAGCTTGGCCGACAGATCGCGAACCACACGCGGAAAGCGGCTGAAGACGAAATCCATCGGCAGCATGCGCGTCAGCATCACGGCTTCCTGCAGCATCCGCGTGTTGCGGTCGAGCTGCGACAGGCCCTGCAGCATTCTTTCGTTCTGCACCGGATCGAGCTGACCGGCCTGCTGCATCAGCATCGCCTGGGTGATGACCAGCTCGCCGACCAGATTGATCAGCGCATCGATCTTCTCGGTGCTGACACGGATCGAACCGCCCGCGCTCTGTCGGTCCGCGCCGCCTTCGATGACGCTGAGCCTGGCACCGCCAACCGCTGGCTGCGGCTGATCGTTGGCCGGCGTTTCGGCAAGCGCGCTGCCACTGGCAGAAACGACCTCAGAAGCCGCAGCGGTCAGCGGTTCGATCTCCAGCAGGCATTCATCCTCGACCCACGCAAACAGGTCGCGAACCTGCGCCTGGGTTGCCTTGCCCTTGAGCCGGATGGTCCAGGCCAGGTAGCACAGGTCGGGCTCGGCATTGCGCAGGCCCGGCAGACGCCCGCTGTCGCAGGACACTTCGGCGTCGCCGAGACCGGACAGCTCGCGCAGGATGCACAGCGGATCATTGCCGCTGGCAAAGAGTTCGGGTTTGGGCGTGAAGCGGATCAGCCAACCACCGGCCGCCAGGACCGGCTCGCGGACAAGCGTCTTGGCGGCAGCCGCGAGACCGAGGCAGGCTTCCAGATCGCGTTCCACTTCAGCTGCAACGGCAGGATCGAACTCGCCGCCGTCCGACGCCGCCTTGAGCATCGCGCGCTCGACATCGACAGCGCGCAGCAGCAGATCGACATCGGCCTGGGAAATGCTGTGCTTGCCGCTGCGTACGCGATCGAGCAGGGTTTCGACGTGATGCGTGAATGCCGCAATCGCGGAAAAGCCGAATGTGCCGGCGCCGCCTTTGATCGAGTGCGCAGCACGGAAGATGGTATTGACGGTTTCGGCATCCGCGCTGCCGACGTTGAACGTCAGCAATGCAGATTCCATCGCATCGAGACCTTCGAAACTTTCGTCGAAGAACGTGCGATGGAAGCGACTGAGATCCATCGACATAAGTAGTATTCCTAGCCGACGACGCGCTGGACCGTAGCGATGAGCTGCTCCGGATTGAATGGCTTGACCAGCCAGCCGGTGGCCCCTGCCGATTTGCCTTCAGCCTTCTTGTCGGCACCGGATTCGGTGGTCAGCACCAGCAGCGGCGTGTACTTGTAATCGGGCAGCTGGCGCAGTTCGCGCACCAGCGTGATGCCATCCATGTTCGGCATGTTGACGTCACACAGGACGAGGCTGAACTTCTCGCGCTTGGCGAGATTCAATGCAGCGACACCATCCTCGGCCTCGGCCACCTCGTAGCCGGCGTCCTTGAGGGTGTAGCTGACCATCTGCCGCATCGAAGCAGAATCGTCGACAGCCAGAATGCGCACGGTCATGCGTGTTCCCGCGACAGTTGCAGCAAGGTGGTGACGCCGAGCAGCGCCGCAGCGTTTCTCAGCGCCTCGGACGGATGCGACCAGCGGGTTTCGCGACCGGTATTGCGGCGGTCCTGACAGAACATGCAGAACAACTGCAGCGCCGCGGTGTGAACGCGCGCCACGTCGGCGCCATCCAGAACGACCGTCTGCTCGTCATCCACATGGCTGAGCAGCTGTTCATACGTGACGCTCGCGTTCTCGATACCCAGTTCCGCAGGCAGATGAACGTGATGAGAGCCTTCGGACAACTGAGAATCCTGCGACATGGCTGCGCTCCGCGGTTTGATGGTTGAAAGCATCAATGGCTCTGGTACAAACATCGGTCCCGATGCGCCTGTTACGGGCGCAACCGATGTAGTCCAAAGTCGACAGCGGATGAACGCGGTGTTCGGGCCGTCAAACGGTACGGAGCGGGCTGACGCGCCGCTCAGGCGGTGAATCGCAGGCCGTCGATCAGCGGGTCTGGATCGGGCGGCGTCAGTAAATGGTCGTCAGGCTGACGAACCGAAAGTGCGAAAGACCGAAGCGACACCGGGGCTTGCTAGGGCGAGCGCCACACACACCTTCCCGCTTCCCTGGCTGTGGTTCAGCAGCCCTTTGAGAGCGCTGCCGGAAGGCGCTCAAGACCACGCTGCATCCAACGACGAAAGAAGAACATGAGTGGCGGCGCCAGGAACAGGCCCAAGCGGAAACAAGAAGAGCGGAAAGCCCGCGCAGGAAGTCGCTAAGGAACCTCTGAATAATTCGATCCGTCATTCCCGCGAAAGCGGGAATCCAGGGAATACACTGCAGCGCTCTCCGCTCTGGATTACTCGCTACGCTCGCCCTTCGGGTCGTCCTTCTGATGTTCGATGCGAGCATCACCCTGCGTACGCGGGAATGACGACTTATTCAGAGGTTCCCCGAATCGAACACATCCTCGACCGGCCCGCTCACCTCAAACTCAGCCTGCATCGAGACTTTCACTGTCGAGCCCCTCTTGCTACGTGACGCCAAACACAACCAGACGATACGCGCTTTCACGCGCACCATCGTCAAGCCGGCGCAAACAGGCCCTTCATCGCTCCCGCCAGCAGCACGGCGAACCCGCCAATCTCGGCGACAACCAGCAACCACATCGAAGCTCTCACCAGCCCCTTCGGCAGTGTGGAGCGGCCGAGCACATGCGGCTCCCGCAGCTGGTTGTCGGTGTCACGCAGCCAGCCGTGCACGGCATACATGAACACCGCATCCGCAAAGAACACGATCGGCATGAGCGTGGCCCAGAAATCAACCGCTGGAGACCAGACCGAAAGTTCCACGAACTTGGCCAGCACCAGGCAGGCGAAGCTGTACATCAGCGCCGCGCGGTGGCACACGTCCACATAGACCGGCGCCTGCGCATTGGGGCTCCGTGCAATGCAGACATACTTCCAGACACCGGTCAGCAGGCCGGTGAGGAAGAACATGCCACAGGAAACCAGTGCCAGTTTGAGTGCAGGTTCCATATGAACTCCGAGTGATTGATTGTTGGGCCGATAACCGCTGCCGCTGTGGAGGTAAACCACTTCTCGATGAGCGCTGAAACAGAGGGGGCACGCTCATGAAGTTGCTGCCCAAGCTTTGACGTGAGGTCTGGCCAGGGGCGATCGCCCTCTGACGTCCCTCTTGATGGAAGCGTCAGGGCGCATTCTGATGCCTTGACCGCTGCCGCGCCTACAAGAGCCTTAGTTCGCCGGTCAGCGGCTCAAGCTGGGCGGCAGTTGCAGGGCCAATGCCTACGCACGTGAGCGTGCCTGCAGCCACAACGGTTCTGCCTGCATCCTGGATGAGCGCCACCGGCATGCCGGCGGATTGTGCTTTGGCCTGAAGCGCTTGCAGCGCTGCTTCATCGGCAACCTTGAGCACGACCTTTGGCATGCCCGCGAGAGCCATGTCGACTTCGCTTTCGGCGCTGCTTCCAGGAACGCGGCTACGGCAGCATGGGCGACTTGCGCGGCCAGTTTGCCTTTGGGCAGGCTAAGCGCAGTGTTGACAACGATGACTTGCTTGAGTTCTTGGGTAGACACGGGGTTGACACGGCTCGCTGGGGGCTGAGGGGCAGGCTATGCGTCCTAGCGGAAGTATAGATAACTACGAGGTCCGGATATTCAGAGAGAAACGGTGCGTCGTTCGACTTGCTCTTTCATGACGCCTCCGCTACTGCATCGACACCCATCGTTCAAACTCAGCCGCGGACTTGCCGTAGCGGAGCGAAGGCAAATACGTCGGCTGCAGAATTGTTAGGCCGCACTTGCCGCGCCATTCAGGCCTTGGCGATACGCGCCGCCCACGCGATGGCCTCGTCGCGCGAAGGCAGTTCCAACACAGTGAAGCCGCCATCGAGCGTGGGCGCCCAAGGATAGCCGCCCATTGCAACCGTGCCGTCAGCAGAGACGAGCACGGGCGGTGCGTCTTCGTCGATTCCGCCGCCGAAGACGTAAACACCGGCGGCTTTCGCCTCATCAATCACAGCGTGCGCGTCGCGGCCCCGCCAAAGGCGTAGGTGTAGGCTTGAGCGCCTGGCTGATTAGTTCACTTGTCATCGATGGGCGCTTCGGCGTCCTGAGCCGCGACGATCTGCCATGAGCCATTGCGCAGCACCCAGACGTCGGTCCAAACCCAGCGACCTTTCGATCCATCCTTCTTCTCCCATCTCTCGCTTCCATGCGCTATCGCAGTATTGCCAAAGAAGCGCACTTGGACAGACTCCAGCTCGTTTGAGATGGTGTACTTAGCTGGCCCAGTCTCGCGTGTAATGTCGGCTTTACTGTATCTGCGGCCCTTCTTGTCTGTGCCGATGAAGTCATCAGCAAAGTAGATCCTGCGTTTTGACATGTCGCCAGTAACGACGGATTCCGCCCAGTCTCGAGAGCTTTCGATAATGTACTTCTCTGCCTCCGCTTTCGATTCCCCGGCTTGCGCGTGCGCATCCACCGGTAGACAGAGCTGGCCTAGAACAATCAGGAATACGAAAACTCCAGATCTCACGTTAATCTCCTGTGGCATCTGACGCTGGAAATCAGCGGCGCCGGCCGCTGCATTGACTGATTAGGCGCGTGCCCTGCCGAGCCACCTGGTGGTATACGGAAGCGCGAACAGGTACAGGCCGGAAAACAACTGAAGAAAGAGCGGGGGCAGCGGTGAGTAAGTCAGCCACGGCGGAGGCTCACCTGATGCGGCCGCCCTGAACACGAAGTTTGCGACGACGGTCAGCGTAAAAACGATTGACAGCCAGCGGTGGCTCTGTCGAATCCAAAGGCTCCAGTTCATTGCGACCTCTGCGATTGTGGCTTTACCCTGGCTTCGATCATTTTCCACCCATTGCCGGACGGATCGCGAAAGCCCGCATCCACGGCGCCGTAGCGATCAACAGGCTCCTGCGTGAACTCCACGCCCAGTGCGCACAGCCGTTCGTAGGCAGCACGGCAGTTGTTCACCACGAGCACCAGCGGCGGCATGGCACCCTTTGCCACGACCTCGCACAGTGTCTGCGCAGTCGCCGTGTCATGTACCGGCGGGCCCGGCTTGAACAAGCCGAGCTGAAATGAGGGCTGCTCCGGGTGCTGCACCGTGAGCCAGCGGTAATCACCGTTGCGAACGTCTGCGTGGACGCGAAATCCCAGCTTCTCGACGTAGAACGCCAGCGCTTCGTCCTGATCCCGTACGTACAGGCCGACCACATCTATGCCTTGAGTCATATACCCTCCGTTGATTGGAGGTCCATTCTCTCAACTGCCTTTTTCCGTCGCTTCTCCGAAACTGCGATCTTGAGGTCTGGGCGGTGGGCGGCGCGCACGATGCATTCCGGCACGTGGTTCCGCCCATGCGGCGCCAACTGCTCGCGCGTCCGGAGACTCCGCGGGTTCTCACCGGTGATGTCGCGGAAGATGCGCCCAAATGTACCAAGGCTCTTCCAACCGGTCTGGAACGCGACCTCTGTAATTGGCAAATCGGTATCGCGCAGGAGCGCAACGGCTCGCTCGATACGGCGCGTGAGCAGATAACGGTGTGGAGGTACGCCGAACGCCTCCTTGAACGAGCGTGCGAAGTGTGCGGGTGACACAGCGCTCACTTGCGCCAGCCTCTGGGTGGGCCACTCCTCATGGGACGCTCCATCCATCCGATCCTTGGCGCGTAGCAGCCGTCGCAACAGCTCGGGGCTCTGGTTCATGCTTTCTCGCGCTTAACGCCAAAGCTCAGCCACGGATTTGCCGTAGCGAAGCGAAGGCAAATACGACGGAAGGTCAAACCCAGGATACTCAGGAGCCTCGACGCCATAGTGCTTGTAGCTAGCCAAAGCATCGGCGTTTGAGGTTAGCGCGGCAACGTTGAGCCGCGTACCGCCATATATCTTGGGGCTTCCCCGATGAGCATCGTCGGCGGTGCGTACGGTGGCGCAGCCTGCGCACACCAAAGATGTGACCATGGTGAAGAGTACGACCGGAACGTTTTTCACCGTGAAGACTCCCATGAATTCCAACGCACCAGCTCAACCCCGTGCCGCGAGCATAGCGAGTGGCACGCGGCTGAGCTGACGGTTAGCGCGCACTACGCCAGCGCCCGGAAAACACACCACCCACCGAAGCCGGCCATGGGTATGAACGTGAGAATCATGCCGATGGCGCGTGGGTGACCCCAGCCCTTGGTGATGAGAATAGCTGCATGCATCAGCCGCCCGGCCAGAAGACTGATCCCACCGGCCCAAAGCGCCCAGTGCGGACTTGACGATACCTCCGCCGCAGCCATGGCGATGAGCACCATGGGCACAGTCTCCGTGAAGTTGGCATGTGCACGCATGCGCCGCAACAGAGCTTGGTCGCCGCCGTCGAAGAACTGAATGCCGGTCTGCACTCGCCGGAACCCCACCATGACAGTGAGTGGGATTTGGATGAGCGCGAACAAACCGATGAAAAGAATGGTGATCTGGAAAGATGGCATGGATATTTCCGTTTCTTGCGCGCTAGACAGTATGACTTCCGTCGTCCCCGGAGGCACTGACCTCCGCAAGGACCATAACGCGGGTTAGCGTACCCAAAGGCCATAGTCAGCTTGTCTCTTCATCACTGCCTCCAACAACTACGATGTGACGCCCAGCCGCTCTGCATCAGCCACAGATTTGCCGCAGCGACGCGGAGGTAAATACGTCGACTGGATGCACTTGTCGGTCATGGCTACCGCCAGAGACTCATTGCCAGGTTGTAGAGCTGACGCTGGTTTACGGAATGTGCCTGAATTGTGAGGTGAGCATACTCGTTGGAAATGAATGAGCCGCGCTCTGAAACGAGAACGAAGGCGTTGCCGTGCTCCTTGACGGAACAAGAGAGCATTGCGCAGATTAATGAATGAGCTTCCTTGCTATTGAGCAGCTGGACGAAGTCACCGAACGACACGCCATAGCCTGATGCCGATATGGCGATGCGTTGGCCATTTCGGTATTGCAGAGGCTCAAGCCGACTACACGACGGACAGCAAACAGCCATGCCGCCCCACTCATAGGGGGCGTCGATTTCAACGCCGCAGTGTTTGCAGAAGAAGCTCATTTTTTTTGCCAACGCCTGAATT
>CAZDPA010000139.1:0-10419 GCA_964507195.1 uncultured Salinisphaerales bacterium | reverse complement strand
CGATGTACACCAGAAAAAACGGAGAACGCAGATGAAAGGTTTAGCTGCTTTGGGTGGATTGCTGCTGGCCGCGCCGCTGGCTGCATTGGCAGGGCCGATGAGTTTCGTCGATGCCTACTACATTCCGGATACCACGCTGGAGTTCGAAGGCAACAATGCCGGCGTCGAATCCGATGATGGCGACGGCTTCGGCGTCAAACTCGGTGGCATGCTCGGCGAGAGCCTGTTCATCGCCGGCGAGTACCAGTCGTCCGACTACGAATTCGGCAATGTCTCGACGACCGCGGAAACCACGCGTATCGGTCTGGGTTACCACTTCGGGCTGCCGCTGTACGTCCTCGGCGAATATGTCCGCAACGAGCTCTCCAGCGAGCTCGGCGATATCGGCGCCTCGGGCGATGAGGACGGCTTTGGCGCGCACCTTGGTGTCAAGTTCAACATCATCGACATGCTGACCCTCGACGCCCGTGGCGGATATCTCGATGTCGGCGATGCCGACGGATTCGAGTATGTCGTCGGGCTTGGCCTCAATCTGGATCGCAATTTCGGCCTGTTTGCCGACTATCGCGTCAGCGAGCTGAAGGGCGAGAACGACGTCAAGGGTACGATCGAAGACGTCCGCGCCGGTCTGCGCTTCCGCTTCTGATTCGCACGCCGCGTCCGCTTCATCAGGCCCCGCATAGCGGGGCCTTTTTGTTGGCCATCCATCTGGCGTTCAGCCGGCGCCTTCGGCCGTTCTGGCGTGGCCCGGGAACGCGTGCGCATAATCGCCGCGCAAGATCCGATCAAATACGGATCGCATTCCCACTGGAGAGGAAAATCACCATGCGCAAAATCGCCGCACTTGTGCCCATCCTGCTGTTGGCTGCTCCGCTGAGCGCTTTCGCCAGCCACAGCGACAGCAATGTCGATATCTATTACATGAGCAGCGGCCTGGATATCTCGGATTTCGGAGATGGCTCGGGCGACGGTTTCGGCATCAAGGGGCAGTTCTCCTTCGCACCGGGCTTGTTCATCACCGGCGAGTACCAGTCGACGACGATTGACGAGTTCGATATCGACGACGACAACGAAGGCAGCTTTGAAACGGATCTGGACTTCGACCAGTTTCGGGTCGGTCTTGGCGGCAGCGCGCCGCTCGGTCCGGACGTGTCGGGCCGCCTGCGGATCGAGTATTTCGATGCCGAGTACGATGGCGAAGATTTCGACGACGGTTTCGGCATGCATGCCGGCCTCCAGCTCGACGCCGACTGGTTCTCGGTTTACGGAGACATCGGCTATCTCATGCTCGGCGATGCGGACGGCCCGGAGTTTCTGGTCGGCGCCACTTTCGAGGTTCTGCCGTCGCTGGGTGTCTTCGTCGACTACCGATTCACTTCGCTCGAAATTGACGACGGCAGCGGCGACGAATTCGACTTCGACGATATCCGCGTCGGTGCGCGCCTGAGCTTCTGAGCGCAAGGAAGTGCAGGAATATGAAGGCTTCGCGTCAGCGCGAGGCCTTTTTTATGTCCTGGCCCGAGGTCGGCGTCCTGGCTGGCGCTGATGCGCCTACGGGGTCAAAATGGACCTAGCTCGGGGGTTTTGTATCGGGCTGTGTTGCCCACCATAAACGGAGAAATAGAATGCGCAAATTGGGTGCTCTGTGTGCCGCAGCCCTTCTCGGGCTGCCGCTGTCGGCGATGGCCGAAGGCCATTCGTACAGCTACCTCGAAGGCGGCTATGTGTCGTCCGAGCTGGACGATGCGGATGTTGAGGGGGACGGTTATCGCGCCAGGCTGTCGGTGCTGATCAACGAAGGCGTCTACCTGTTCGGTGGGTACAGCGACGTTGAGACCGACGAAAACGCCATCGGTGCCACGTTTACGACCAAGAACATCACGGCGGGTCTCGGCCTGCGCTTCGGCATCTTCGATGCCACCGACCTGAACGTCGAGGGTGCCTGGCTCAATTCCGAGATCGAGCGCGACGGCGAACTTGTGGACAGCGAAATCGAGGATGACGGCTTCACCGTCGGCATCGGCATTCGCCATCTGTTGTTCCCGCAGCTCGAGCTGGGCGGCAAGGTCGATTACGTCGATATCGACCTCGCGGGAGAAGGTGAAGACGAAACCGAAGACGACTTCAATTACACCGCTTCGGCGCTGTTCCATGTGATCCCGGCGCTGTCGATCGGCGGCTCGTACACGATCTCCGACGATTCCGACACCTGGACCGCAGGCCTGCGCTTCAACTTCTGAAGCGCTTCAGCGGCAAGGTCTGCGCAGTAAACGAAACGCCCCATGCAGATGGGGCGTTTTTTGTTGCTTAGTGGCTGGCGACTTCATCCGGCCGGATTCATGTACTGCTCCAGCCACGGAGCCGGGCGGATCACCCGGTACCACTTCGAGCCGATGCCGGCCACCGCTTCCTCCGGCTTGGGTGTGCCGTGGAACACGAGCACGCGCGCCTGATCCGGCAGACGCGGGGTTTGCCACAAGCCGAACGGTAGCGGCCGCACGCAGTGGTACTTGTAGCTTACGCACCATTCCTTCGGCCAGTACTGCAGCAGGCCCTTGCGGCGCATGTAATCCGACATGAATTCCTGTTCGTTGCGGTAGTCGTCGAACACGCGCGGGCCGAGGGCCTTGAGTTCCGTATACAGATCATCGTGAGCGCCGGCGTTGTAGCGGAAGACCGAGGTGTTGCCGGTGAAGCTGTGGCGGTAGCGCAGGCGCTTGTAGTCCTTGATCACGCGGAATTCGCCCGGCACCTCGAACAGCACATCGAGCGTATCGACCAGCACGACGTCCAGATCCATGAACACGGTCGGACCCTTGGGACCACCGAGCTCCGGATCGAACAGCCCGAGCTTGCGCCAGCCGCGGTTGAGGCGGTCGCCGACGACCGGGACATCGGGCAACGGCAGCACCTTGATCGCGGGATCGATGCCCTCCGCGTGGTCGGTCACGCACCAGAAGCGCAGATCGCCGCCGACCCAATGCCGGACCATGCGATACAGGCGATTGACGTCTTCGGCAGGAAACTTGGTTCCCCACTTCATGCAGATGACCTGCCGCGGCGCGCCTGCGCTCATGTGTTTTCCCACATCCGGTGATGACAGCCGATATATTACCCGTCCTCAGGTCCGCAGCCCGTCACCGCCGCCATGAACACCCCGGTCGCCAGCGTCATCATCACGACCTACAACTCGCCTCGCGCACTGCGGCTGGTGCTGGCCGGCTATTGTCGTCAGGACCGTCAGGACTTCGAGGTGGTGGTGGCCGACGACGGCTCGCGCGACGAAACCCGCCTGATGATCGAAGAAATGGCGGCGCAGGCGCCCATCGTGATCCGTCATGTCTGGCAGCCGGACGACGGTTTCCAGAAATGCCGGATACTCAACAAGGCAATCGTCGCGTCGGCGTCCGACTACCTCATCATGACCGACGGCGACTGCATCCCCCGCGCGGATTTTGTGTCGACACATATCACGCTGCGCGAACGCGGACGCTTCCTCTCGGGCGCGCTGTTCCGTCTGTCGATGCCGGTGACCGAGGCGGTCACCGAAGCCGATGTCGAAACGCAGCGCGTGTTCGATGCGGCCTGGCTGCGGGCCAAGGGCCAGCCATGGAATCCGCGCAAATTCTGGAAGATCACGCGCAGCCCCGGCTGGGCGCGGTTTTATGAGTGGATCGCGACGGCCTCATCCGGCTGGAACGGTGCCAACTCCTCATGCTGGAAAGACGATGCGATCCGTGCCAACGGATTCGACGAGCGCATGGGCTACGGCGCGCTCGATCGGGAGTTTGGCGTGCGTCTGGAGAACGGCGGCATCTCCGGCAAGAAGGTGCGCTATCACGCGATCTGCGTGCATCTCGAACACAAGCGCTCGTACGAGAACAAGGCCGGCTGGGAGAAGAACCGCGCAATACTCAGCGAATCGAAGACCTCAGGCCGCACGCGGTGTGAAACAGGCCTCGATCAGTACTTGTCGTAGCCTGCTTCAGCCGGCACCGGTCCAGGCGCGCACCAGCCATGGCGCCGGACCGATGCGCCGATACCAGCGGCCGCTGTGACCGGCGAGGACTTCGCTCATCTTCGGTCGGCCGGCGAAGACCACGATACGTGCCTGCGACGGGCAGACCGGATCGCGGACGAAGCTGGCGAGTCCGCGCGGCACCGAATCGTGCTTGAAGCTCGCACACCATTCGCGCGGCCAGAACAGCAGCTTGTGCTGCGCCATCAGGTGCGCTGAAAGGTATTCCTGTTCGTTGCGGTAGGTCGCGATGATTGCATCGTGCTCGGCGTTGAAACGTTGCAGCGCATCGTCATGCGCACCGGCCTCGAAGCGGAACACCGAGGTGTTGGCAACGTTCTGGTAGAAGGCTTCGCGCTGCGGGCGGAAGATCTTTCTGCTCCAGCGCGGACGGAACAGCTGGGCGTCGCGGATGGCACAGAAGTCGCCGGGAAAATCGAAGAACGCATCGAGGCTGTCGACGATGACGACATCAAGATCGAGGAACAGCACGGTGCCCTCTATATTCGCGAGTCCGGACCTGAACAGCGCGAGCTTTCTCCAGCGCGTGTCCTTCGTTGCCGGACTGCCGGTGTCCGGCATGGGCTGGACGTCGATGCCGGCGTCGAGGCCCTGTGCATCGTCGGTGAAACAGACGAAACGGAACGGCCGCGACAGATGACGCCGCACGCCGTCATGCAGGCGATTGACGTACTCCTTGCCGTACAGCGTGCCCCACTTCATGCAGACGACGGTGACGGGCGTTGATGATGATGCTTGCATGGGTTTTCGCCTGAATGGAGCGCTGCTCAGCCGGGCTTGCGCTCGAACATCCAGTTGAGCTTGGTCGTGCGGACCTGTGCATAGCCGGCGCCACCGAGGATGCGCAGGATGTCCGCGCAGGTATCGTTCTTGTACTCGGTGACGATGGCCCTGGGCCACAGGCTTTGCGGTGCGTTGGCAAAGAAATGACCGAGCACGCGGATCTCGTGACCTTCGACATCGATCTTGAATGCATCGACCCGGGTGACGCCACGGCTCTGCAGCAGAGACACCAGCGTGTCGACAGGAACCGTCAGCGTATTGGCCCCGGCCGGGGCGTCGACCAAGGCGTTCTGTCCGCGCTGCGTCACGCTCAGCTCGAGCTGGGCCTCGCCCTGCTTGTCGCTCAGCGCGACCGGGCAGACCTCGATGTTCTGGATGTCGTTGCTCGCGAGGTTGAAAGCGATGCGCCGGCGCATTTCCGGATCGGGCTCGACGGCGAGGATGCGGATACCCGTGCCGAAACGGCTGCGCATCGCGAAGCTGTACGCGCCGGCATTCGCGCCAATGTCGATGAAGGTTCCGCGCGGCGACAGATGGGATGCCAGCCAGTCCAGCTCGGCGCGGTCGAAGAACTGCGGGGTGAACAGCACCTTGGCTTCGGAGATGTTGCCGCGTGGCAGCAGGCGCAGGCGCAGGCCCCAGACCACGACGTCAAAGGCATGATCCGCACCGTACTTCAGCGGCCGCCGCAGAATCAGCGCGATGCGATAGAGCAGCGGCAGTTTTGCACTCAGGCTGTGACAAGCCTGGATCAGCCAGCGGCTGATGCCGGTCGGCGCGAGCAGACCCCAGGGCCGTTCGGAATCAAACTGAGGTACGGGCTTGCTCATGGTGATCGCGAATTCTGGCGGCTGTTTCCGAAGGGATGGTGACACCCGCGCCGCGCAATATCCTGCGGGGCTGCGGATGACATGAATGGCGCACAGTCTCGACGGCGGCCGCGCCGTACGCAAGCCGGGAAATCCCGGTGATGCGGACTCAGTCCGTGCCGATGCGCTTGATTTCGTGCAGCAGCCGCCGCAGGGCGCCACGGTTGGCGGCAACGGCTTGCTGCGCGCTTTCCCCCGCGCGGCGGCGCACTGCGGCATCGCCAAACCATGCAGCCAGCGCGGTGGCCAATCCGGGCGTATCGGCCACTTCGATCCCGCCATGGCCCAGCAGCAGCTCGCGCGCGGCGACAAAATTCTGCATGTGCGGCCCGAACAGTACCGGCAGGCCAATGGCGGCGGGTTCGAGAATGTTATGCCCACCGACCGCAACCAGGCTGCCGCCGACAAACGCGACATCCGCTGCGCCCAGATAGACGAACATCTCGCCCATGCTGTCGCCGAGCAGAACCTGGGTCCGGGCATCGCCAGCGTTCTGCGTGCGTCGCACCCCGCGCAGGCCGCTGTTCTCGATCAGTTGCCAGCAGGCATCGAAGCGCTGCGGATGGCGCGGCACGACGATCAGCAGTGCATCGGGCTGCGTGTTCAGCAGCTGTCGATGGGCGGCCAATGCCGCCGCTTCTTCACCTTCGTGCGTACTGGCGGCGACCCACACGGCGCGACCGGCGCCGAGGCGCGAGCGCAGCTCCGTGCCCGAGACCAGCTGTGCGGTTGATACTTCGACATCGAACTTGATGTTGCCGACGGTCGTCACCGCCGGCGCGCCAAGTGCGCTGAAGCGTTGCGCATCCGCATCGGACTGCGCTGCGACCATCGTGCATGCGGCGAGCGTGTCGCCGATCAGGCCGCCGATCCGCCGATAGCCGCGCATCGAGCGTTCCGACAAGCGTGCATTGGCAACGATGAGCGGGATGCCGCGTCGGGCCAGTGCGCGATAGAGATTGGGCCACAACTCGGTCTCGATGATGACGGCCTGGCGCGGGCGCAGCGCATCGATAAAGCGTGCGACTGACCAGGGCAGATCGAAGGGCAGATAGCCGTGCACGACGCGATCGCCCCAGAGCCTTGCGATCTGCTGTGATCCGGTGGCGGTGAAGCAGCTCACGGCGATCTGACGATCGCCATGCTGCGCGAGCAGCCGATTGATCAGTGGCGCAGCGGCAAGCACTTCGCCAACCGATGCGGCATGCACCCAGATCGCAACGGGTGCTGCGCTCGACGGCAGGAAGCCGAAACGTTCGAGCCAGCCGCGGCCAGCGCGTTGCGTGCTGCGGTCACGCAGCCACAGCGCAAGACTCGCCGGCAGACTCGCGAGGGCAATCAGCAGCGTGTAGGCAAAGCGACTCAAGCGCCGGACCGATAGCCTGCGAGCATCGCGTGCCAGGCCGCCTCATCGAAATGGAACGCTGCCGACTTCTCTCCGGCAAGACGCACGAACTTGTCGAGCGAGCGGCGCAGGCGCGCAATGCCGGACGCCAGCAGTGCCGGCGAGGCGTTGCGTCGCGCACCGTCGAAATCGAGAAGGAAGAAACGGCTTTCACCCGCGCGCCACAGGATGTTGCGGGCGTTGAGATCGCTGTGGTGGATGCCAGCTTGATGAAAGCGGGCAATGGTCTGTCCCAGCGTGGTCCAGACCGCAGGCGGCAGTGCTTCGCGTCCGAGCCTGTCGGCCAGCGGTTCGGCATCGGCGATCAGCGCGGTGATCAGGTCCGCACGGTAGAACAGGCCGCTGTGCTGCACGCGCGCGGCCACGGCCTGCGGAACCGGGAAGCCCCTGGTATGCAGCTCTGCGAGCAGATGCCATTCGCGCCAGGCCCGCGTGCGCGCCAAGCCAGTCCAGACGTACTGGTCGTGAACCAATCGACCGATCAGGCCGCCACGTCGATAGTGGCGCAGCACCCAGTGCGCCGTGCCGGTGTTGACGAAGTGCACCTCGGCGCGGCCCGTGGCCGTGCGCGAGATCGCACCGAGCTGCTGCCAGTGGGTGGGCTCGAACAGTGCTGCTCCCGCCTCAGGCGCAAGCGCGGGATCGTGGACGATCGCTGTGCCGGACTGCTGCAGGTAACGGGCTGTCACGGCGCGGGCTGTGTGCGCTTGGCCGGCAACTGATAACGCTGCTGTTCGTACAGCCAGGCCGGCAGCAGCGCGTGAGCCAATGCATCCTTCTCGGCCTCGATGTCCCGATCCGGCGCGGGTGACTGCGCTGTGCTGACCGGGTCGTACAGGTACTGACGGACCTCGCCGACCTTGTCCGAGTTTTCGTCCGGCGAGAGTACGGTGATGCGATTGTTCTGCATCCACGCGAAATTCTGGTTGAACTGCATCAGCGCACGCGGCGCGACCGGCGCCGGGGTGTTGCCGAACTCCGGCAGCGTGCGCGTCAGATCGCGGCCTGGAAACGCCACGGTGGCGTCGACGCCGAGCAGGGACAGCAGGGTTGGTGCGAGATCGATCTGGCTGGTAGTCGACTGGACGCGCAGCGGCTGCGTATCGGCGCCGACAATCAACGCCGGGATGTGAAAGCCATCGACTGGCACGAGGGCATCGCCCTTGATGCGCAGCTCGCTCTCATGATCGGCAACGACAAGGAACAGCGTGTCCTTCCAGTACGCGCTGTTGCGCGCGCGTTTCAGGAACTCGCCGACGGCATAGTCGGCGTACCTCGCCGTGTTCTCGACGGTTGCCGGATCACCGCTGCCGACATCAATACGGCCGACCGGATAGTCATAGGGCGCGTGATGCGAAATGGTCAGCGCGAGCAGGAAATGCGGCTGGCCGGTGCTGCCCAGCTGGACCAGGCGTTCATCCAGTTTGGCGAAGAGGTCCTCGTCGGAGACGCCGAGATAGCCGGGGAAAATCGGTGAGGCATAGTCGTCACGGTCGATGACGGCATCAAAGCCATTGCTGAGCAGAAAGCCGCTGCGGTTGTCGAAGTTGGCGTCGCCACCGTAGACGAACTCGTTGCGATAGCCGGCCGTCCTGAGTGCGGTGCCCAGCGTGAAGAAATCCTTCTGCGATTTCGACAGGCGGACGACCGGCAGCGCCGGCGTCGGCGGAAAGCCGGCAATCAGCGCTTCGAGGCCGCGCGAGGTGCGCGTGCCGGTGGCATACATCTGCTCGAACCACAGGCTCTCGCCGGCCAGGCGGTCGATGTTCGGTGTCAGCGATTCGCCGCCGAGGCTGCCGACAAAGCTCGCGCCCAGGCTTTCCTCCATCACGATGACCAGATTCAGCGGCCGCTCGCGGCGCACGCTGGCCGCGTGGACATGCAGCGTCGGCTGCTCTTCGGAAACAAAGCTGCTCTGCGCAACGCCCATCTGCGCGCGGGCACGTCGAATGACTTCGTCAATCGGCATCTCGCCGTATTGCTGACTCAGGCCTGCTTCGCGGCGGATCTGATACGCGGCGTAAAGCATGCTGTATGCAGAGTTTGCGACCAGGCTGTTGACGGTGGCGTCGCTGCAGAACGAGAAGTTGCCGAGATGCACAGGGCGGCCGTGCGTGTTGGAGCGGATCATCATGAACACGATCAGCACCGCGAGCGGCCAGATCAGCAGGGTCCTTCCGATGCTCCAGGGCCTTGCGGCACGTCGGTACGCGCCGAACCGGCGGAAGATCAGCCAGGTCAGCGTGGCGATGGCGAGCAGCGCGCCGATGACGGCGTAACGGAATCCGGCCCACAGCATCACCAGGACTTCGCGCGGGTATTCGAGATAGTCGACAAAGGTGCGATTGGGACGGACGTCGTACTGGATCAGGAAGGAGGGGGTCACCAGCTCCATCAAGGTCACGAAGCTCAGTGCCAGCGCAAACCAGATGCAGCTCAGCCGTAGCCACAGCGGCACCCTGCGCAGCACGGTGAAGATCGGCAGCGCGATCAGGGCCGGAGCGATGATCCAGCCGAGCGTCATGAAGTCGGAGCGCAAGCCCTGCAGCATCATCGAACCGGCCCCGCCGGTGGGTTCGACGCGCGGCCATTGCCAGACGATCAGTCCAGCGCGCGAAAGCGCCAGACCGAGCGCGCCGAGCACCAGCAGGCTGAGTATTGGCGCGTACGGTCCGGCCCAGGCCAGTCGTGCTGCAAGGCCGCGCACTGTGGGATGAGTTGCCTGCATGCGCTGCGGATTCGAATGGCTCAAGTTCGGTCTACGGCAGGAAATGAGGAATGTGCGCTGACGGATGAATGTCGGAATATCCGACGAATATAGCCCGTCCTCGCACCGCTCCGGTGATGACATCCATCAACACAAACAAAGCGGGCCGGGTCTGTTGCCAGAACCGGCCCGCGGTGATGTTGACTCAAACAGCCCTGCGCCTGGGTGCTTACTCTTCGAGGAAGCTCCTCAAATAATTCGCACGGCTCGGATGGCGCAGCTTGCGCAATGCCTTGGCCTCTATCTGGCGGATGCGCTCACGCGTGACGTCGAACTGCTTGCCGACTTCTTCAAGCGTGTGGTCGGTGGTCATGTCGATGCCGAAGCGCATGCGCAGCACCTTGGCCTCGCGCGGCGTCAGGCTGGCGAGAATCTGGTGGGTGGCTTCTGCCAGCGACGAGGACGTTGCCGATTCCAGCGGCGAGACCGCTGCGGTGTCTTCGATGAAGTCGCCGAGATGCGAATCCTCGTCGTCGCCGATCGGCGTTTCCATCGAGATCGGTTCCTTGGCGATCTTGAGCACCTTGCGGATCTTGTCCTCGGGCATCTCCATCTT
>CAZDPA010000138.1:0-10505 GCA_964507195.1 uncultured Salinisphaerales bacterium | reverse complement strand
AGTGCGGAAACCGCCAGCGCGATGATCAGGATGCAGAAGGTGGCGACGCCAACGGTGACCGCCAGTGCGGTGTTGCTCATGCCATTAGATGTAGCGTTCAGGCAGAAACTGTCGGGAGCGAACTGTGCAGCCGCCATACCGGTGTAGTGCATCCCGGTAATTGCCAGGCCCATCAGCATTGCGCTGCCCAGCTTCAGGAGTAGCGCGACGCCGAAAGACGCTTGCCTGAGTTGAAATGAGATCCACAGCGCAGCGAATGAAGCGACGATCGCGATGACAATTGATGCGACGAACAGAAACGGGTCGTACTCGATCGGAGGTGACATCCGCATCGCGTACATCCCCGTGTAGTGCATCGTGGCAATGCCGATGCCCATCAGGATCGCCCCGACCGCAAAGCTCCAGCCGCTCATGGCGGCGCGGCCCACCACGAACAAAGCGAGGCCCGATGCCAGGACCGCAATCGCCAGGGACAAGCCCGTGATCGCGACGTCGTACGCCACTGGGATTGGCAGGTGAAACGCCAGCATGCCGATGAAATGCATCGACCAGATGCCTGTCCCCATGGCCAGCGCCCCGCCGAACAACCAGACCTTCGAACTGATGCCGTGCTTCTGGCTGACTCGCCCGACGAGTTCGAGGGCCGTGTAGGACGCAAGCACCGCGACGACGAGTGAAAGCACAACTAGCGCGGGATTGAAAACACCTTCCATGTTGCACCTGTCTCCTGGGCGCTCAAACGGCTGACCCGTAACGTATCAATAGGGTTGCCGCCAGCAAAGAACAGCCCCAGGGTCGCTGCACTATTGCGGTGGCCGTGCTGCAGCAGGCTTGCCTTCCGTTCACGTAGTCCGGGCATATATCGGGGATACCGTTCAATAGCCTACGCCATTTTGACAGCGCGCTATTCCGGACCCTTGGTGGGGACGTGGCCTTGATCAGTAGAAGCCGCGGCCAGTATCGATCTGTCGGTAAAATCCGCTTTCTGGGCACTGAACTGCTGCTGTCGCGAAGGCTATTCTCCAGCAGGCGGGCCAAGGCCTTCGGCACTTCGTCACCAGCCTGGTGCCCGGGGCGATCGTTGACCTGCTTGAAGTGATCGATGCCGGCCATCGCCACGCACATCGGATGTCCGGCACGCCGCACCCGCGCGAACTCGCGCGCGAATCTCCATGCAACTTGCGGACGTTCGCCATAGCCTGCTTCAGGCCGGCGAGGTCCACTGAAGCCACGGAGAGCTATTCATCCTCCGGCGCTTGTTCATTTCCCTGAGCGCGTATCTTCCCAGGGCTGACGCCTTCCACGCGCTTGAAGAATTTGCGAAAGCCCGCCTCGCTCCTGAAACCCATCATGTCTGCGATGGCAGCCACCGAGAAGCGCCGGTTCTTGAGGAGTCTTCGCGCCTCAGTGGCGCGCCAGTTGGCCAGGTACTGGATGGGTGGCAGGCCCACCGTCTGCGTGAACAGATCCATGAACGCAGTGCGCGACATGCCGGCGACCTGTGCGATCGATTGAACGGTCCAGTCATCGCCCGGACGCTCATGCATTGCTGCCAGCGCTTTTGACAGACGCACGTCCGTCAGCGCCGCAAGCAGTCCGCGCGGCTGCTCGGAACTGCGGACGTACTCGCAGATGGCCATTGTGAACAGCGTGTCAGCCAGCTTGTTCTGGACCGTCTGCCGACCCCAACGGTGATCCACACTGGTTGCCGACAGCATGTCGGCCAGCTGCCGGAAGGCGTTGCTGCTTTTCGCTGAGCGGACGATGAAGTAGGGCGGCAGTGCGCTGAAGATCGGGTTCTGCTGGCCCATCCGGAACTCAAGCTCACCGCATAACATGGCGGTTTCGGGGGCGGCATCGGATGATGATGTGATCGGGTCCTTGCCTGCCGAAAGCAGATGACGCACGCCGGTCGGAAAGACGATCAGGTCGCCGGCCATCAGATGTTCGGGGCTGCGCAGAGCGCCGCCACTGACCCAGCATTCGCCTTCGGTGACCAGATGGAACTGGCCGTATCTCGTGGCGGGCTCCGTCTCATGCCAGGTGCCGCAGTAGCGCACGTTGGCGGTGATTTCCACGCGCAGCTGATACGAGCTCAGGACCGACTCCAGCACGCGATCCATTGAACCGCTGAGCGGAGATTCGCCTGCAGTCTGCGCGCCGGGCGTCTGATGGGATGGAAGCGACATGGGCACGATGCTATTCCGCTCAAAGTCCGATAGCCATAGCGATCCGTCCGCGCGCATTCCCCAAGCCTGCCTTGCGCACGAGCCAGGCCCACGCACTGCGCTCAGCGTGACTCGATGACGCTACTCAGGACCGCAATGCTGCGCCGCCCTGATCTGCGCGAGCGCTGGATCGGGCGATCGGTCTTGAACGAGTGTGCGGAACAGGACCAGACCGCGCCGTGTCGGCGCCGATATCGTTCGCCGCACGGTTTCCGGTGCCGAGGCGGGCTGACTGGCAATCCACAGATCCAGGTTTCGCGGCTTGCCGGCATCCTGCACCGCATCGCGATCATTGACCGCAAAGAAGTTGCTCGTATCCACTGCGAACCCGGATATCGACAGATAGCTGTCCGGCACCGCCGCTGTGACGTGCAACGGACCCTTGTTGAGGTCGAACACGCAGGCCGTGTAGAGGAGATCCGGGCTCGGGCGTACGACGGTTCTTGAGTTTGCATCCGCACGTGGCGCGGGAAGCGCAACGTTGATGCCGCCGCGTTCAAGGATCTGGTTCTTGCGTGCCTGTATTGCGGGATCGTCCGACGCAATCGCGGCCTCGGCGAGCGCCTGATTGACGATGCGATGCATCACGTAGGCATTCAATGCGTACGGCAGAGCGACGACGGCGAGCGTGTTGAACGCCGGCACGAGCACGATGAACAGCAGCAGATGCCGGCGCCAGCTCATGCGCAGACACCGCGCCGGATCGTCGGCAGCGGTACGCGGTCGAGCTGCGTGACGATCGCCGCCGGCGGATTGTAGAGACGCAGGGTCAGGGAGAACGGACCTTGCACCGGAGTCGGCAACGCATCCGCACGATGCAGGATTGCAGCGGCGTTGCCGGACAGCGCGAGATCGATGCGCCCTGCAGCCGCGGACGGCAGGTTGCCGGCGTTGACGGCGTAGCGATTTTCTGGATTCGGGACGAGATAGTGATCGGCACCGTAGACCGTGAGACTCCACCAGCGCGCATCGGGCGTCGTGCCGCTGACCGTGTAGCTGCAGTCGCCGCGCAGGGTTTCGCCGCTGTCGTCGGTGAACGCGGTGTAGTAGATCGCTTCGTGCCGGCTCAGCGCATAAAGCCCGGCAATGGCGACCGCGGCGCGTGACCAGGGATTGGCGTCAACGGCGCCGGTGTCGGCGCTCGTGCGCCAGGGCCCGTTGTGGACGCTGTTGCGTTCCATCAGTGCACCGAGCACGGGCTTGATCAGCAACAGCGCAGTCACCGCGGCGGCAACCGTCGTCGCGGCAAGCTGTGCGCCGAGGCGCAAGCGTGGGGTCTTGAGGATCATCGAACCGGCAGACTGGCATACGATTGACACACTGTAAATATCATCCAGATAATCGGCCCTCATCTCTGGAGTGTTCCATGACGCATCCGCTGACGATCATCGGTAACGAAGGTTCGCCGTATTCGCGCAAGATGCGCGCAGTGCTGCGCTACCGGCGGATTCCGCATGTGTGGGTTGCGCAGATGGGCCCGGGTTATGTGCCGCCGCCCCCCGTGCCGGTGAAGGTGATTCCGGTGCTGGTCTGGCACAACGAAGACAGTTCGATGCGCGAGGCCATGGTCGACTCGACGCCGCAGATCCAGCGTCTGGAACGCGAGTACGCGGGGCGTTCCCTGATGCCGGCGGATCCGGCGCTGGCGTTTCTCAGCGCCCTGGTCGAGGACTATGCGGACGAGTGGGGCACGAAGCTGATGTTCCACTACCGCTGGACCGACGAAGCGGGGATTGCCTGGGCGCGCCGGCACCTGATGCTGCAGATCGACCACAGCGTGCCGGACGACAAGCTCGACCAGTTTGCGCAGTGGTTCGGGGATCGCCAGATCGGCCGGCGCGGCCTCGTCGGTTCCAGCGAACAGACGCGGGGCATTCTTGAGGACGGCTATCAGCGCCTGTTGCAGGCGCTCAATGGTCTGCTGGCGCAGCGGCGCTTCCTGTTCGGCGATCGGCCTGCTGCGGGGGATTTCGGTCTGTACGGCCAGCTCACGCAGCTGTGCGGCTTCGATCCGACGTCGTCACGCATCGCCGAGCAGCAGGCGCCGCGCGTGGTGGCGTGGAGCGAGCGGATCGAGGATCTGGGCGGCTGGGTGGTCGAGGATGCGCAATGGCTGGCGCGCGATGCAGCGCTCGCCGCGCTGCGACCGCTGCTGACCGAGATCGGCGCGAGCTATGTACCGTTCCTGCTCGCCAATGCCGCAGCGAAGGCGGCGGGCTCGGCCCAGGTCGAATGCCGCATCCGCGGCGAGCGCTGGCAGCAGCCGGTGTTTGCGTACCAGGCCAAGTGCCTGGCTTGGCTGCGCGAGCACTTCGCCGGTCTAGGGGAGGCGGATCAACGGTGGGTGCGGTCGGCGCTGGAAGGGACGGGGTGTGAGGAGCTGATGGCTTGAGCTTGGCGCCGGCATCTCGATGCGAACGGGATTTTGTGGGGCGACCCGGCTCACGTAGCCCGGTTTCGCCCAAGGCGAAGCCGGGGGCCTGGCCCGACAATCAAGCGCCCCGGCTCCGCTGCGCGGAACCGGGCTACGCCGCTGAGCGCTGCGCCGGCATCTCGATACACCGTGCGCGCGCGGCGGGTGAGTCGAGAGACCTTCAAACGGTTGCGGTGCTCGCCTCCGCCCTCAGCTGAACGCCGCTGCCGCTGCAGGTCGTGCCTTGATGCGCTCGAACCAGGCGCGCAGTTTCGGTTGATCCTCGCCGATTTCAAAGCCGGCGACGCGGAAGAAGCGGAATGAGCACCAGGCGGTGATGTCGACGATGCTGAATCCGCTGCCGACGAGATAGTCCTGCGTGCCAAGCTGCTGTTCGATGCGCTTGATGCGCTTCTGCGCGGCGACGCGCTGCTTGTCGCCGAATTCCGGCACCTGGTCCTCCAGGGCCTTCATGGCCGGGAAGGTGTGCCGGAAGGCCATGGCCATCGGCATCATCAGCTCCAGCTCGATCATGCGGTTCCACATCTCGATGTGGGCGCGTTCGAAAGGCGTGCGCCCGAACAGGCAGGGCTCGGGGTGCAACTCCTCGATATAGCGGCAGATCGCCACGCTTTCGCAAAGCGTGCTGCCGTCGTCGAGCTGCAGCGCCGGCGTGCGGCCGTTGGGGGAAACGGCGCGGTAATCGGCCGTCTTGTGCTCGCCCTGCATCAGGTTGACCTGCACGCGCTCGACCTCGACGCCTTTCTCGGCGAGGAAGAACTGCACGCGGGCCGGGCTGATGGCGCCTTTGCTGGTGAACAATTTCATGGCGGATCTCGATCTGGAGCGGTTTGGCGCATAACTTGACGCAGTGTAAAAAAGCGGTAGCATGCTGGCAATAGTTACATACTGTAAACAATATCCAGCCATGACTGGATAACGAGGAGTGATCATCGCGATGCGCCGTTCTTCCGCGATAGCCGCAAGCATGCAGTTCGCCGTGAAAGTCTGCTCCCTGTCGGGTGCGGTGGCCGCGTTGCTGCTTGCGCCTGCCGCAGTCGCGTACGACCTCGACTTTCCATCCCTGGATCTGGAAGGCACGCTCAGTGCGCAGGTGTCGGTCGGTGCCACGGTACGCATCGAGGAGCAGGACCCGAACCTGATCGGCAAGCTCAATCTGCCCGGGCAGGAGCAGTTCTGCGATGACGCGCTGATTCCAGCCACCGCGGCCGGCATCGACTGCACGACCGTGGAGGGCAATGCGGCCTACCTCGCGCTGCGTGGCTATCCCAGCGTCAACGCCGACAACGGCAACCTGAACTACGAGCGTGGCGACGTCGTCAACGCCGCGATGCGCTTCGCGCCGCGCCTGCAGCTGACCCACGAGCACTTCGGCATCGATATCGGCGCGCTGGCGTTCTACGACCCGGTGAACGATGAGCTCGACGACTTTCACCAGAGCAATTCGCAGGACAACAACGGCTTCCAGCCACGCAACACCCGGCGCAGCAAGGCGGTGCGTCGCGCAGTCGGTGCGGGTGCGGTGCTGCTCGACGCCTACGTCACGACGCAGCTTGCGTTACCGGGCGAGCGCGAGCTGTCGGTCAAGGCCGGCAACCAGCTGCTGAGCATCGGCACCAGTACCCTGCTGGTGCTGAACAGTCTCAACACGGTCAATCCGCCGGATACCAACCGCCTGTTCGTGCCGGGCGCGGATGTGCGCGACGTGTTCCAGCGAGTACCGCTGCTGACGCTGGGAGTCAGCCTCAACGACAGCGTATCGGTGATGGGCTTCTACCAGTTCGCGTGGAAGCCGGCGGAAATTCCGGCGATGGGCACCTACTACTCGGTCAACGATGTCGCGACGATCGGCAGCAGCTACAACATGCTGCTGTTCGGCAAGGTGCGCGAGGATCCCGACAATCTCGCCGGCGCCGCGGGACGCACGCCGGGCAACGCGGAATTGCTGTCCAACGCCGGGCGCACGCTGTTCCGCGACGAGACGGTCGAGGCCCGCGACAGCGGGCAGTTCGGCTTCAGCCTCAGCTATCTCGCCAGCTGGCTCAACAACACCAGCTTCGATCTGTCCTATCTGCGCCTGCACAGCCGTCTGCCGATCGGCAGCTTCTACGCGGCGGAGAAAGGCTGTTCGCACGACTCGACGTCATCGGCGCAGGCGCTGATCGATTGCCGGGGCTTCAGCGTGACGCCGCTCGGCGTCGAGCCGCTGCCGATCGATACGGTGCGCTACTACCTCGAGTATCCGGAAGACATCGATACCTTCGGTTTCAGCTTCGCGACGAGTCTTGGCGAGATCGCCTGGACCGGCGAAATCGTCTACCGGCCGAACCAGCCGCTGCAGGTTGATCCGACCGACGTCGGATTCGCTGCGCTGCAGCCGATCTTCCCCGCGCAGACCCTGGAGTTCGGCATCACCGCGATTCCGGGCCGCCGCGTCGCGGTGCCGGACTACATCGAGACGGTCTACCGCGGCAACAACGACGTCCAGCCAGGCCAGGTGATCCACGGCTACGAGCGCTTCGAGACGCTGAACTACAACACCTCGTTCCTGCTGCTCAGTGGTGCGAGCGAAAACCCATTGGGTGCCGACCAGGTCACGACACTGCTCGAAGTGGGTGCCTACCAGGTGATCGATCTGCCGTCGCTGGACCAGCTGCAGATCGCCACGCCGGGCGTGCTGTATCACCACAGCGCCGGCGTCGACAGCACCGGTCCTGCCAATCCGGACCAGCTCGCTGCCGATCCGGCGCGGCGTCTCAATCCGACTTACCAGGCGGGCGGCTTCGCGACCGATTTCTCCTGGGGTTATCGCCTGCTGATGGGCCTGAGCTACGAGGACGTGCTGCCGAGCACGCGTCTGATTCCGCAGTTCACGTTCTTCCATGACATGAACGGCCGCGCACCGCTGCCCAGCGGCGAGTTCGTGCAGGGCAGGCGCCAGGCCAGCGCGGGACTGACGATGGTCTATGGCGACAGCCTGACCGCGAATGTGCGGTATACCTGGTTCATGGGCGGCGGCGTGGCCAATCTGCTGAGCGACCGCGACAACATCCAGGTCAACCTGAGTTACGACTTCTGAACCGGTGGTCCGACGGTTCCGGCGAGAGAGCAAAATGAAACGACTGATGATCCGTTCACTGTTGTGTGCAGCTGCGGTGTACGCCGCTGCGGCGAATGCCAAGGTCACGCCGGAAGAGGCTGCAGCGCTGGGCAAGACGCTGACGCTGGTCGGTGCGCAGGCCGAAGCGAACAAGGACGGTACGATTCCGGCATGGACCGGCGGCATGACCCAGCTCGGGCCGATGTTCGCCAACTACGATGCCGGCGCCGGCGAGTACTATCCGGATCCGTTTCCGGAAGACAAGCCGCAGTTCAAGATCACGCCGGAGAACGTGCAGCAGTACGCGGCACAGCTGCCGGCCGGCGCGGTCAAGCTGCTGGCGCTGAACAAGGGCCTGTACTTCAACGTCTATCCGACACGGCGCACCGCGACGTATCCGCAGGCGATCTACGACGCGACGGTCGTCAATGCGACGAAGGCGGAACTGCAGGGCGACGATGCGCTGGTCGGCGCCAGGCTCGGCTTTCCGTTCCCGATTCCCAAGACCGGCGCCGAGGCGATGTTCAATCATCGCGTGCGCTATCGCGGCGATTCGGTCGTGCTCTCCGGCAGCCTGTTCGTCGTTGCGCGCGACGGCAAGTTCCAGATCAACGGCTTCAACAGCTCCGTGCAGTTTGCCTACGGCAACATCAAGAAAGCCGGCGAGGACAACGAGGGCCTGATCCTGCAGCTGATGCGACGCGACGAATCACCGGCCCGACTCGCCGGTTCGATGACGCTGATCTGGGAGTATCTCGATGGCCGTCGCGATGCCTGGCAGTACTCGCCGGGCAGCAATCGCATCCGTCGCGCGCCGGTGGTTGCGTACGACAATCCGGTCAACGGCGCAGACGGCCTGCAGAACGTCGACCAGACCGACATGTTCAACGGCTCGCAGTCGCGCTACAGCTGGAAGCTGCTCGGCAAGAAGGAGATGTACATCCCGTACAACAACTACCGGCTGGTACGGCCGGAACTGAAGTACGCGGACATCATCAAGCAGGGCCACATGAATCCTCAGCACCTGCGCTACGAACTGCATCGCGTCTGGGTGATCGAAGCGACGCTGAAGCCGGGTCAGGGCAACGTCTTCAAGAAGCGCATGTTCTACATCGACGAAGACAGCTGGAACATCACCGCGGTCGATTGCTACGACTCGCGCGATCAGCTGTGGCGCTACCAGGAAGGTTTCGTGTTGCCGCTGGTGGCCGACAAGGCCGTTGTCGCCGCGCCGCAGGTCACCTATGACCTGTTCTCCGGTCGCTACGCGGTCAACAACCTGCCGAACGAGCAGGGTTTCATCGCCAAGTTCGGCGGCAAGCTGCCGGCGGGCTATTTCACGCCGCAGAACATGCAGAAGCTGGGACGCAGCTGAGGTGTTTTGCAGATGAAGCAATACAAACCCCCGTTCGCATCGAGTGCCTGCGAAGCAGGTGTATCGAGATGCCGCAACAGAAGGTCCGGTGTGCATCGGGGTCGGAGATCCCGGATTTCATCCGGGCTACCCAGCGGCACAGGCATGACGGTTTGACGGAGAAGCACTGATGGCTTGGGGCAAACGGATAGTGGTCACGCTGGGCGTCGTCGCAGTGCTGGGCGCAGTGGCCTACGCCAACCGCCAGACGCTGCTGCTGCACAGCCTCGGCGTGATCACCGATCTGCGCCATCCGCGCGAGCCGAACCGGCCGGTGCCCTGGCAGCAGGGACCGGCGACGGCCGCCGCTGCTGATGCCGCCAGCAACGAGAAGCGTCCACCGAACATCATCGTGATCCTTGCCGACGATCTCGGCATCAACGATGTCACGACTTATGGCGAAGGCTGGTTCAGTGCCGGCGTGCCGACGCCGAACATCGACTCGATCGCGCGCGACGGCGTGCGTTTCGACAATGGCTATGCAGGCAACGCGGTGTGCTCGCCTTCGCGCGCGCAGCTGCTCACCGGCCGCTATGCGACGCGTTTCGGTTTCGAGTTCACGCCGACGCCGGGACCGATGGCGCGCGTCGTCGCCGCGATCTCGAACGGCAAGGAACGCCTGCGCCCGGTCATCACCCATATCGAACGCGCCAGCGAGGTTGCCGACTTCAACGAACTCGGCATGCCGCCTTCGGAGCAGACCGCCGCGGAGTTGCTGAAGGCACGCGGCTACCACACGATTCATCTGGGTAAATGGCATCTCGGCAGCACGCCGGAAATGCGTCCGGCGAACCAGGGCTTCGACGAAAGCCTGTTCATGGAAAGCGGCCTGTACCTGCCGGAAGACGATCCGCGCTCGGTGAATTCGAAGCAGGACTTCGACCCGATCGATCGCTTCCTGTGGCCGAACATGCGCTTCGCAGTCAGCTACAACGCCGGACCCTGGTTCGAGCCGCGCACCTATCTGACCGACTACCTGACTGAAGAAGCCAGTGCGGCGATCCGTGCCAACCGCAACCGGCCGTTCTTCATGTACCTCGCGCACTGGGCGGTGCATACGCCGCTGCAGTCGTTCAAGGACGACTACGACGCACTGCCGCAGATCGCCGATCACCGCCAGCGCGTCTACGCGGCGATGGTGCGCTCGCTCGACCGCAGTGTCGGCAGGATTCTCGAGACGCTGCGTGAGGAAGGTCTGGACGACAACACGCTGGTCGTGTTCACCAGCGACAACGGCGCCCCGAACTATCTCGGCATCCCGCAGGTCAACGAGCCGTATCGCGGCTGGAAGCTGACGCTGTTCGAAGGCGGCATCCGCGTGCCTTACGT
>CAZDPA010000137.1:0-10592 GCA_964507195.1 uncultured Salinisphaerales bacterium | reverse complement strand
TCCGAAGCAGGAAAAGCCGGTGCTGTCGGTGGCGGTCGTACCGCTGGAGAAGGAGCGCAGCCTCGGCATGCTGGCCCTCGGCAGTGCCGACGCCGAGCGCTTCCAGCCGCGCCAGGGCAAGCTGTTCCTCGAGCTGACGGCGGACATGGTGGCGGCGGCGGTACGCGCCCGCATCTGATGAAAGGCGCCGCGTCGGTTGTCGATGCGGAGCCGGAAATCCCGGCCTTCTTCGCGCCGCTGATTGACGAGTACGTCGACCTGCTGCGTCACCACAAGCGCTATTCGCCGCATACCTGCGACGCGACTCGGCGCGATCTCCTGGCCTTCGGCAGCTACTGCGCCCAGGCCCGGATCACGGCGCTGACGCAGATCGATCTGCATGTGGTGCGCGCCTATGTCGCCAGATCTCACCGCGACGGCAGAGAGCCGGCGAGCCTGCAGCGCTATCTGTCGACGCTGCGCTCGTTCTTCCGCCACCAGCTGCGCGAAGGTCGCATCGTCGCCAACCCGGCGCAGACCGTGCGTGCGCCCAAGCTACGGCGCAAGCTGCCCGGCGTCATCGGCGCGGACGTCCTCAATGCCGCGCTCAATCAGATCCCTGAAGACGGTGCGGCGCTGCGCGACCAGACCATGGTTGAACTGTTCTATTCGACTGGCCTGCGTCTGTCCGAACTGCAGGGGCTGAACGCCAGCGACGTCAGCCGTGGGCAGAGCGAGATCACGATCACCGGCAAGGGCCGCAAGCAGCGCATCGTCATGATCGGCGCACCGGCACGGGCGGCACTGGACCGCTGGCTGCAGCAGCGCGGGCAGTACGCCGCTGCCGATGAGCCGGCCCTGTTCGTGTCCAGCCGCGGTGGACGCCTGTCCGGGGCAGCGATCGGCACGGCGCTCAAGAAATGGGCGCAGAAAGTCGGTCTCGGCGTCCATCTGCACCCGCATCGCCTGCGGCATTCGTTTGCGACCCATGTGCTCGAATCCAGTGGCGACCTGCGCGCGGTACAGGAATTGCTGGGCCACGCCCACCTCTCGACGACACAGATTTACACCCATCTCGACTGGAAGCGCCTTGCCGCGGTCTATGACGAGGCGCATCCACGGGCGCGGCGGCGTGGAGGCCCGTGATCGACCGCAGCCGCATCAAAGTTACTAGCGCATTTGTGCGGCACAACCAGTAATATCGCGGGCGCTCGCAGCGTTGCAGGGCGAGCCCACCAGAATTCCCGGAGTCAGTTTGATGAATCGTTTGATGGCAGCCGCGTTCAGCCCGGCGCTCGCCCTGGTCCTTGCACTGGGCCTGAGCGCATGCAACAAGGGCGAACAGCCGGACGCGGCCAGCAGCGTGCCGTCAGACATGGCTGCACCCACCGCCGCACCGGTTCCCGACGCCGTCGAAGCCGCTGCCGACAGCGCTGCCGTGCCGCAGATCTGCACCCAGGACTGCGGCGACGGCGTCGTCGCAACGATCCAGTGCACCGACGGCCAGACGCCGGTCTGCGACTGCGACGCCGAGCCCAAGGCGCATTGCGCCGGTACCGTCGCACCAACACCGGCCGAGACCCCCACGCCGTAGCCTGTAGCGGATCGGCTTCGGTAAAAAAGGGCGCCAAGGGCGTCCTTTTTTGTGGCTGAATGCTTGAAAGGCAGGCGTTCCGGCCCCACCTGAGAAAGCAGAAACGGTGCGGCAAGCCCGCGCCCAGCAACGGAAGACAATCCCATGAAGCAGTTCGACGGCACGACGATCCTGTGCGTGCGGCGCGGCAATCAGGTCGCGATGTGTGGCGACGGCCAGGTCTCTCTCGACAAGACCCGCATCAAGGGCAACGCGCGCAAGGTGCGCCGGCTCTACGGCGACAAGGTCATCGCCGGTTTTGCCGGCGGCACCGCCGACGCCTTCACCCTGTTCGAACGCTTTGAAGGCAAGCTCGAAAAGCACGGTGGCCAGCTGGTTCGCGCGGCGGTCGAAATGGCCAAGGACTGGCGCACCGACCGCTACCTGCGCCGGCTTGAAGCGCTGCTGCTGGTTGCGGACCGCGAAGCTTCGCTGATGGTCACCGGCAACGGCGATGTCATGGAGCCCGAAGCCCATGGCGTGCTCGCGATCGGCTCCGGCGGTTCATTCGCCCAGGCCGCAGCACGCGCGCTGGTCGAGAACACCGACATGGATGCGCGCACGATTGCCGAGAAGTCGCTGCATATCGCCGCCGACATCTGCATCTATACGAACCACAGTCTGACTCTCGAAACGATCGAGTTCTGAGCATGACCAACGCAATCCCCAAAGACAGCGGCGCAACCGGCAATCAGGGTGCGGCCACGATGACGCCGCGTGAAATTGTCGGTGAGCTGGACCGTCACATCGTCGGTCAGGCGGCGGCCAAGCGCGCGGTCGCGATTGCGCTGCGCAACCGCTGGCGGCGCATGCAGCTCGATGGCCAGATCCGCACCGAGATCCATCCGAAGAACATCCTGATGATCGGCCCGACCGGCGTCGGCAAGACCGAGATCGCGCGGCGTCTGGCCAAGCTGGCGAACGCACCGTTCGTGAAGGTCGAGGCGACCAAGTTCACCGAGGTCGGCTATGTCGGCAAGGATGTCGACACGATCATCCGCGACCTGATCGAAGTGTCGGTCAAGCTCACCCGTGAGCAGGCGACGCGCACAGTGCGCAGCCGCGGCGAACTCGCGGCCGAAGAGCGCATCCTCGACGTGCTGCTGCCGCCGCCGAAGGATTTCGGCGAGGCGAGCCCGCAGCGCCAGCAGGAAAGCGGCTCGGCACGTCAGGTGTTCCGCAAGCAGTTGCGTGAAGGCAAGCTCGACGACAAGGAGATTGAACTCAAGCTCGCGCAACCAAGCTCGAAGCTTGAGCTGATGGGCCCGCCGGGCATGGAGGAAATGACCCAGCAGCTGCAGTCGATGTTCGCCAACATGGGCCAGGGCCAGGCGAAGACGCGCAAGCTGAAGATTCGTGATGCGCTGAATCAGCTGATCGACGAAGAAGCCGCCAAGCTGGTCGACGAGGAAGCGATTCGCTCCGAGGCGCTGCGCAATGCCGAGGAAAACGGCATCGTCTTCATCGACGAACTCGACAAGGTCTGCAAGCGTGGCGAGTACGCCGGCGCCGATGTGTCACGCGAGGGCGTGCAGCGCGATCTGCTGCCGCTGATCGAAGGCTGCACCGTCAACACCAAGTACGGCATGGTCAAGACCGACCACATCCTGTTCATCGCCTCCGGCGCATTTCATCTGTCCAAGCCGTCCGACCTGATTCCGGAGTTGCAGGGTCGCCTGCCGATCCGCGTCGAACTCGATGCGCTGAAGGCCGATGACTTCCTGCGCATCCTCAGCGAGCCGAACTACTCGCTGACCGAGCAGTACCGCGCGCTGATGCAGACCGAACAGGTCGACGTCAGCTTTGCCGATGACGGACTCAAGCGCATCGCCGAGATTGCCTGGCAGGTCAATGAGCGCACCGAGAACATCGGTGCCCGCCGCCTGCATACGGTGATGGAACGCCTGATGGAAGATGTCGCGTTTGATGCGCCGGATCGTTCCGGTACCGCGCTGCGTATCGATGCCGAGTACGTCAACAAGAAGCTGTCGGCTTTGGCCGGTGACGATGATCTGAGCCGGTACATTCTTTGATCTGATCCTTGAAATGAATTTTGCCGCGCCGACCACGATTCACCTGCACCGCAAAACCCGCACGCTGGAACTCGGCTGGGCCGACGGCACCCGCTTCGATCTGAGCTGCGAATACCTGCGGGTGTTCTCGCCGAGCGCCGAAGTTCGCGGCCACGGCCAGCTTGAACCGACGCTGGTCGGCGGCAAGCGCGAGGTCAGCATCACCCAGATCGTCCCGGTCGGCCGCTATGCCGTGCGCCTGGTGTTCGATGACGGTCACGACACCGGCCTGTACTCCTGGGACGTGTTCCGCGAACTTGGCGAGAAGCACGAGTCGCAGTGGGCGCGCTACCTGCAGCGCCTCGAAGAGCACGGCATGACGCGTGACAGCAACATCACCAAGCTCAGTGCCCTGCCACCGGGGCCAAAGAAGTGGACGCCGGGCACGCATTGAGCCACGCGGTGACGTAGCCCGGGTGAAACCCGGGTTGCACCCGGGCTACGAGGCTACAATGACGGTCCGTACCTTGGGCCATCCCATGTCCTCCGAGCAGAAACCAGACCAACCCGGCACGACCCATTTCGGCTACCAGCAGGTACCGGTAGGGGAGAAGCAGAAGCGCGTGGCTGGCGTGTTCACGTCGGTGGCGCGCAACTACGACGTGATGAACGACCTGATGTCGATGGGCATCCATCGGCTGTGGAAGCGTTTCGTCATCGACCTCGCCGGCGTGCGCAATGGCGAGCGCGTGCTCGACGTGGCCGGCGGCACGGGTGACCTGACCCGCGAGTTCGCGCGTGCGGTCGGGCCCAATGGTCTTGCCGTGCTGTCCGACATCAACGCCGCGATGCTGGGTGAAGGCCGCAGCCGCCTGCTCGACAAGGGCGTGATCGGCGTGCCGCTGGCCCAGGCCAATGCCGAGAAGCTGCCGTTCGCCGAGGGGACCTTCGACTGCATCACGATCGGCTTCGGCTTGCGCAACGTCACCGACAAGGACGCCGCGCTGCGCTCGATGACGCGCTGCCTCAAGCCTGGCGGTCGCCTGCTCGTGCTGGAATTCTCCAAGCCGCTGTTCGAGCCGCTGTCCAGAATCTACGACCAGTATTCATTCAAGCTGCTGCCGCTGATGGGCAAGCTTGTCGCCAACGACGAAGAGTCGTATCGGTATCTGGCGGAATCCATTCGCATGCATCCGGATCAGGCCACGCTCAAGGGCATGATGGAAAACGCCGGACTGTCGCGCGTGCAGGTCTACAACCTGACTGGCGGCATCGTTGCCGTGCATCGTGGATTCCGTTTGTGAGCAGCGCACCGGCACTGCTGTGTGGCGCGGTGGAAGTCGCGCTCAACCGTTTCCTCGCGCTGGAAGACAGCGCACTCAAGGAATGCGCAGCGCTGAGCCCGCGCGTCATTGAACTGCGCACGCAGGCGCCGGACTGGTCGTTCTTCATCGAGTTTCACGGCGGTGGCGTGCGTGTCGCGCCCGAGTGCGATCACGCGCCTGAAGTACGCGTCAGCGGCCGCATGAGCAATCTGATGAAGCTGGCCTGGACAGTCGCGCAAAGTGGTGGTGACACCGGCGTGCCGCAGGGTCTGCAGGTGGATGGCGATGTCGAGTTGCTGCTGCGCTTCAACCGTCTGCTCGCGCGCGTCGGCTTTGATCCGGAAGAATTCGCCGCCAAGATCGTCGGCGATGCTGCAGGCCATCGCCTGACCCAGGGTCTGCGCGCGCTGTTCGGCTGGGGCCAGCGCACGGCGAGCACGCTGGGCCTGGACTCCGCCGAGTACCTGCGCGAGGAAACCCGCGATCTGGCGCGCGGCTCTGACGCCGAAGAGTGGGCCGCAGCTGTCGACAGACTGCGCGACGATGCCGCACGTTTCGAAGCGCGTCTGCAGCGTCTCGAACGTCAGGTGCAGGCATGAGCGGCAATCACTTGAGCCTGTCGCGTCTGCGCCGGGTCTGGCAGATCCGAGGTGTGGTCAACCGCTACGGTCTGCGCGAGTTTCTCGATCCAAAGAAAGTCGGCCGCGATCCGCGCCCGCGCGGCGAGCGCCTGCGCCTGGCGTTGCAGGAACTCGGCCCGGTGTTCATCAAGTTCGGCCAGGCGCTGTCGACCCGACCGGACATCATTCCGCCGGACCTCGCGATCGAGCTGGCGAAGCTGCAGGACCAGGTCGCGCCGTTCGACGGCGCGGTCGCCAAGGCGATCATCGAGCAGGAGCTGGAACGCCCGCTCGGCGAGATGTTCAGCGAGTTCGACCCGATACCCCTGGCATCGGCATCGGTGGCACAGGTGCACACCGCGCGCCTGCTGCCGGCTGCCGATGGCACGCCGGGTCTGGAAGTCGTGGTCAAGGTGCTGCGTCCGGGCGTCGAGGCCATCATCCAGAGCGACATCGAACTGCTGCACACGCTGGCCGCGATGGCGCAGCGCTTTTCCAGCGTGGCGCGACGCCTGCGGCCACGTGAAGTCGTGGCCGAATACGAGAAGGTTCTGCTCGATGAGCTGGACCTGATGCGCGAAGGTGCCAACTGCGCGCTGCTGCGCCGCAACTGGCTGGCGTCGGACCTGATCTATCACCCGCTGGTGCACTGGGATTTCACCCGCACCCGCGTGCTCGTGATGGAACGCATCCACGGCATCTCGATCCGCGAGCTGGGTCGCCTGCGCGAAATGGGCGTGGACTTCGGCGTGCTGTCCGAGCGTGGCGTCGAGATCTTTTTCCAGCAGACCTTCCGCGACAATTTCTTCCACGCGGACATGCATCCCGGCAACATCTTTGTCGACGCCAGCGATCCAGCCAGACCGAGCTACATGGCGGTGGACTTCGGCATCGTCGGCCAGCTCACGCCATCGGATCAGCGCTATCTGGCCGAGAACTTCTACGCGTTCTTCAACCGCGACTACCGCCGTATCGCCGAGCTGCATGTCGAGAGCGAGTGGATTCCGGCGGACACGCGCGTCGAGGAATTCGAAGCCGCGATCCGCACGGTCTGCGAGCCGATCTTCCAGCGGCCGTTGAGGGAAATTTCCTTTGGCTTCTTCCTCGTGCGCCTGTTCCAGATCGCACGACGCTTCAACTACCAGGTGCAGCCACAGCTGGTGTTGCTGCAGAAGACGCTGCTGCAGATCGAAGGTCTGGGCCGCCAGCTCAATCCGGATCTCGATCTGTGGAAGACCGCCAAGCCGATCATGGAAGACTGGATGAAGCGGCGCTTGAGCCCGACAACTGCGCTGGAGCGCATGCGCGCGAACATCCCGGCGCTCGCTGAGACGGTGCCGCAGCTCGCGCATCATCTGTTGCGCCAGATCGCGCAGGGCGACAAGGGTGGTTCGGTGACGCGCCGTGATCTCACGGCGATGCGCGAGGAGATGCGGGCCAATACGCAGCGTCAGTTGCGCATGACCGCTGCTGCCGCGCTGGGATTCTGCGCTGCGATCGTTTACGTCGCAGGCAAGGGCTGGATGCTGGGCGGCGTACCAGTGCTGAGCATGGCGCTGGCGGCAGGCGCCGCCGCCCTCGGCATCAGTTCACTGTCGAAACGTTGAGCGCAGTCGGCGCCCGCGGCGCGGACGGCTGAGTATTTGCGGGGTCCGTCGTCGCAGGCGCCGCAGTTGCCAGCGTGGTGGCAAGCCGCAGATTGACCGGCTGCACGAGCAGACGTTGCTCGGTACGGCGGATCAGCTGCGAAGGCGTGACCAGTTCGACGCCCAGCGACGCGAGCCTGGGCAGCATTTCCCTGAGTACCTGCAACGTCTCCGGATACGGATGGCCGATCGCCAGCGAGCCGCCGTTCTGATGCGCCATCTTGATCAGCTTCGCGAACTGCGTGCGCGTGATCTCGACCCCGCGCTCGTGATCGAGGAAAACCTTGCGGCGCGTCGCCGGAATGCCGTAGGCACGTGCCATCGGATACGCCACGCTGCCACCGCTGGTCATGCTGTCGACGAAAAAGCGAATGCCGCGTGCCGACAGCTCACGCATCAGCCAGTGCATCGCGCCGCGACTGGATGTCGTCAGGCTGCCTTGATGATTGTTGACGCCGGTCACGTAGGGCACCGAAGCGAGATAGCGTTCGAGCTGGCTGTTGCGACTGGAAACCGGCAGCTGCGCGGAAATCGCCAGCGGGTGACCGTGCCCACCGACCGGTTCCATCGGCAGGTGCAGCAGGATTTCCTTGCCCTTGCGATGCGCCAGTGTCGCCAAGCGTCGTGTGTGGGGTGATTCCGGCAGGAATGCACAGGCGATCGCGCCGGGCAGCGCAATCACCGCTTCGCCTTCCTGCAGTCGGTCGCCGAGATCGTCGATGACGATGCTGATCGGCACCTTGGCCGCCGCGACGACGGGCTCCGCCGCAAACGCAGCGGTGCCCGTCATCAGCAGCGCCAGCACTCCCCCAGAGAGCTGGCGCCGCATGGTCAGTTGGAGGCCTTCAGGATGACCATGCCCTTGAGCAGGTTGGCCGCTTCGTAGAGCGCATAGTCGTTCTTCGCCAGCTCGTTGGCGTCCTTGGCCATCTTCTCGGCCTCGGCGCGCTTCTTTGCCAGTTCGTCCTTGTGTGCGGCATCGCCGTTCTCGTTGGCGAGGCTCTTGGCCAGATCGGCTTCGGAGATCGGCTCGAAGATGTCTTCTTCCTTGCCATCCTCACTGGTGGCGATGCGCAGCGGACGGATCGCGATGTCGGGCTCGATGCCTTCGGCCTGGATCGAACGGCCGTTCGGCGTGTAGTAGCGCGCCGTCGTGATCTTGATCGCACCCTCGTTCGACAGCGGCAGGATCGTCTGCACCGAACCCTTGCCGAAGCTGCGGCTGCCGACAACCACGGCACGGCGCTGGTCCTGCAGCGCACCGGCAACGATCTCCGATGCCGATGCCGACCCGGCATTGATCATCACGACCATCGGCTTGCCGTCGAGGATGTCGCCGGAGCTGGCATCGAATTCACGGCTGCCGGCGCCGTCGCGGCCGCGGATGCTGACGATCGGCCCCTTTTCGAGGAAGCTGTCGCTGACGCGCACCGCAGCGTCGAGCACGCCGCCCGGGTTGTTGCGCAGGTCCAGGATCAGGCCCTTGAACTTGCCTTTCGATTCGCTCTCCAGGCGCTCGAACTCCTTGACCAGCGCCGGACCGGTGGCGGTCGTGAAGCTGGAAATGCGCAGGTAGCCGATGCCCGGTTCAAGCAGGCGGCCACGCACGCTGGCAACCTTGATCACCGCGCGCTCAAGCTTCATTACCTTGGGCGCCGGTTCGCCGTCGCGCACGAGGGTGATCTCGATCTTGGTGCCTGGATCGCCGCGCATCTTTTCGACGGCGTCGCTCAGGGTCAGGCCTTTGACCGGGGTATCGTCGATCTTGATGATCAGATCGCCGGCCATCACGCCGGCCTTGGCCGCCGGCGTATCGTCGATCGGCGAGACCACCTTCACGAAACCATCCTGCATCTGCACTTCGATGCCGAGGCCGCCGAACTTGCCGGTGGTGGCGATGTTCATGTCCTTGAACTCTTCCTTGTCGAGGAAGGCCGAGTGCGGATCGAGTCCGGAGAGCATGCCGCGCACGGCGTTCTCGAGCAGGGTCTTGTCGTCGACCGGTTCGACGTAGTCGGTTTTGACCCGGTTGAGAATCTCGACGAAGGTCTGCAGATCGCGCACCGGCAGCGAGCTTTCGGGCGCCGTCTTGTCGGCGAGGACGCCGGAGGTGAGGCTGACGGAAGCGCCGATGATGACGCCGGCCACGAGGGCCAGCGGAACGCGATGAGTGAGGGGCATGAGGGGTTTCAAGTCCAATCAGGAGTCAGGACAGCAAAATGTGTGGCTCGGCACGATAACAAGCCACGGGGAGCAAGTGTAGGACTCTGCGCACAGGCGCGGGTTCCCTTTTCATGCCGGATAGGAGTTTCTGGAGGTTACGGGGGACTATTTCGCCAGCCAGCTGCGCGGATCGATCGGATTGGTGCCCTTGCGCAGTTCGAAGTAGACGCCGGGTTGCTCGTGGCCACCGGTGCTGCCGGCCTTGGCGATGGTTTCACCGGCGCTGATGTTGTCACCGACCGCCACCGCGGCGGATTCGGCATGGCCATACAGGCTGTAGTAGCTGCCTTCGTGCTCGATCAGCACGATCAGCCCATAGCGGTGCATCCAGCCGACGTAGACCGCACGGCCGCGCGCGACGGCGCGAACCGGGTCACCTTCGGCGGCACTGATCCAGTGGCCTTTCCAGGTCAGTTTGCCGCCGGATTTGACGTCGCCGTAAGCCGAGATCAGCTTGCCCCGCGTCGGCCACGGCAGCTTGCCGCGGAGCTTGGCGAACGGCTGGTTGCTGAACGTCGCATCGGGCGGCAGGTCGGTCAGTTTCTTCTGCAGGTTCTTGATCAGATCGCCGATCGAGCGCTCGTCTTCCTTGAGGCGCGCCAGCTCGCTCTTGCTGTTGCTGATGCGCTGGCGCAGCTCGGTCAGCGCTTCGGCACGCTCCTTGCGCGAGTCATTGAGGCTGTCCAGGGCCTTCTGCTGTTCGACCTTGAGCTCGGCCAGGCGCGCGATTTCGGCCTGGACGCGCTCCGTCATCGCTTCGAGCTCGGAGACGCGGGTGTGGATGCCGGAAATGGCGGTGGTCTGGGCGCGTTGCAGGTAATCGTAGTACACCAGCACGCGACCGACCTTGTTGACGTCGGACTGGTTCAGCAGCAACTGGGTCTGGCCCTGACGGCCGATGACGTAGGCGGCGCGCAGCTGCTTGCCGAGGCCCAGATGCAGGCGCGCAAGGTCCTTGTTGGCCGCCGCCAGTTCGCTTTCACTGCCGCGGATGCGCGCACGCTGCTCATTCTCCTGCCTGGACAGGGCCTTGATCTGCTTTTTGATCGCTGCAGTCCGACGCTCGGTGTCCTGCAGCTTGCTGGCCAGGGCATCGCGCTCGCCCAGATCGGCCTCGATCGTCTTGGAGATACCGGCGATCCGGGCCCGCAGCT
>CAZDPA010000136.1:0-10631 GCA_964507195.1 uncultured Salinisphaerales bacterium | reverse complement strand
GGCCAATCTGCGCGTAAGCGGCCGCACCCTGACCGCTCAGCTCGGCGAGCCGGTGCACCGCCAGCTCGCGCGCAGCCTGGGCTTGCAGGCGTGCGGCGCGCGCCTGCGGCAGCAAGGCCTCGACATTCTTCAGCTCGATCTGCGTATCCAGCCCGGCGCTGACGCGTTGCTGCGCGAGCTTGAGCAGGGTTTCGCGTTGCTGCTCGGTACGCTCGGCGATGTCGCCCAGCGCATAGCTGCGATACAGATCGAGGTATGCCTGGGCAATGGCGCCGGACAGCGCGAGCTTTGCGCTTTCTGCATCAAGCACGGCGGCGTTGCTCTCGGCATGCGCCTGTTTGATCAACGCAGCCTGGCGACCCCAGAAGTCGAGGTTCCAGTTCATGTTGGCCGCGAGCTGGCCCTGCCAGTACACGCCCCCGCCGAGCGGCGGCGGAATGATGGAATTCTCCGAGTAGCGCTGCCGGATTTCCTCGCCGTCGAGCGTGAAGCCCGGACGCGCCGGTCCGGCGGTCGCCTGCAGCTGCGCCTGGGCATTGCCCAGCCGTGCCATCGCCTGCGCGAGGGTCGGACTGTCGCGCAGTGCGGTCTCGATCAGCTGGTTGAGCTGCTCGTCACCGTAGACATGCCACCAGCCCTCAGCGGCCACGGCTCTGGGCTGACTGCCGAGTCCCAGCGCTGCGCTGTCGAGGGTCAGCACCAGCGGGTCGTAGCTCGGCGGCGTCACACAGGCCGTCAGGCCAGACGTCAGGATCGCGGCGAGTGCGAGTCCAAGGCGCATCCTCATGACGCGGCTCCGCCGATCAGTGCCGTTCCGGGCGTCGCATTGGCGCTCTGCAGCGCGTCAATCAGCTTGTTGAGCAGGCGCACCAGTTCGCCGAACTCGGCCGCGTCGAAGCCGGACAGGGTCTGGTTGAGCAGCTCAATCAGCTGCGGCTTGAGTTCGTCGACCTTGTGTTCGCCGGCCGTCGTCAGTTCCAGTTCGACAACGCGACGGTCCAGCTGGCTGCGATTGCGCTCGATGTAGCCGCGCTGTTCCAGCTGGTCGAGCATGCGCGTAATCGCGCCGTTGTCGTGACACATCGAGCGGCAAAGTTCGCTGGCGGTTTTGACGATGCCCTCGCGCAGCTTGAGCATCGCAATCCACTGCACGAAGCTGATGTCGTGGCCGGCGAACACCGCATCGGCACGCTCGTGCATCAGGGCGTGCGAGAGCTTCAGCAGATAGCCGATGCCGGTGCTGGAGCGGAAGGTGTCAGGGTCGTAATGCGCGGTCGTCACGAGGTCCCTCCGCGAGGCTCTCTGTCAGGGCAATGTTTGCCGTGGCAGATATTGCCCCGGCAAGCGACTCAAGGTCAATAGTTTTTACTCTTTAATAAACAATGATGTAGCGGGAACGCGAAGCGCCCCTAAGGGCCGGCAGTGTCCCGCCAGGCCTTCAAAACCTCGACACGCCGCTGCTGTAGGGCCTTGCCGAGACCTTCTCCGGGGGCGACGCCCTCGGTAATCAGATCGCGGGCCTGGATTGCGCTCGCGACCTCGCGCGCTGCGCGCAGATAGTCGGCCTGCGGATAGGCGATGTCTTCAAATCCGAGCCGGCCCCGCGCATCACTGCAAGCGGCCTGCAGCAGCTGCTCGAAGCGATCGACGTGCCGAAAGGCCTGTGCGCGTTCAAGCAGCTCAAGCAGGGTTTGTGGCCGCAGCTCGCGCACGCGATGGATGAGCAGGTGCTCGCGGGTATGGATCAGCGCAAGCTCGCGGCATTCGTTCGGCGCGCGCAGGCGTTGCGACATCGCCTCGACCAGCGGCACACCACGATGCTCGTGCATGCGATGCGACGGCCATTCACGCTTCGGCGTCAGGGCCTTGCCGAGATCGTGCACCAGCGCGGAATAGCGTACCGGCAGCGCATAGTTCATCGCCGCCGCGACATCGACGCACATCAGCGTGTGCACGAGGCTATCGATTTCCGGGTGGTAGTCCGCACGCTGCGGCACGCCGTGCAGTGCCGCCAGTTCCGGCATGACCCGCGCCAGCGCCCCGCAGGCATGCAGCGTCTGGAAGTATGCAGACGGCCGCGCACTCATCAGTGCCTTCTGCGTCTCCTGCCAGATCCGCTCCGGCACCAGATGATCGACTTCACCGGCGTCGACCATCTGCCGCAACAGGGCCATCGTCTCCTCGGCGACCGTGAACCCGAGCGACGCGAACCGCGCCATGAAGCGGGCAATGCGCAACACGCGCACCGGATCTTCGGTAAATGCCGCCGACACATGGCGCAGCTTGCGTGCGCTGATGTCCGCCTGACCATTGCTGGGATCGATCAGATTGCCGACTTCATCTTCAGCGATTGCATTGATGGTCAGATCACGTCGCTGCAGATCCTGCTCCAGTGTCACCTCTGGGCCGGTATGGAATACAAAGCCCCTGTAGCCGTGCCCGGACTTGCGCTCGGTGCGCGCCAGCGCATATTCCTCCTGCGTACGCGGATGCAGGAACACCGAGAAATCTTTGCCGACCGGTCGAAACCCGGCGGCCTGCATCTGCTCCGGCGTCACGCCCAGCACAACCCAGTCATGGTCGCTGAAGGGCAGACCAAGCAAGCGATCGCGCACCGCACCGCCAACCAGATAGCAGCGCGCACCCGCCGGCAGCTGAATATGAGCATCGGTGTCCACGGCTATGGCCGAAGCACCGGCCGCAACAGCGCCGATGGATCCTGCGGCTTGCCCTCGCTGCGCCAGCCACGCACGGCGAAGTTCCACATCACCTTCTGCACGTAGCCGCGGGTCTCGTTGTACGGAATGTTTTCGATCCAGATGTCGGCGTCGAGCGGCTCGACCGGCAGCCAGCGCTGCACCGCATTGGGTCCGGCGTTGTAGGCCGCAGTGGCGGGTGCAAACTGGCCGTCGAAGCGATCACGCATCTCGCGCAGATACGTTGCGCCGAGCGGAATGTTCACCTCGGGACGAAGCAGCGCTTCGACATCGGGACGCGTGCTGCCACGGCGCCTGGCAACCTCGCGCGCGGTCGGCAACAACAGCTGCAGCAGGCCATAGGCATTCGACGGCGACTGCGCGCGCGGGTTGAACAGGCTCTCCTGACGCATCAGTCCATAGACCCAGTTCGCCGGCATGCCGAGATCACGCGCCGCCGCGCTGATCTGCGGAATGAAGGCATTCGGATAGCTCAACTCGAGAAGGTCGTAGGTGCTCTGGCGCGCCAGCAGTCCGACCGCCTGGATGTGCCAGCCCCACTGCGATGCGAGGCGTGCGGCCTGCAGACTCTGCACTGCATCGAGATCGCGCGTCGCGCGTGCCCATTCCAGATTGGCCCAGCGCTCGCGATCGCCGAGCAGGAACAACTCCTGTGCGCGGATGAATCCGAGCTGCTGCATCAGTCGCTTCTGGATTGCCGTGTCGTCGACGAAGCTGCGCGCACGCGGCTCGTAGCCGCGCTGCAGACGATGCGCGGCCATCAGGCCGTAGTAGCTGTTGTCGCTGGTCAGCGATTCGTACAGCGCGCGCGCGTCGCGGCCCAGCAACTGCAGGCAGCGCGCCCGCCAGTAGGTCCAGCGCGGATCGGCAGCCTGCGCGGGCGGCATGCGCTGCAACCAGTCGTAGGCCAGATCAAAGCGACGATTCCATAACGCCGCGCGCACGCGCCATTCGCGCGCGCGATCATCCAGCACTGCATCCGGCAGTCTGCTGTAGATATCCAGCGCGTCGACGTTGCGATCCAGCGCAAACCCCAGCGCCAACGTGCGCTGCAGTTCACCGCGCTGCTGCTCGGTCAGGCGCGACCAGAGTTGCGCAAGCACTGCCTGTGCCCGCTCCGGGGTGCGCGTGGCTGCACGATCGAATGCCGGCTGCAGCGCTGTCCAATCGAATCGAACGGCAGGATGCTTCGCGATGTTCTCGAGCGTGCCGATCGCATCAGCGGTCAGCGCCGACCACTGCCTGAGCGCGGGAGCGCGCTCCGGCGGCAGCATCCTGATCAGCCAGTCGGCAAGTTCGGTATTGCGCGCCTCCAGCGCCTTGCGCGTGCGCTGCTCGATGACATCCGGTGTCAGCAGGCCGCGCTGTTTGAGCCAGTCAAATGCAGGTACGCAGGTCTGCGGCATCTGCGGTGCGGACTGCCAGAAATCGCGCAGTTCCGTCGCCAGCACAGGATCGGTACTGTCGTTCGCGATACGTGCGCGAAACGTCGCACAGCGCAGCGCCGGATCGCTCGATTGCGCACCGCCGTAACGGAGGAAATCCGCCCACAGTTCCCGATCGGCAAGGCTCGTCAGCCAGGCCTGGCGCAGGTCAGCAACCGCTGGAATCTCAGGCGCAGTCTGCAGAAACTCGATGATCTGGCCGTCGGCTGATGGGTCTGCCGGCGGACGCAAGCGCGCACTGAGCCGCGTCGCCTGCAGGTCCGGATACAGCACGTAGTTGCGCAGCGCAGCGCTGTCGATCGCCGTCGGGAGCCCGCCGCGCTCGGCCTGGATCAGCGCCTGCCGGAACTCGTCGCGGACAGACGCGGCGGAGGCCAGGACCGGGCACAGCAGCGCAAGGAGCAATGCGATGGTGTGCAGCAATCGGGGGGAATTCGGCACGTTCGTCATCGGGTAGGATGCCGCCCAATTGTAGTTCACCCACCGCCGCACCGATTCAGACTCATGGAACAACTGCTGACTCACCTGCTGATCTTCCTCGTCACCGGTGCCTGCGCCGGCGTGCTGGCGGGCCTGTTTGGCGTCGGTGGCGGTCTGATCATGGTGCCGGCGCTGGCCTTTGTGCTGCCCGCCAGCGGGATCAGCGACGCGGTCTACATGCAGGTCGCGATCGGCACTTCGCTCGCAGTGATCTCGGCAACTTCAGTCTCATCAACGCGGGCCCATCACCGACGCGGCGCTGTGAGCTGGCCCGTGCTGATGCGCTTCGGGCCCGGGCTCGCGTTCGGCGCCATCGTCGGCGCTTATGTCGCCGATGCGCTCAGCGGCGACGCGCTGCGCCGACTGGTCGGTGGCGGCGCACTGCTCGTCGCACTGCGGATGATCTTCAGCCACGCCCGCGCGTTGCAGAACGATCAGATGGTTGCAGGTGCGCTGGAGCTTTCTCTCGCGGGCGCGGTGATCGGCATGCTGTCGTCTTTGGTCGGCATCGGCGGAGGCTCGCTGACCGTTCCCTACCTGAGTGCGCGCGGATTGTCTGTGCACCGCGCGGTCGGCACTGCGGCGGCCTGCGGCGTGCCGATTGCCTGGGCAGGTGCGCTCGGCTTCGTGCTCGCTGGCTGGGACGCCAGCGGCGTTCCTTCGCCGCATCTCGGCTACGTCAGCCTCAGCGCGTTCGGCGCACTGGCCGTTGCCAGTGTGATCTGCGCGCCACTGGGTGCGAAGCTTGCACACTCACTGTCACCGACCGTCCTGAAGCGCGCATTCGCTGCGCTGCTGATCCTCGTCGGCCTGAGAATGCTCTTCTAATCCTTGGAAGGTTCCGCGTCCGGCAGAAACCGTACGCCGTTCAAGCCGGAGTCGAGCACCGCGGCGCGCACCAGATCGACCGCCTTGCGCCGCGGGAACGTCTTGCGCCAGGCCAGTGCGATGCGCCGCTGTGGCGCGGGAGGCACGAAGGGCTTGGCAATCAGCAGACTGTCTTCAGGTCGATTGTCGATCGACGATCGTGGCAGCACCGTGATGCCCAGTCCGCTGACGACCATGTGCCGGATCGTTTCGAGACTGCTGCCGGTCTGCGGCCGCGGGCCATCGGCATCCATGTCGACACACTTCGGACAGGCTTCGATCACCTGCTCGCGAAAGCAGTGGCCTGAACCGAGCAGCAGCAGCGGCTCACCGGCCAGCTGACGCGCCTGCACCTGCTTGACCTCGGCCCAGTGATGATCCGGCGGCATGACGATGAAGAAGTCCTCGTCGTACACCGGCCAGGTCTGCATGCCGCTCTGTTCGATCGGCAGCGCAATGATCGCGATATCGAGTTCGTTGTCGCGCAGCTGTTCAAGCAGGCGCGCAGTGAAATTCTCCTCGATCACCAGCGGCATTTCCGGCGCGCGCTTGCGCATCAGCGGCACCAGACCCGGCAACAGGTAAGGGCCCACGGTGTAGATGGCACCGAGACGGAGTGGGCCGGCGAGTTCATTGCGCCCCTCGCGTGCCATGTCTTCGATCAGGCGCGCTTCGGCAAGCACGGTGCGCGCCTGCGCAATGATGCGTTCGCCCACCGGCGTCGGTCGCGCTTCACCGCGATTGCGCTCGAAAAGGATCACGCCGAGTTCGTCTTCGAGTTTCTTCAGCGCCACCGACAAGGTCGGCTGCGAAACGAACGAGCGCTCGGCGGCGCGGCCGAAATGCCGTTCCTTTTCGAGGTTCACCAGATAGCGCAGCTCGGTTAGCGTCACGCCCCCTCCTGAAAACTCGAGTTAGAAATGCAAGCGCGCCCCTAGCCGCCAGTCGCTCAGCGTCAGTTCGAGATTCGTATCCTCGCCGTCCAGCGCCGTGCGGCGATAGTCGGCAAACAGGCTGATCCGCGAAGCAATCCGGTAGGCCAAGCCTGCCGAAAACTCGAGGCCGGAAAAATCGTCGGTGTCACTGCCTAGGGACATGTAGCCCACCTGGCCGAACAGGCTTAGCGCCGAGTCGCCCGGCGAACCTTCGAACCGCGCGTGCAGCGCGGGACCGTCGGCATCATCACCGCCCAGATCGACGTTGACATACTCGACCGCAAGACCCAAGCCGATGCTGGTCTGGCCTCGAATGCCAAAACGCAACTGGTCCAGATCAAGGTCGTCCTCAATGGTTGCTGATTGCAGCTCGACAGTCAGCCCGAAGTACGGCGACGGCGCAGCGAGACCGCGGATGCCGAATCCATCACCGTCACCGGTGCTGCTAGCCAAGCCCGGTAGGTCGGCCTTGATCTCTGATGACGGCATGTAATAAGCGTCAAGATATCCGTCCTTGGCTTGCACCATGGCGGGCGCGCACAACACCGTAACTGCAAGTAGCAGCCTTCTCATTTTCCTCTCTCCTAGAATGTTTTATTAGTTGATCTTTCGAGGGCGCACACGCCGATCAGCTGATCGCGGCATGCGGGGAAACTCTAATACAACGATAGCAGTGCAGCAATTTGGCGGCCTAGGCCCAGTCGCGCGGCTGCAGGTAGCGCGTCAGCAACAACGCTTCCTCCGAACCAGGCTCGGGCCGGTGGTCGTAGCGCCAGCTGACCTGTGGTGGCATCGACATCAGGATCGATTCTGTGCGCCCGCCGGACTGCAGTCCGAACAGCGTGCCGCGATCCCAGACCAGATTGAACTCGACATAGCGTCCGCGACGCAGCAGCTGCCATTCGCGCTCGCGTTCGCCGTAGGGCGTGTCCTTGCGGCGCTCGACGATCGGCACATAGGCAGGCAGGAAGTGGTCGCCGACGCTGCGCATCAGAGCGAAGCTCTGCGCAAAACCGCCGCTGCTCCAGTCATCGAAGAACACACCACCGACGCCGCGCGGCTCGTTGCGATGCTTGAGGAAGAAATATTCGTCGCACCAGCGCTTGAGGCGCGGATGTATCTCGTCGCCAAACGGCGCGCAGGCGGCCTGCGCCTGCTGATGCCAGTGACGGACATCGTCGTCGTTGCCGTAGTACGGCGTCAGATCGAAGCCACCGCCGAACCACCACACCGGATCGATGCCTTCGGCTTCGGCGCAGAAGAAGCGGACATTGGCGTGCGTGGTTGGCACGTAGGGATTGCGCGGATGGATCACCAGCGACAAGCCCATCGCGCGAAAGCCGCGACCGACCAGCTCAGGCCGGTTCTGCGTCGCCGATGGTGGCAGGCGCGCACCACGCACTTCCGAGATCGCCACGCCGGCGCGCTCGAAGACTTTGCCGTCGCTGAGTACACGCGTTTCACCGCGTCCTTGCAGCGGACTGTCGGGCGGCTTGTGCCATCGGTCGGCGGCGAAAGCAGCACCGTCGATTGCGCCGAGTGTCGTGCAGATGCGGTCCTGCAGCTCACGCAGATACTGCTCGACAGCCGCCGAATCAAAGCCTGCACTGTCCGTGGCGGCACTCATCGGCGCAGGATGTGACCGGTCTGGACGTCGCGGATCGTCGTCGGCTTGGCGAGACCGCCGAGTACACCGGGAACGATGGCGTCGACATGCTTGCCGAGGCGCAGATGGACTTCAGTGACATTGCGCGCCGGCGGCAGGCCGCTGCGATTGGCGCTGGTCGATACCAGCGGCCCGCTACGGCGACACAGCGCACGCAGCACCGGATGCGCGGTGATGCGCACGGCAATCCCATCGTGCTCGCCAGTCAGCCATGGCGGTGCGTCTTCGCTGACCGGAAACACCCAGGTTGCCGGACCCGGCCAGGTCGCAGTCGCGCGTTTCATCGCGCTGTTCGACGGCAGGGCGACGAACATCGGCAGTTGTTCGAAATCAGCGGCGACAAGGATCAGACCCTTGCGCCAGTCGCGCTGCTTGAGCGCAAGCAGGCGCTTGCAGGCCGTTGCGCTGAGCGGATCGCAGGACAGACCCCAGACGGCCTCGGTCGGGCAGGCGATGACGCCGCCCTCGGAGAGGACTTCGGCCGCGCGCTGCACATGCCAGGGTGCAGGCGCAACTTCAGCGGGATCGCGGTTCACTTGTTCTTGCGGACCGCCTTCTTCGCGGCCTTCTTTGCAGCAGCTTTCTTGACGACCTTGGTCGTCGACTTGACGACGGTCTTGGCGGCGGCCTTCTTGGCAACCTTCTTCGCGGCCTTTTTCGTCGCCGTCTTCGCAGGCGCCTTGTCGGTCGCCGCCTTGTCGACCGCCGCTTTCTTGCCGGCCGACTTCTTCGCACCCTTCTTTGCTACCGGCGGATTCTGTTCCTCGAGATACGCCTCGCACTCGAAGACGCTCAGGCTCTCGGCCTCGCGACCCTTGGGCATGCGCGCGCGGCGCTTGCCGTCGGTGATGTACGGACCGAAGCGACCCTTGACGATGCGGATGCCGGTTTCGCCGAAGATCCTGATCGTCGCCGCTTCCAGCGCGGCGGCCTTCTGCTCGATCAGCTCGATCGCGCGCGGCAGCTCGACGGTGTACGGATCGTCATCCTTCTTCAGCGACACGAAGCTCGAACCGTGACGCACATACGGACCGAAGCGGCCGATGTTGACCGCCACTTCCTCGCCGTTCGGCAGCGTACCGATGATGCGCGGCAGCGTGAACAGCGCGAGCGCCTGGTCGAGCGTGATCGTGTCGATGCGCTGATTGGCGCGCAGCGACGCGAAGCGCGGCTTGTCGGTGTCCTCCTTGGTGCCGATCTGCACGAACGGTCCGAAGCGGCCGAGGCGCGCGGACACCGGCTTGCCCGACACCGGATCGGTGCCGATCTGGCGCGCTTCGGAAACGTCCGAGCGGCTCAGCTCCTGCTTCTCGTCGACCAGCGACTTGAACTGCGACCAGAACTCGCTGAGCAGCGGCTGCCATTGCTTCTCGCCGCGCGATACGGCGTCGAGATTGTCTTCGAGCCTGGCGGTGAACTCGTAATCGACGTACTGGGTGAAGTGCTCGGTCAGGAATTTGTTGACGATCATGCCGACGTCGCTGGGCCAGAACGCCTTGCCTTCGAGGCGCACGTAGTCGCGCGCCAGCAGCGTCGAGATGATGCTGGCATAGGTCGACGGGCGGCCGATGTCGTATTCCTCGAGCGTCTTGACCAGGCTCGCTTCGGTGAATCGCGGCGGCGGCTCGGTAAAGTGCTGGTCGGCCGACACATCGAGCAGCTTGATCTTCTCGCCGACCTCCAACGCCGGCAGGCGCTTGTCGTCGTCGTCATCTTCCTTGCCGGTCGGCGTGTCGACGCTCTGGTTGTAGACCGCCATGAAGCCCGGCTCGACCAGGGTCGAGCCATTGGCACGGAACGCATTGTCGGCACCGGCGCGCAGTTCGACCGCGACGGTATCGAACACCGCCTGCTGCATCTGGCTCGCCATCGTCCGTTTCCAGATCAGCTCATAGAGCTTGGCCTGTTCCGGCGACAGGAAGCGCGCGACATCCTTCGGCAGGCGCGCCGCAGAGGTCGGACGCACGGCCTCATGCGCTTCCTGGGCGTTCTTCGACTTGGTCTTGTAGTAGCGCGGCTCGTCGGGCACTTCCTTGGAACCGAACTGCTTCGCGATCGTGCTGCGGATTTCGGTCAGCGCGTCCTGCGCGAGGCTGACCGAGTCGGTACGCATGTAGGTGATCAGACCGACGGTTTCGCCGCCGAGATCGACACCTTCGTACAGCTGCTGTGCGGTCTGCATCGTGCGCTTGGAGGTGAAGCCAAGCTTGCGGTTGCCTTCCTGCTGCAGCGTCGAGGTCGTGAACGGGGGCGCCGGATTGCGGCGGCGCTGCTTCTTGTCGACGTTGGCGACGACCAGCTCGCCCTGCGCCGCCTTGGTGACGATGTTCTTCGCGGCCAGCGCGCCGATGGTGTTGCTCAGCGTGAACTGCTCGACCTTGCGGCCCTGCAGTTCGACGAGCTTGGCGGTGAATGCGGTCTTGCTCTTCTCGGCGACCGCTTCGAGCGTCCAGTACTCGCGCGGAACGAAGGCGCGGATTTCCTTTTCGCGCTCGCAGATCAGGCGCAGCGCCGGCGACTG
>CAZDPA010000135.1:0-10643 GCA_964507195.1 uncultured Salinisphaerales bacterium | reverse complement strand
CATGCCGATGCCGTTGGCCTTGATCGTCAGCGTGCCCGCAGCTGCATCGGCAATCAGCGTGATCGCGAGTTCATCGCCACCGAGCAGAGCCGGATTCTCGATCGCGAGATAGCGCAGCTTGTCGCAGGCATCCGAGGCATTGGAGATCAGCTCGCGCAGGAAGATTTCCCGGTTCGAGTACAGCGAGTGAATCATCAGGTGCAACATCTGCCGCACTTCGGCCTGGAACTCACGCTTTTCCGATGTCTGTCCCGCATTACTCATGGCTCGAACGTCTCCTGTCGGTCGGTGGAGTGGATAGAGCAGCTTTCTGGGGCTGGCGGCCATGAATTTCAAGCTGCCAGACGCGCACAAAAAACCCCGCCGCCCAAAGGGAGACGGGGTTTTGAAGATTCAAAGCGGCGCGCCGCAGCGCGCTGCTGGAAATCCTAGCCGAGTTTTTCGGCGATACGTGCCGCGCGGCCCGAGAGCTTGCGCAGGAAGTACAGCTTGGCGCGGCGCACGTCGCCACGACGCTTGACGGCGATCTCGGCGACCTGCGGGCTGTAGGTCTGGAACACGCGCTCGACGCCTTCGCCGTGCGAAACCTTGCGCACGGTGAACGCGGAATGCATGCCGCGGTTGCGCTTGGCAATCACGATGCCTTCGAAGGCCTGCAGACGCTCGCGGTCGCCTTCCTTGACCTTGACCTTCACTTCAACGGTATCGCCGGCACGAAACTCCGGGACCTGCTTGTTCATCTGTTCCGCTTCAATCGCGGAAATGATCTTGTTAGCGCGCATCGTGTTCACCTTTCGTCTTCAAATGCTGCCCGGCGATGAATTGCCGCAACAGCGTCCGTACTTCGTCATTCATCTCGATCCCCTCAAGGAGATCGGGCCGCTTCAACCATGTCTGCCCCAGAGCCTGCTGGAGACGCCACCGCGCAATCCGCGCATGGTCACCCGACAGCAGCACCTCTGGCACCGGTTGCCCGCGCCAGGTTTCGGGACGCGTGTAGTGCGGATGGTCCAGCAGGCCGGCGGAGAACGAATCGTTCGACGCTGAAGCTGCATGTCCCAGCACACCTGGCAACAACCGTGCAATGGCATCAACAACGACCATTGCCGCCAACTCGCCGCCCGACAACACGAAGTCACCCAGCGACAACTCGAAATCGACTTCGGTCTGCACAAAGCGCTCATCCAGCCCTTCGTACCGACCACAAACCAGCACCAGTGCCGGCTCTTTCGCCAGGCGTTCTGCCCATCGCTGGTCAAAACGCTCACCTTGCGGTGACAGCAGGACCACCAGGGCCTTGCCGGGCGACGCCTTGGCGTCAGTGACTGCTGCCGCAACGGGACCGGCTTCCATCACCATCCCCGGACCGCCGCCGTAGGGCCGATCATCCACCCGACGCCAGCGGTTCTCGCTGTAGTCGCGCAGGTCGTGCGCCTTCAACTGCAAAGCTCCGGTTTCGACGGCGATGCGCGGCATACCCTGCCGCGTCACCTGCTCCACCATCTCCGGAAACACGCTGACGACGTCAATCTGCATCGTCAGTCATCTCCGTCTACGCCTAATAATCCAGTTCCCACTCGCAGACGATGCGTCCACCCGCGAGATCGACTTCCTTGACGATGTGCTCGCGCACGAACGGGATCAACCGCTGCGCACCTGCCTCATCGACAATCACCATGACATCCTGCGCACCGTTGGAGGTCATGTCCTTCACTACGCCGAGCATGCAGCCGGACGGATTCAGAACCTTCAGTCCGATCAAATCAACCCAGTAGTACTGCCCCTCCGGTAGCGGAGGCAGTTCTTCCCGGCTGACTTCGACCAGTGCGCCAATCAGCTTGGCGGCGATATCCCGGTCTTCGATCGCCTGACCGTGCAGGTCACGGACCTGTACGACGACGCCTTGTCCCTGGACACGGCCGTCGATCCGCTGGACCTGGTACGCCTGCTCACCCTGCCGGAACCACCAGTTCGGGTAAGCCAGAATCTTTTCGACAGGACGGGTCTGCGAATCAATCCGCAGCCAGCCCTTGATGCCGTACACCCCGGCAACGCGGCCCAGGGTTACCCGGGTCGCAGCCATGGGGTTAAGCAGCCTTCGGTGCCGACTTGATCAGAAAGGCCACGCGCTCGGAAACCTGCGCGCCGTTCTTCTTCCAGCCTTCGATCTTCTCGAGGTTGAGGACCAGCTTTGCTTCGGCGCCCTTGGCGTTCGGGTTGTAGGAACCCAGGCGCTCAATGAAGCAGCCATCGCGCGGGCTGCTCTTTTCAGTCGCCACGACGTGATAGAAAGGCCGCTTCTTTGCGCCGGCGCGTGCCAAACGAATCGTTACCATGCTTGCGTTATCCAATGACAAAAGCGGCACAAGGCCGCTGAAAGGCCGCGAATTATAGCGACTTTGTCACGGATTTCCAGCACTTTCCGATGCTTGTGACGAATTGGCGGCGACCTTGGCCCCGCTATTGGTGCGCGGCCGGCTGCGCAGCATCGCAAATACCCGGGCCCGCAGGTCCGGCCCGAAGGTCTCGCCATAACCGTGGTAGATCTGGTTGACCTGTCCCGACGGCTCGACCAGGAAGGTCGCTGGCAGGCGCCAGACGCCGTAGCTCAGCGACGCGATGCCCAGGGTATCGACCACGACCGGGTAGGACACCGGGTGTATGCCCAGGAAACGCTTGGCATCCGCCACATTCTTGTCCAGACCGACCGCAAGCACCTCGAAGTGGTCCTTGTAGCCAGCCGCCTGGACCTCCTTGCGCAAGACATCGAGCCGCGGCATGGATTCGATGCACGGCCCACACCAAGACGCCCAGAACTCGACCACCAGCACCTTGCCGACCATGGTGCTGACCTTGGAATTGGCTGGCCCGTTGATGACGATGCCGGCAGCCTCAGGTGCCTGAATGCCCGGCCCGACCCCAGAAGACACCGCCACCGGCCCGGCCGCCCACAGCGTCGATACCGGCATCCATAGCGACAATATGACGACCAACCGGGCAGCGAAAGGGCGCTTGAAGCGATTCATGGGGCAGGACGGCCTTCAGCCGGCAGACGTTTGGGAGTAGGCATCAAGAGGAACAATCAGCGACGCGGAATCATGCCGGGCGGCATGCGACCACCCAATGCACGCATCATCTTTGCCATCCCGCCACTGGCGACCTTCTTCATCATGTCGCGGGTGGTCTCGAACTGGCGCAGCAGGCGATTGACCTCCTGCACCTCGACGCCGCTGCCGGCCGCAATGCGGCGCTTGCGCGAGGCCTTGATGACGTCAGGAAAACGACGCTCCTGACGGGTCATCGAACTGATGATTGCAATCGTCCGGCGCACCTGCTTGCCGGTGTCCACATTCTTCAGCTGGGCCTGCATCTGCGCGCCGCCAGGCAGCTTTTCGAGCAGTGCACTCATGTCGCCCATGTTTTCCATCTGCATCATCTGCTCGCGGAAATCCTCAAGATCAAAACTCTTGTTCTTCTTGAGCTTGTCGGCGAGCTTCTGCGCCTTCTCATGGTCGACCTTGCGAACCGTATCTTCGATCAGGCCGAGCATGTCGCCCTGGCCAAGGATGCGCGAGGCAATGCGGTCAGGATGGAAGACTTCGAGTTTGTCTGACTTCTCGCCTACGCCAAGGAACTTGATCGGCTTGCCGGTGACTTCACGCACCGACAGCGCCGCGCCACCACGTGAATCGCCATCGACCTTGGTCAGCACAACGCCAGTCAGCGGCAGCACATCGGCAAACGCACGCGCGGTCTTGGCGGCGTCCTGACCGGTCATGCTGTCGACGACGAACAGGGTTTCGACCGGCGTCAGCGCCGCATGCAGCGCGGCGATCTCGGCCATCATCTCCTGGTCGATCGCAGTTCGCCCGGCGGTATCGACGATCAGCACATCGGCGTACTGCCGGCGCGCATGGGCCAGTGCTGCAGTCGCGATCGCCACCGGGTCCTGGCCGACGGCCGACGGGAACCACTCGACCCCGACGCTGCCCGCGACGATGCGCAACTGTTCGATCGCAGCCGGACGATAGACGTCGCAGGACACCACGATGACGTTCTTCTTTTCCTGCTCCTTGAGCAGGCGCGCCAGCTTGCCGGTCGTCGTCGTCTTGCCCGAGCCCTGCAGGCCGGCCATGAGGATGATCGCCGGGGGCTGCTGACGCAGGTTCAGCGGTTCGGACTTGCCGCCGAGCGTTTCGGTCAACTGGCGCTGGACGATGCGCAGGAACTCCTGGCCCGGAGTCAGCGACTGCGTGATCTCGACGCCGAGTGCCTTCTCGCGAATCTGGTCGACGAAGGTCTTGACCACCGGCAACGCAACGTCGGCCTCAAGCAAGGCCATGCGCAGTTCGCGTGCGGCGGCATTGATCTGATCTTCAGTCAGGCGACCCTGACCACGGATGGCATCGAGTACGCGGGACAGCCGGGAAGTCAGATTTTCAAACATGGCGGAGCAACGTCAAGGCTGAGCGGGCCGCTATTCTAGGGCTAGTTCCGGCCGGCGTGGCACTTCAAGAGAGCCGCCTGCCGGCCTTGCCGATCATTCCAGCGTGATGCTGTCTCCGCGCTGGAGATGGCTGTACTCCCAGCCACGCAGCGCCACCCGGCACTGCTTCTGGATTGTCGCTTCGCTGCCCGGCTTGTGATGGGTCAGGAACAGCTTGGGATGGTGCTTCAGCTTCTGCAGCTCGCTGCCCAGCAGCGCCGGGGTGAAATGCTTGGACGCATAACCCAGCGCCTGCTGCTCGTCGGGAAAAGCGATTTCGATCATCAGCTTGTCGAGCTGCGACAGGCCGTTGAGAAAGCTCCACATGCCGTCGTCGGCATAGGTATCGCCGGTAAATGCAAAGGTGCCACGCCGACCTTCGATGGCGTAACCGACCGCCGGCACCGTATGCAGCACCTTGAATGCGGTGAGCCTGCGCCCTGCATCCAGTTCATAGGGCTCGCCAACATGGGTCTCGCGCCAACGCAGCAAGGGCTTTTCTTCATCCGGCAGCTTGGAAAAGTCCGGCCATATCTTCCAGTTGAAGATGTGCTCGCGCAGTGTCGCCAGGGTTTCGGCTGAACCGTGCACTTCGATCGGCTGATCGATCAGGTCAAACAGATTGTCGGCAATAAACGCCAGACCACAAACATGATCGAGATGGCTGTGCGTCAGAAAAACGTGACGGATGCGGCGCTGCTGCGAGAGCGTCAGATCGCCGACGCCGGTGCCGGCATCGATCAGAAATTCATCATCAACGAGCAGGCTCGTCGTGCGCAGGCCGGGGCCGATGCCACCACTACAGCCCAGGACTTTGATCCGCATGCGCCATTTGAGTTTGGATCCCAAAAATGATCCTAGCACAGGGCTTAACCGACTCCATGAGGGCTCAACATCCGCACACGCAGTGATAAGCTCGCCGGCCATGATCCTCAGCCTCATCGCACTCCTGTTCTACATCGGCACGGCACTGGCCATCTATGGCAATCGTCCGGGCTGGATCGAGCGCACGCTACCGGCACCGGCACTGGCCCTGCATCTGCTCGCCCTGAGCCAGCATGTATTCCAGGGCGACGCCGTGACGATCGGCATCAACGAAGCGGTATCGCTGTTTGTCTGGCAGTCCGCGGCCCTGCTCTGGTTCATGTGCTTCCGCGAGCCGCTGCGCATGATGGGCACGGCGGTGTATCCGCTGGCCGGCATCGTCGCGGTACTTGCCGCCACCTGGCCAACACCCGTCAGCGAAGTGAGCGTCACGGGATGGAAGGCGCGCAGTCATATCGTGCTTTCACTGTTCTCTGCCGGCCTGCTGACCCTGGCCGCTGTGCAGGCCCTGCTGCTGGCTTCGCAGGACCGTCTCCTGCATGGACGCAGCATGTCCCGCCTGGCCAATGCCCTGCCGCCCCTGCAGACGATGGAGCGCCTGCTGTTCCAGCTGATCGCAATCGGCTTCGTGCTGCTGTCGCTGACCCTGCTGTCGGGCCTCTGGTTCATCCGCGATTGGCTGGCCCAGCACCTCGCCCACAAAACGGTGCTGTCGGTCACCGCATGGGTGATCTTCGGCGTGCTGCTGTGGGGGCGCCTGCGTCACGGCTGGCGCGGCCGCACCGCGATCCGCTGGACTCTGGCGGGCTACATGATGCTCGTGCTCGCGTACTTCGGCAGCAAGCTCGTATTGGAACAATTACTCGGCAGACATTGGAGTTAGCGCGCTTACTTCATGTGAACCCGCTTGACAGCGTACCGGTCAGTTCGATAACTAGCGCTACCGACACGGCCACATCCGACCGCGCTTTTGGACGAAATCCCCCTTGCTGTAATGGTAGGCCTGCTGGTGCTGTGCCTGCTTGCCTCCGGCTTTTTATCAGGCTCGGAAACCGGCTTGATGGTGATGAATCGCTATCGGCTCAAGTATCGCGCCCAGCGCGGTGATCGCGTTGCCAGGATGGCCACCGAACTGCTGGCCCGCCCGGACCGACTCATCGGCCTGATCCTGATGCTGAACAATGTCGTTCAGGCCTTGATTCCGATGCTGTTGCTGGGGATTGCGACCCAGTTGGTCGAAGATCCGGAAACCGCCATGTTGCTCGCGACCATCGGAACTGCGCTGCTGATCTTCGTGTTCGCCGAGTCGATGCCCAAGACCCTGGGCGCGATTCATCCGGAGCGGGTCGGCCTGCCGGCTGCTTTGCTGTACTGGCCGATCACCAAGCTGTTCGGCTGGCTGATCGACATCGTCAACCTGATCGGCAATCGCATTCTGCGCCTGTTCGGCGTCGCGGCCGAGGACGCCGCCCAGCACAGCCTCAGCGTCGAGGAACTGCGTTCCGTCGTCGCCGAAGCCGGCGCGATGATTCCGCACCGGCACCAGAAAATGCTGCTGTCCATCCTCGATCTCGAAAAGGCCACGGTGGAAGACATCATGGTGCCGCGCAACGAGATCGTCGGCATCGATATCTCCGAGCCCTGGGATGTCGTCCGTAACGAGATCATCGCCAGCCAGCACACGCGCATTCCGGTGTTCGACGGCTCGATCGACAACCTCAAGGGCGTGATCCATCTGCGCCGAGTGGTACGCCTCGCTGCCGAGGACAATCTAGACGTCCAGGGCCTGCTGTCGCTGGCACGCGAGCCCTACTTCGTGCCCGAGGGCACACCGTTGAACCAGCAGCTGCTGAACTTCCAGAACCAGAAGCGACGCATCGGCTTTGTCGTCGATGAATACGGCGATATTCAGGGCTTGGTGACGATCGAGGACATCCTCGAAGAAGTCATCGGTGAGTTCACGTCGGACCCGGCCACGCGGATCAAGAACGTCTATGCCGATGACGACGGCAGCTATCGTGTCACTGGCTCAGTGACGATCCGCAGCCTCAACAAGAATCTCGGCTGGCGGCTGCCGACCAACGGCCCAAAGACGATCAACGGCCTGCTGCTCGAAAAGCTCGAGCACCTCCCGCAGACCGGCGCCAAGGTTGAAGTCGGTGAATATCAGTTCGAGATCATCGAAATGCGCGCCAACGCGGTGAAAGCGACACGGGTCTGGCCGCCGCGCACGCACGTCAAGACGAAGCCGAAGAAAGCAAGCTAAAACTGTTCCAAGGCTTGGGCCAGACGCAGCACCGGAATCACTTCGATATCGAGCTTGGCACCCCGCCGCGGCTTGTTGCCCTCGGGAACGATCGCGCGCTTGAAGCCGTGCTTGGCCGCTTCCAGCAGGCGTTCTTCACCCGCAGCGACCGGACGCACCTCGCCAGCGAGACCGACTTCGCCGAACACGACGCAGTCTCCCGGCCAGGGCCTTGAGCGGAAACTCGACAGTGTCGCCAGCAACAGCGGCAGGTCAACCGCGGTTTCCTGCAGGCGCAGGCCACCGACCACATTCGCGAAGACATCCTGATCGCCGAGGCTGATGCCGCCATGGCGATGCAGCACGGCGAGCAGCATGTTGAGACGATTGCCTTCGAGACCGAGGGTGACGCGGCGCGGGTTGCCGACCATCGAGCGATCCACCAGCGCCTGCACTTCCACCAGCAGGGGGCGACTGCCCTGGCGGGTTACGGTGACGACGCTGCCTGACACCGGCTCGTCGTGCCGCGACAGAAACAGCGCCGATGGATTGCTGACCTCACGCAGACCTGTGTCGGTCATCGCAAACACGCCGAGTTCGTTGACTGCGCCGAAGCGGTTCTTGATCGCTCGGATCACCCGATAACGCGAACCCGGGTCGTGCTCGAAGTACAGTACGGTATCGACCATGTGCTCGAGCACGCGCGGACCGGCGATCGTACCCTCCTTGGTGACGTGCCCGACCAGCACGATCGCGGTCTGCGATGCCTTGGCAAAACGCACGAGGCGCGCGGCGCTTTCGCGCAGCTGCGACACCGAACCCGGCGCCGAATCCAGCGCGTCGGTATACAGGGTCTGGATCGAATCGATGACGACAAAAGCCGGCTTGTGCTGCTGCATCTGAGCGAGAATCTGCTCGACCTCGGTTTCGGCCAATGCCGGTACGTCGAGATTGCTCAGGCCGAGGCGCTGTGCGCGCAGATGCACCTGCGAGAGCGATTCTTCGCCGGTCACGTACAGTGTCGACATGCGCGTCTGAACTGCCGACAGCACCTGCAGCAGCAGGGTCGATTTGCCGATGCCCGGATCGCCACCGATCAGGATGACCGCACCCGCCACGATGCCGCCACCCAGCACGCGATCCACTTCCGGCATGCCGGTTGATGCCCGTGGCGTTTCCTGCACGCTGACTTCACTCAGGCGCTGCACGCCGCCGAGCGCAGTGCCGCTGATGCCGCCACGGCGCTGCGGCTTGGCCTGCGCAAGGGTTTCAACCAAGCTGTTCCAGGCGCCGCAATCCGCACATTGCCCCTGCCATTTGGGACTGGTCATTCCACAGCTTTGGCATACATACTCGGTGCGCTGCTTGGCCATGTTGTGCGTCTGTTCTCGTCGTTGTGCAATGGAATGCAGTTACTATCAAGCTTAACGCAACGAAGTCGGGGGACCTCGCGGTGACATCGAAGATCTGGAGCCGGGACTGGTTCGCCGCGCTGGCGTTCACGCTGGTGTTCGCCGGGCTTGCGTTTGCTGTGTTCAGCGACAGTTTTCAGTCGCTGGAACGCTATACCTACGACCTTGGTGTGCGCGCGCGCGAACGCGTGCCTTCTGACCGCATTGCCATCGTCGCGATCGACGACGAATCGATCCGCAATCTCGGCCGCTGGCCGTGGCCACGCAAACAGCAGGCACAGCTGATCGACGTGCTGCGCAAGGGCGGCGCCAAGGTCATCGGCAACTCCGTGCTGTTCCTGGAAGACGAACAGAACAGCGGCGCCGAGGCGATCAATGCGCTGGCTCGCTGGCTCAAGCAATCCGAGCTGACCCAGCAGATTCCGGCGGAAATCGAATCCTTTGGCCTGATGCTGCAGGACACGGCGCGAAATACACCACAAGTCGCCGGCGTGGCCGAGGCCTATGCGGCTTCGGCGCTGTCGCGCCAGTACAAATCGGAAATGGCGGCGCTGCTGCGCCAGGTCGACAACGCCGCGGCGTCCGGTGCCGGCGGTGACATCGCGCTGGCCAGGGCAATCCAGGAACACGGCAAGGTGATCCTGCCAATGGTGTTCACGATCGGCCGTCCACAGGGCCGGCCGGACTCGGATCTGCCCGACTATGTGCAGCGCAATGCGCTGCAGAAAATCGAAGACCGCATCGGCGCGCGCGCCGCAGGTGCACTGCCCCTGCCCACGTTCACCGCGCAGAGCCCGATTGCCAATCTGGGCGGCGTCGCTGGCGGCATCGGTCATCTCAACACCACGCCGGATGTCGACGGCGCGGTACGTTTCGAGCCGCTGGTTCTGGAGTATTTCGACAGCTTCTATCCCTCGCTGTCGCTGATGGTTGCGGCGGCGGCGCTGAACCTGTCTCCCGCAGATATCGAGGTTGATCTCGGCCAGGGCATCCAGCTCGGCGGGCAGAGCATCGGCACCAGCCCGGCGCTGCGCATGTACACGCATTTCTATGCCGACGACGGCGACACCCCGGCGTTCCCGGTCGACTCGGCCTATGACGTGCTCAGCGGCAAGCTGCCGGCCTCGCGCTACAAGGACAAGATCGTGCTGATCGGCACGACCGCAATCGGCACCGGCGATACGTTTGCGACGCCGGTTTCGCCATCGACCGCGCCGGTGACGACACTCGCGCACACCGTGTCGAGCCTGCTGCAGGGTGACTTCTACTCGCGCCCGAGCTGGGCCGCATGGGCGGAACTGGGCGTATTTGCAGTGCTCGCGCTGTACATCGCGCTGCTGCTGCCGCGCCTGCCGGCCACCACCGCTGCCGTCGTCACGCTGATCCTGGCGATCGGTCTGATCGTCACCCAGGTGTCGCTGATGGCATCGATGGCAATGTGGCTCAAGCTGACCGTCGCCGCCGTATTCCTGCTTGCCGGCCATGCGTTCATGACGGTGAAGAAGTTCAACATCACCGAGCGCCTCAAGGAGACCAGCGAAACCGAGGGCGCCGAATCCAACAAGATGCTGGGCCTGGCCTTCCAGGGCCAGGGCCAGCTCGACATGGCCTTCGACAAATTCCGCCGTGTCAAACCGGTGGATGACCGCCTGCTCGACCTGATCTACAACCTCGC
>CAZDPA010000134.1:6139-10677 GCA_964507195.1 uncultured Salinisphaerales bacterium | reverse complement strand
CCGAAGTCGGCGTGTCCCGGCGTGTCGACGATGTTGATGCGGTATTCGGTGTCGGTGCGCTTGTCGAGCCAGCGGATCGCGGTGTTCTTGGCCAGGATCGTGATGCCGCGTTCACGTTCCAGATCGTTCGAGTCCATGATGCGTTCGCCGAGCTGTTCTCGCGCTTCAAGGGTCTGCGACTGGCGCAGCAGCTTGTCGACGAGAGTCGTCTTGCCGTGGTCGACGTGGGCGATGATGGCGATGTTGCGAAGGTTCTGGATGCTCATGGGAATACCGCGTTTGGCGCCGCCAGGGCTGGGCGACGTCTGGGTTTGCGGTGCCGGGTGGCAACGCAGGGCAAAAGGGCGCGGGATTGTACGCGAGTGCCTGCTTCTGCGCATTTTTTAGGCGCTGAGGCGCGGGTTGGCGGGTCCCCACCGTCGCGATGGCGATGCCAGCACATATCTAAAGAGCCCAGAATCCAGACCCCGAACGGCCCGGGGTCAGGCCCGGATGGCTGCCGCGGCGGTGCGTGCCTTCTCGCGTGCCGAGTCGATATCCGCGCCCAGCGCGAGCGTCACCCCCATGCGGCGCTTGCCGACGATCTCGGGTTTGCCGAACAGGCGCAGCTGGGTGTCCGGCGCGGCCAGCGCGCCGGCGACCCCGCTGAACGTCGGCACGATGTGCTCGCCCTCGAACAGCAGCGCGCAGGACGCTGCCGCGCCGTGCTGGCGGATCGCCGGAATCGGCAGGCCGAGAATCGCGCGCACATGCAGTGCGAATTCCGACAGGTCCTGCGAGATCAGCGTGACCAGGCCGGTATCGTGCGGGCGCGGCGAGACCTCCGAGAAGATCACCTCGTTGCCTCTGACAAACAGTTCGACGCCGAACAGGCCGCGACCGCCGAGCGCAGTGGTCACGGATTCTGCAATCGCCTCGGCTTTCTTGAGCACCGCAGCGTCCATCGGATGTGGCTGCCAGGATTCGCGGTAGTCGCCGTCGATCTGCAGATGCCCGATCGGCGCACAGAAGGACGTGCCGCCTGCATGGCGCACCGTCAGCAGCGTGATCTCGTAATCGAATGGCACGAAGCCCTCGACGATCACCCGACCGGCACCGGCCCGCCCGCCGGCCTGGGCGTAGTCCCAGGCTTTCTGGATGTCGCCGGCCGACCTGATCGTCGACTGGCCTTTACCGCTCGATGACATCACCGGTTTGATGACGCAGGGGATTCCGACCGCGGTGACCGCCGCTGCGTAATCCTCGAAGGTGTCGGCGAAGCGATACGGCGAGGTCGGCAGTTGGAGCTCCTCGGCCGCGAGGCGGCGGATGCCCTCGCGATCCATCGTCAGGCGCGCCGCGCGGGCGGTCGGCACGACCGTATAGCCCTCGGCTTCGAGATCGAGCAGCGTCGGCGTGTGGATCGCCTCGATCTCGGGAACGATCAGATGCGGCTTCTCCAGTTCGACGACGCGGCGCAGTTCGGCGCCGTCGAGCATCGCAATCACATGCGCGCGGTGCGCGACCTGCATCGCCGGGGCATTGGCGTAGCGGTCGACGGCGATGACCTCGATGCCGAGACGCTGGGCCTCGATCGCCACTTCCTTGCCCAGCTCGCCACTGCCGAGCAGCAGCAAGCGCGTCGCGCCAGCGGAAAGAGGGGTTCCGATCGTCGTCATGGCTGCTTCCTGTGCATCGTTGAGTGGTTTTCTGGGGGCTACAAGCGTCACCTGCGCGGCCTACACTAGCGCCATGCGCCGACACGGCACGGACCGTGCAAAGCCCCGGCAGGCCGTCATTGTATTGAGAACCAACGCATGCAACGTCGTACCAAGATCCTCGTCACCCTCGGCCCGGCTACCGACGATCCGGCCAAGCTCAAGAAGATGCTTGCCGCAGGGGTCGATGCAGTGCGCCTCAACTTCTCCCACGGCAGCGTCGAAGACCACACCCGGCGCGCGACGATGGTGCGCGAGGCCGCGGCGGAACTGGGCATGGTCGTCGGCATTCTTGCCGACCTGCAGGGGCCGAAGATCCGCATCGAGTCGTTCACCAATGGCCCGGTCGAACTGCTCGACGGCCAGACCTTCGTGCTCGACACCGCACTGAACGCCAATGCCGGCGACCAGAACATGGTCGGTTGCGCGTACAAGGAACTGCCGCAGGATGTCGTTGCCGGCGACACCTTGCTGCTCAACGACGGCGCGATCGTGATGGGCGTCGACGCGGTCGATCTGACGCGCATCGTCTGCACCGTGCAGATCGGCGGCTGGCTGTCGAATCGCAAGGGCATCAACAAGCAGGGCGGCGGCTTGTCCGCAGCCGCGCTGACCGACAAGGATCGCGCCGACATCATTACCGCCGCCGCGCTGAACGTCGACTTCATTGCGGTGTCGTTTCCGCGTGCGGCAGCCGACATGGATCTGGCCCGTGCGCTGGTGCGCGAAGCCGGCAGCGATGCCGCGCTGGTCGCCAAGATCGAGCGCGCCGAAGCGCTGCCGGTGTTGCGCGAACTGATCGCGGCAAGCGACATCGTGATGGTTGCGCGCGGAGATCTCGGCGTCGAGATCGGAGATGCCGAACTGCCCGGCTGGCAGAAACGCATCATTGCCGAGTCGCGCGAGCAGAACAAGATGGCGATCACGGCGACGCAGATGATGGAGTCGATGATCACCAACCCGATCCCGACCCGCGCCGAGGTGCTCGATGTGGCCAACGCCGTCATGGACGGTACCGATGCGGTGATGCTCTCGGCAGAAACCGCTGCCGGCAAGTATCCGGTCAAGACCGTGGAGGCGATGGCGCGGGTCTGCGTCGGCGCCGAGTCGAGCATGCAGCATCTGCCGACGCGCGACGTCAAGCGCAACGATTCGCACTTCACCCGCACCGACGAAGCGATTGCGATGGCGACCGCGTGGACCGCGCAGCAGATGAATGCGCAGGCGGTTGTCGCCCTGACCGAATCCGGCAGTACCGCACTGATGCTGTCGCGCACCGACACGCAGATCCCGATCTACGCGCTGACCCGTCACGACAAGACCCGCCGGCGCATGACCCTGTGTCGTGGCGTTTACCCGGTCGGTTTTTCACACAGCCAGCCCGAAAGTCGTATCCAGGTTCAGGAAGCAATCGACTGCCTGCGTGGTCGCGGCGCACTGAAAGTCGGCGATCGCGTGTTGTTGACCAAGGGCGATGGCGCCGGCTCCGGTGGCACCAATGAGATGAAAATCATCAAGATCACAGATGCGTAGGCGCGCAAAGCGAGTACGCTAAAGCCAGGTTTTCTGGAGGTGGAGGCGCCATGACGATCCCTGAACCGCGACCGCGCGAATTCACCATCATCGGTCATCGCGGTGCCGCAGGGCTGGCGCCCGAGAACACATTGCTATCGATTGATACCGCGATCCGCGCCGGTGCCGCATGGGTCGAAGTCGACGTCCAGCATCACGACAAGCAACTGTGGGCGCTGCACGATCTCACCGTCGACAGAACGACCAACGGTCAGGGCCTGCTGACGGATTTGAGCACTGCACAGATCCGCGCACTCGACGCCGGTCGCGGAGAGCCGATTCCAACCCTGCCCGACGTGCTTGACCTCGTCGAGCAACGTGTCGGTATCAACATCGAGCTCAAGACCTGGAACGGCTGCGCCGCCGCCGTCGCCGCGTGCCTGAATGACTATCTCGCCGAAGGCTGGTCACCGAGCCGGATCATGGTCTCGTCGTTCCATCTGCCGGAGCTGTGGGAGTTCAAGCAATTGCTGCCGCAGATTCCGCTCGGTGTGCTGTATTGCGGCGTCCCGCTCGATTGGGCCGGCATCGCGCTGGAGCTCGGCGCGCGGTGCCTGAATATCTCCGGTGAGTTTGTCGATACCAAACTCCTTGCCGACGCCCATCAGCGTGATCTGCGCGTCAACGTTTACACGGTCAATCATTCTGATGAGTTGCAGCGCCTGCGCGCCGTCGGCGTCGATGGCGTGTTTACCGATTTTCCGGACCGCATGCTGGCGGCGCTGAAGGTCTAGGCGATTTTCGCGCCGGCCTCCCGAGAGGCCGGCGCATATGCCTGACGCGTTTACCCTCCAAGCAAAGCCCGCACCGCCGGCTCCATCGCCTTCAAACCATGCGCGCGGCCAACCGCCAGCGCGTCTTCAACAGCCGCGCCGTCAACGTGGTGTGCCTTGAGCGCAAACAGCGCCCCGACGCGGTTGCCGCTGGCGCAGTGCACGAGCACCGGGCCGCTCTGCTGTGCGAGGGTTGCAGCCAGTTCGCGCGCCTTGTCGGCGGTCAAGTCGGCGGGGCCTGCGACCGGAATGTTGATGTAGTTCATGCCAAGTGAGGCGACCAAGGCGGCTTCGTCGAAGCCGGGATCTTCGCTGATCGGGCACAGGTTGATGATGGTCTTCAGGCCCTGGGCCTGGGCGGCCTGCAGGTCGGCGGGCTGGGCGCGACCGCCGGTGCTGATGTCGGCGGAGGGGGTCAGGAAGTTGGGGATGTTGAGTTGGGTCGCCATGGTGTGATCCGGTTCAGTGCGTGCCGCGAAGTGTGCCATTGCAGGTG
>CAZDPA010000134.1:0-6129 GCA_964507195.1 uncultured Salinisphaerales bacterium | reverse complement strand
GCCTGGCAGTTTCGTGGTGGAATACCGGCCCTCAAGGCCCCTGATCCGTACCGCTGCCATGCAGAATCCGAACGCTCCCGCCACGCCTCAGGCGGTGGACGATGTCTACAACGTGCGGGATTTCCCCAGTGAAGTGCTGGAGCGCTCTCAGCAGATTCCGGTGCTGGTCGATTTCTGGGCGCCGTGGTGCGAGCCCTGCAAGGCGCTGACGCCGGCGATCGAAGCCGCCGTGCGCAAGTTCAGCGGCCGTGTCGTGCTGGCCAAGGTCAATGTCGACGAGCAGCAGGAATGGGCGCAGCGTGCCGGCGTGCGCGGGATTCCCAACGTCAAGCTGATCATCGGCGGGCGCGTTGCCAACGAGTTCACCGGCGTGCAGCCGCAGGCGGCGATCGAGCAGTTCCTCGAAAAAGCTCTGCCGCCACCGCCGACCGATCCGGTTGCCGATGCCGATGCCCTGCTGGCGGACGGGCAGTTCGAGCAGGCGCTGGGTGTGCTGCAGCAGGCTGCCGCCGATCCGGCGACGCGTGGTCCGGCATGTCTGCGCCTCGCGCGCCTGTTGCTGCTCGATGATCCGGCAGCCGTGGAGCACTTCCTCGATGGCATCAGCGAAACCGACAAGGAATTCGGCGATGCGCAGGCGATTCGCCGTGTCCTCACGTTCATCCGTGATCCCGGCGCGAACTTGGCCGAGTCACCGGCACGCGCGCCTTATCTTGATGCCTCTCGGCAACTCGCGAGTGGCGACATCGCCGGCGCGTTCGAACAATTGATCGAAGCGGTGCGGTTGGACCGCAAGTTCGAGGAAGATCTCGCGCGTAAGCGCCTGGTGGATCTTTTCGACTGGCTCGGCGCGCAGGACGAACGCACGCGCGAGTACCGGCTCAAGCTGTACGACGTGCTGTAAGGATCGCGCTCCGCGGCGCTAAGCCAGGCGCGCCAGCAGCCAGGTCCGTATATCCGCAATCTGTTCCATGCAGACCTGGTGCTGCATCGGGTAGCTGCGCCAGTCCACCGCATAGCCGCGTTCGCGCAAGGCGTCTGCGGCATTCTCGCCCCATGCATAGGGCACGACCGGATCCTGGGTGCCGTGCGCCATCATCACCGGGATCTTGCGATTGGTGCTGCTCAGCTCGGTGTCGAGCGTGGCCTGCAGCGGCAGATAAGTCGACAGTGCAAGCAGGCCGCCCAGCGGCTTGGGCTCGCGCAATGCGCAGTGCAGCGCAATCGCGCCGCCCTGCGAGAAGCCGGCCAGGATGATGCGCTCGCTGGGAATGCCGGATTCAATCTGTTCGGCAATCAGCTCGCTGATGTCGGCCGACGAGTCGCGGATGCCGGGTTCGTCGTCGCGGCTGCTCTTGTCGAGACCGGTGATGTCGTACCAGGCACGCATCTCCAGTCCGCCGTTGAGCGTGACCGGGCGTTCGGCCGCATGCGGGAAGATGAAGCGGATGGCGGCCGCGTCCGGCAGCCGGAGCTCATCGACAACCGGAACAAAATCAAAGCCGTCAGCGCCCAGCCCGTGCAGCCAGATGACGCAGGCCTTTGCCGGCATTTCGGGTTCAAGGATGACTTCGGTTTCGGATTCTTGGACTTTCATGGCGCGCATTGTCAGTGCGCCACGCCGGAACGGCAATGCGAGCCGGACAGCGGCGGCCGGTATACTGCCCGCCCACCTGCAGCGGCTCCGTCCATGCGCCATTTCCCGAAGCGTGCACCGCGATTGATCATCCCGATGATGGCGCTGCTCGCAATGGGCGGCTGCGGCCAGGCGGGCCCGCTGTATCTGCCGGACACCAAACCGGCATCGACACCGGGCAGCGTTGCTGCACCGACGCCACCGCCCGCATTGGCAACCCCCGCGCCCACCCCCACACCTCCAATACCGTAAGGAACGATTCACCGTGGAAGCATTCGAGTATCGCCAGGGCCGGCTGCATGCCGAAGATGTGGCAGTGGCCGAGATTGCAGAACGCCACGGCACGCCGTGCTACATCTACTCGAAGGCGGCGCTGACGCAGCGCTATCGCGCGTTCGATGAGGCGCTGGCGGATACCGATCACTACGTCTGCTATGCGGTCAAGGCCAATTCCAATCTGGCAGTGCTGCAGGTGCTGGCCAGGCTTGGCGCGGGCTTCGACATCGTATCCGCGGGCGAGATGTTCCGCGTGCTGCGCGCCGGCGGCGATGCTTCACGCATCGTGTTCTCCGGCATCGGCAAGACTGCGGACGAAATGCGTGCAGCGCTGGCCGCGGGCATCTACTGCTTCAACGTTGAGTCCGCGTATGAGCTGACCCAGCTCGATGCCGTCGCGCGCGAGATGGGCAAGGTCGCACGCATCGCGTTCCGCGTGAACCCGGACGTCGACGCGCAGACCCATCCGTACATCTCGACCGGCCTCAAGCAGAACAAGTTCGGCGTCGACATCGCGACCGCAGAACAGCTGTACGCCGAAGCGGCGCAACTCAAGGGTATCGAGGTGATTGGCGTCGCCAGTCACATCGGGTCGCAGCTGCTGCAGATCTCGCCGTTCCTCGATGCGCTTGATCGCGTGCTCGGCCTGATTGATCGGCTCATCGCGCGAGGCATCAAGTTGCGTCACATCGATGTCGGCGGTGGCCTGGGCGTGCGCTACAAGGATGAAACGCCGCTGGAGCCCAAGGACTGGGCGGCAGCGATCAAGCCGAAGATTGCCGGTCGCGGCCTGCGCATCCTGACCGAACCGGGCCGGGCGATTGCCGGCAACGCGGGCCTGCTCGTCACGCGTGTACTCGGCCTCAAGCCGAGCGAAGAAAAATCCTTCGCGATCGTCGACGCGGCGATGAACGATCTGTTGCGACCGACGCTGTACCAGGCCTGGATGAACATCGTGCCGGTGGACGAAAGCGGCAAAGCGCCGACAAAGGTCTACGACGTGGTGGGCCCGGTCTGCGAATCCGGCGATTGGCTCGGCCGAGATCGTGAGCTCGCGATCAAGTCAGGTGACTTGCTCGCCGTGCGTACTGCGGGCGCCTACGGCTTCACGATGGCGTCGAACTACAACACGCGTCCGCGCGCCGCCGAAGTGATGGTCGACGGTGCGCAGGCGCATCTGGTGCGCGAGCGCGAGACGCTGGAAGACCTCGTACGCGGTGAGAAGCTGCTGTCATGAGTGCAAGCACTGAACAGCCGATCAAACCGCTGATCCTGATCGACGGATCGAACTGGTTGTTCCGTGCGTATCACGCCCTGCCGCCGCTGAACAATCTGCGCGGCGAGCCGACTGGCGCGGTGTTCGGCATGGCCAACATGCTGCGCAAGTTGATGAAAGACTTCGCGCCGGAGCGCATCTGCGTCGTCTTCGATCCGAGCGGCAAGACTTTTCGCGACGAGATCTTCGCGGAGTACAAGGCCAATCGCAGCGAAACGCCCGAAGACCTGTCGGTGCAGTATCCGGCGATCCTCGAACTGATCGAGGCAATGGGCCTGCCGCTGGTCACCGTCAACGGGTTCGAAGCGGACGACGTCATCGGGACTTACGCACGTACCGCCGCCGCGCGCGGCGAGTTGGTGCTGATCGTCACCGGCGACAAGGACATGGCGCAGCTGGTCGACGAGCGCGTGCATCTGCTCGACACGATGAAGAACCGCCGCATGGATCCGGCTGGCGTCGTCGAGAAATTCGGCGTCAGGCCGGACCAGATCATCGACTATCTCGCGCTGATGGGCGATACGGTCGACAACATCCCCGGCGTGCCCAGCGTCGGACCGAAGACTGCGGCGAAGTGGCTGGGCGAATACGGATCGCTAGCCGCGATCATCGCGCAGGCCGACAGCATCAAGGGCAAGGTCGGCGAGAAGCTGCGCGAGCATCTGCATCAGCTGCCGATGGCGCGCGAACTGACGACGATCCGCTGCGATGCGCCGTTGCCGCTGACGCTGGACGAACTGCAACCGCGTGCGCCGGATTTCACCCGCCTCGCTGCGCTGTATCGCCGGCATGACTTCCATCGCCTGCTCGAAGAAGCCGAACGCGGCGGGGCACCGAACGCGCCAGTCGCTCCAGTTGCTTCGCCGGCACCGGCAGCGGACATGGCCGTACCTGCGGCGGAAGAGCTTGTTGTCGAGACGCCTGTGGAGCCGGCGCTGCCGGCATCAATGCCGACGCAAGCCCTCGCGGTGATGGACGAGGCGGCGCTGACTCGGATGATCAGTGCGCTCGAAAGCGCGAAGCTGCTGTGTTTCGATACCGAAACCGACAGTCTCGACTCCAACAGTGCCTCGCTGGTTGGGTTGGCCTTCGCGGTCGAGGCTGGCAGCGGCTGGTATGTGCCGGTCGGCCATCGCTATCTCGGTGCGCCGACCCAGCTGGATCGTGCGATGGTGCTGCAGCGTCTCAAGCCCATCCTCGAAAATCCGGCGCTGCCCAAGCTCGGTCAGCACGTGAAGTTCGACGCCAACGTGCTTGCGAATCATGGCATCCAGGTGCGCGGCATCGCCCACGACACGATGCTGCAGAGCTATGTGCTCGACGCGACCGGCAACCGGCATGACATGGACACGCTGGCGCAGAAGTTTCTCGGGCACAGCACGATCAAGTTCGAGGACGTCGCCGGCAAGGGACGCAACCAGCTGACTTTCGATCAGGTCGCAATCGATCAGGCGGTGAAGTATTCCGCCGAAGATGCCGACATCACGCTGCGCCTGCACGAGGCGCTGTATCCGCGTCTGCAGCAGATCCCTTCGCTCGACGCGGTCTACCTGACCATCGAGATGCCGCTGGTGCCGGTGCTCGCGAACATCGAGCAGACCGGCGTCGGTGTCGATGCCGGCCTGCTGCGCAAGATCAGCGCCGAACTCGCGCAGCGTATGGATGAACTGCAACTGCAGGCCTTCGAGCAGGCCGGCGGCGAGTTCAATCTCGGATCGCCGAAGCAGCTCGGCGCAATCCTCTACGAGAAGCTCCAGTTGCCGGTGCTCGGCAAGACGCCGAAGGGCGAACCGTCGACCGCCGAAGACGTGCTCGAGGAACTCGCCGCGCAGCATCCGCTGCCGCGCCTGATTCTCGACTGGCGCGCGATGCAGAAGCTGCGCTCGACCTACACCGAGCAACTGCCGCAGGCGGTCAACAGCCGCACCGGGCGCATCCACACCTCATATCACCAGGCGGTTGCGGCAACCGGCCGACTGTCGTCGTCGGATCCGAATCTGCAGAACATCCCGGTCCGCTCGGCGGAAGGCCGGCGCATCCGCCAGGCCTTCGTGCCTGCGTCAGGCAACCGTCTGCTGGCGATCGACTACTCGCAGATCGAGTTGCGTCTGATGGCGCACTTCTCGGGTGACGCCAAATTGCAGGAAGCGTTCCGCAAGGGCCTCGACATTCATCAGGCGACCGCCGCGGAGGTCTTCGGCCTGCCGCTCAGCGAAGTGCCTGCCGAACAGCGCCGCGCCGCCAAGGCGATCAACTTCGGCCTGATCTACGGCATTTCGAGTTTCGGTCTTGCGCGCCAGCTCGGCATCGGTCGCAGCGAGGCGCAGGGCTATATCGACCTGTTCTTCGGCCGCTACCCCGGCGTGCGCGAGTTCATGGAAATGACCAAGGCTACGGCGCGCGAAAAGGGTTATGTCGAAACCCTGTTCGGCCGGCGGTTGTACCTGCGCGAGATCAATGCGCGCAACCAGGCCCAGCGCCAATACGCCGAACGCACTGCGATCAACGCGCCTCTGCAGGGCACGGCGGCAGACCTGATCAAGCTCGCGATGATCGATGTCCACGCGCATCTGGCACTGAATGCGCCGGATATCCGCATGATCATGCAGGTGCATGACGAACTCGTATTCGAAGGCCCGTCGACGCGCATCCAGGAACTGGCGCCGGAAATTGCCGGTCGGATGTGCCGGATCAAGGCCTTGGATGTGCCGCTGGTCGCAGATTGGGGAGTCGCAGACAACTGGGATGCGGCGCATAGCGCGACAGGGCACGCAAGTAGTGCTGACTAAAGGGAATTTGGTTTCCTCCAGCGCAGTCGACGGCGCTCTTCGACCAGAAATGCCGGTTTCAAGCGATTGATTTTATTGATGCCGGAAATCGGCCCGGCACGGGTGCCGATGATCCAGATGACATCGCGCGACAGGCGTTGAACTTTATCGAC
>CAZDPA010000133.1:0-11063 GCA_964507195.1 uncultured Salinisphaerales bacterium | reverse complement strand
CGGCTATCGCAATTTCTGCAACAAGATCTGGAACGCCGCGCGCTTCGTGCTGATGCAATGCGAAGACAAGGACTGCGGCCAGAACGGCGATGCGGTCGAGCTGTCGGTTGCCGATCGCTGGATCATCTCGCGTTTGCAGAAGCTCGAAACCGAAGCCGCCGAGCTGTTCCGCACCTACCGCTTCGACCTGCTCGCGCAGACCCTCTACCAGTTCATCTGGAACGAGTACTGCGACTGGTATCTGGAGCTGTCGAAGCCCGCGTTGCAGAACGGCGGCGAAGCCGCCCAGCGCGGCACGCGCCGCACGCTGGTGCGCGTGCTCGAAGCCAGTCTGCGTCTGCTGCATCCGCTGATGCCGTTCATCACCGAGGAAGTCTGGCAGCGCATCGCACCGCTGGCCGGCCGCAGCGGCCCGAGCATCATGCTGCAGCCCTATCCGATCGCTGCGCCCGAGAAGATCGACGAGACGGCCGAAGCAGACATCCAGTGGCTCAAGGACTTCATCCTCGGCGTGCGCCAGATCCGCGGCGAGATGGACATCTCACCGGGCAAGCCCTTGCCGCTGCTGCTGCAGAACGCATCTGCCGGTGATCGCGAACGCGTTGCGCGGATGCAGGCCAGCATCGAATTCCTCGCCCGCATCGAATCGCTGCACGTGCTCGACGATGCGGAAGTCGCACCGCAGTCCGCGGCGACGCTGCTCGGCGCGATGAAGCTGCTGGTGCCGATGGCCGGTCTGATCGACAAGCAGGCCGAACTCGATCGCCTGACCAAGCAGATTGCGAAGCTCGAAAGCGACTACGCCAAGACCCGCGTGCGCATCGACAATCCGAACTTCGGAAAAGCACCGGACAACGTCCAGCAGGGCGCACGCGACATGGCGGCGAAGCAGGAACAGGACCTCGCCTCACTCAAGGCGCAGGTCGAGAAGGTCCAGCAGCTGTAGAAAGATCCGGCTTTCTCCGCAGGAATGCGGTGAAAGCCTTGGCGCGACCGAAGCGGTGTGCGTTGCAGAGTCCGCTTCCGCATCGATCAACTGCGCTTGCGCACTACCTTCAGATCCGGCCGTCGCGATGCATCCTTGGTCGGTGCCTTCACACCGGGCCGCTCGATCTGCTTGATGCACTGCTCAAGCGTCTGCGAGATCAATGTCTGGTTGCGGATCATCTCGATCCGCGGCCAGGTCGCGCGCTCGCCTTCGAGCATGAACCGCTTGACCGCATCCATCGACGGATTCGATGTGACATTGGCATACCGCCACACGCTGATGTCCGGCACGATGTTGATGTTGCCGCGATAGTCCTGATCGAGAATCGAAGACGCCGCATCGAGGCTGCGGCGCGCAAAACCGTCCGGCAGATTGTCACGTGCCAGCCCCATCAGGCTCTTGGCCTGATCGCTGACCGTCGAGTACGCATAGTTGCGTGCCGTATGCAACAAGCCGCGACTGCCCTTCTCACGCTTGGACATGAACGGCAGCACATGCGGATTGGTCTGGCTGACGATGAAGTGATTGACGTTGTGCAAACGCCGCAGGCGCAGGATCGGCAGATCCGACTTCAGCGAGCCGTCATTCCAGCGCAGCAGAGGCATGTAGGGTACACGCTCGCCCCGCTCGTCCTGCGTCATCAGCATGACCGGCGGAAACAGTACCGGTACGGCGCAGGACGCCAGCACGGCTTCACGCAGGTACAGATACGGAAAGGTCAGATAGTTGAGCAGACGCGGCGGCTGATTGTCGCCCGCGGGCGACACAGTGATGTTGATCGCGCGGCCGGACCGCCGGTAAGCCTCTTCAAACGTCAGGTCCGGCACGTTGGCGGCGATCGCCTGGCGCAACTGGTTCTGGTCCATGATGGCGCGGGTACGCAGCATGTCGCGCCAGGGCAGAATGCGCCAGAAATCGTAGTAGGCCGATTCCGGATCCAGCAGTGCTTCGACCTCGTCCGGCGTGCGCGTACCGACCGTGCCGCAGATCACCGAGCCGGCGCTGGAGCCCGACATGACATTGGGCACAACGCCTTCGCGGTACAGCGCCTTGACGACACCGACGTGGAACAGGCCGAGCGTGGCGCCACCCGACAGCATCAGCGAGGAGCCGCCATAGCTCTGCACCAGATTGCGGAAGAACGTCAGTTTCGCGTCGTCCGGAAACTCCGGTGAATCCGATTCCAGCACGTAATTCAGTGCGGTGGCGATTTCGTTGACGTAGTCATGAACCAGCTTCTTGGTGCCCACCCGCGCCTTGCCATAGAGCAGGGGATTGCCGGTGTTGCCCAGATTCCAGTGCAGGCCCTGGCGCAGGTGGTGCACCAGCTTGGTCAGTTGCCCCTCCTCGCGGTACTGCCGAACCTGGCGCAGGCGCGCGCGGATCAGTCGCCAGTCGTAATCGTCGCTGCGCTCATCGGCCGCCCAGGCATCGCGACCCTCGAAGCGATCAAGCGCTTCGGCGGCCTCGCGCCAGCCAGCGTAATCGACGGCGGCGGCCATTTCGCGACTCAATTCACGCGCAGTCCGATTCACACCATTTCCTCGACAGTCATCAAGCTGATCCGTATGGTGCGGTGCGGGTGCAGTCACCGCAAGCGCTCCCAGACAATTCTCATTCCATTCAATACACTGCAACCTACCTTTGGTCATCCAACGAGCGCCAGTAACATGAATTCGCCGCTGCAGCAGGCCTTGCACAGCCTCGACCGTATCATTCTCGGCAAACCGGAACAGCTGCGTCTCGCCATCACCTGCGTGCTCGCCCGCGGTCATCTGCTGATCGAGGACATCCCTGGCGTCGGCAAGACCACGCTGGCCCTGGCACTGGCGCGGGTGCTCGGTCTGCAGGCGCAGCGCGTGCAGTTCACCTCCGACCTGCTGCCGGCTGACATCCTCGGCGTCTCGGTCTACGAGTCGCGCGAGGGCGGGTTCCGCTTTCATCCGGGGCCGATTTTTGCGCAGCTGGTACTGGCCGACGAGGTCAATCGCGCCAGTCCGAAAACCCAGTCCGCACTGCTGGAGGCGATGGAAGAACGGCAGGTCACGATCGAAGGCAGCACGCGCAAGCTACCGGAGCCGTTCTTTGTCATCGCCACGCAGAACCCGGCGCAGCAGATCGGCACATTCCCCCTGCCCGAGTCGCAGCTCGATCGCTTCCTGATGCGAATCTCGATGGGGTATCCGCCGGCACAGGCGGAACGTGCGCTGCTGCAGGAGCGCGAGCGCCGCGACCTGTTGCTGGACATCACGCCGGCGCTGACGCCCGCCGAACTGCTCGCGCTGCAGACGCAGGTGCAAGCCGTGCGCACCGCGCCGGCGCTGATCGACTACCTGATGGCGCTGATCCATCACACGCGCGAACTGCCGGGACTGAGCCAGGGCCTGTCGCCGCGCGCGGGTCTCGCCCTGCGCCGCGCCGCCCAGGCCTGGGCGCTGCTCGAAGGTCGCAGCGGCGTCATTCCCGAAGACGTGCAGGCGGTATTCGGCGCGGTCGTCAATCATCGTCTCGTCGCCGCGACACAGCGTGACGGCGCAGCGATTGATGCTGCGCGTATTCTGGCGGACGTGGCAATCCCGTGAGCTTGAAGGCTCACAGCAAAGACCCGTTCAGTTCGAATGCCATGCGAAGCACGGCGTATCGAGAACCGGGCACAGCCCAGAGCCCTTGAACCATGCGCTTCTGGCTCCTGCTGAAAATCCTGCTTCACCCGCTGCGCACCGTGCAGGATCGCATCGACCGCTGGGTCCTCGCCCGGGTCAAGCGCCAGCCGGGACCCATCACGATCGGCCGCGGTCGCGTCTACATCCTGCCGACGCGGTTCGGCTATCTGTTCGCCGTCATGCTGCTGGTGATGCTGCTCGGCGCGATGAACTACTCGAACAGCATGGCCTTTCTGCTGACTTTCCTGCTCAGCGGTCTGGGCCTGATGTGCATGCATCACACCCATGCCAATCTGGTGAACCTGCAGATGCGCGCAGGTGACTGTCCACCGGTATTTGTCGGCGAACCCGCGCGCTTCCAGGTGCAGATCGACAACAGCGCAAACAATAGCCGCTACTCGCTCGCCCTCAGCTGGCCCAAGGGTGAAGCACAGGCCATCCCCGGTGACGTTGCGCCGGTCAGCAGCACTGCGCTGACACTGACCGCCGATGCAAGCCGCCGCGGCTGGCACCCGGCGCGCGTGTTCAGCCTGTCCACTGAATATCCGCTCGGCCTGTTTCATGCCTGGACCTGGGCCGAACTCGACATGCACTGCCTGGTCTTCCCCAAACCGGCAGATCTCGTCGGCACCCCACCTTCAAGCGCAGGTCATGGTGGCGTTGCGAGCACCGATCGCAGCGGCCAGGATGAATTCTCGGGTTTGCGCAGCTACCGTCGCGGCGATACTCCGCGCTCGATTCACTGGAAGAGCTTTCCCAAGCTGCAGAGACCGATGGTCAAGCAGTTCGCGGAAACGCTCGAACAGGAACTGTGGCTGGACTGGTCGGCTTTGACCCTGCTCGACACTGAAGATCGGCTGTCGCAATTGACGCGCTGGGTACTCGACGCCGAGATCGCGCAACGCGCCTATGGCCTGCGCCTGCCTGGCCTGCAGATCGATCCGGGTCGCGGTGAAGTGCATCGCTTCAACTGCCTCAAGGCGCTGGCGCTGTTCGAGATTCCGAACGCGTGAACGAATATCTGCCACTGGCGACATTGATCCGCCTGTTGTCGGTACTGGCACTGGCACTGGCACCCCACGCGCTCCGATTGCCACCGTGGGAGACCGCACTGATCGTCGCGCTGTTGGTGTGGCGTGGCCTGGCTGCGCACAAGCAGTGGCGTATGCCGCCGACCTGGTTGAAGTTGATGCTGACTGTACTGGCCATCGTTGCCGTCGTCAGCAGCCTGGGCGGCATTCGCGGACAAACCAGCGGCACCGCGCTGCTGTGCATCATGGCCGCGCTCAAGCTGCTGGAGTTCAAGGGCCGACGCGATGTCATGGTCGTCGTCTTCCTGATGTACTTCATGTTGCTGACTCATTTCCTGTTCTCGCAGGAACTCTGGACAGTCGCCTACCTGTTTGTCTGCGTGATCGCGATCACTGCCGTGCTGATCGAATGCCAGCATCGTGGTGCACTGCCGATACGCGACACACTGCGCAAGGGCGGCAGCATGGTGCTGCAGGCTGTACCGCTGATGCTGCTGCTGTTCGTGCTGTTCCCTCGAATACCTGGGCCGCTGTGGGGCTTGCCCTCTGATGCGGGAGCCGCACGCAGCGGGCTGAGCGAAAGCATGACGCCCGGCGATATTTCAAGCCTGATCCAGTCCGACGAAGTGGCGTTCCGCGTCCAGTTCGCAGACCCCTTACCCCCTCCAAAGCAACGTTACTGGCGCGGCCCCGTCTTTGATCACTTCGATGGGCGAACCTGGGAAGAGGGGTTCACTTCGCCGATGCGGGGAGGGGCCGCTCCGGATATCCGCATGCTGTCGCCACCACTGCGCTATGAAATCACGCTCGAGGCACAGCGCTCGCGCTGGCTGTTTGCGCTCGATATGCCGGATGCCACGTCAATCCCAGCCGACGCGCAATTTGGCCGCGAAGCACAGCTGATGTCGATCCGACCCGTCATTGAGCGTCGACGCTATACGCTCCAATCGCACGTGGGCTATCAGCTTTCCATCAACCTGACCGAGCGCGATCTCGCCCGCTATACGCGCCTTCCGGAAACCTTCAACCCACGCACCGCGGCGCTGGCTCAAACCCTGCGCTCCCAGAGCGCATCGAACGACGAGTTGATTCGCGCAGTTCTGCAGATATTCAATCAGCAGAACTTCGTCTACACGCTGCAGCCGCCCCTGCTCGGCAGCAACAGTATCGACGATTTTCTCTTCAATACCCGTCGCGGCTTCTGCGAACACTACGCCAGTGCATTCACCGTGCTGATGCGGGCAGCGGAGGTGCCCGCACGCATCGTGACCGGCTATCAGGGTGGCCAGCTCAACGAGATCGGTGATTACTACATCGTGCGTCAGTCCGATGCCCATGCGTGGTCGGAAGTCTGGCTGGCCGGACAGGGCTGGGTGCGCGTGGATCCGACCGCCGCGGTGGCGCCGGAACGCATTGAGCTGAATCTCGAAGCCGCGCTCGGTGATTCCGACGAACTTCCGTCTTTCCTGGCCAACCGCACACGACTGAAGTACTACTTCGAAGCGCGTTGGGACTGGATCAACGCGCAATGGAACGGTCTCGTGCTCGGCTACGGACCGGAACTGCAACAGCAGTTCCTGAAGCGTTTTGGCCTGGCAGAGATGCGTGAAATGCTCCTCGCGCTGACGATCGGCATCACATTGCTGCTCGCTGTATTCGGTGCAATGACGATCCGCAAGTTTGCACCCGCGCACAATCCGGATCCTGTGCTGCGCGAATGGCTCCGCTTGACGCGCCGCCTGGCCCGCCACGGTCTGCCACAGCATCCGCACGAAGGCCCCCTCGACTATACCCGTCGCGTCGCCGCCGCCAGACCGGACTGGGCTGCGCAGATGCAGGCGATCACCGCGCTGTACATGAACGCACGCTACATCGACGCTGCTGACCACGCCCACGTTCGCGAGATGGCGCGCGCCGTGCGTGCATTCAGAGGGTCGAAAGCCCCGTCATAGCTGAGCGCGGATCGCCCACAGGTCCGGAAATAACGGCCTGAACAGTGTCTGTCGCAGATACTCAGCGCCGCTCGAACCGCCGCTGCCCGGCTTGATGCCGATCGTGCGCTCGACCATCTTGACGTGCCGGTAGCGCCACTCCTGCAGGCCTTCGTCGAGATCCACCAGGCGCTCGCAGATCTGTGCGACAAAGCCGCCGGCGCGATACACCTGCACCAGCGTGTGTTGCACCGCTTCGGATCCCTCATAAGCCTCGGTCACATCGCGCTGCAGCAAGGCAACCGGCATCGCATGGCCCTGGCGCTGCAGAAAATGCAACAGATGATCAAACAGGGCTGGCGCGGTCCATGCCGCATCTAGCAGCGCGCGCCAGGCGGTGCCGGGCGTATGCAGATCCAGAACGCTGCGACGCTTGTGTCCGAGGCGGAACTCCAGCGCACGGAACTGAGCCGATTGGAATCCGCTCGCTGCCTCAAGCCGCTCGCGGAATGCGTTGAACGACAGCGGCGTCATCGTCTCGAGAATATCGACCTGCGCGACCAGGGTCTTGAAGATTGTCAGGATGCGCCGCAGGGTCGCCAACGCGGCATCGGATTCATCGCGATCCAGCGCTGCCGTCAGCGCCGTCAATTCATGCAGAATCTGCTTGAACCACAACTCGTAAACCTGATGAATAATGATGAACAGGACTTCGTCGTGTTCGGGTCCGTCGGAGCGTGGCGACTGCAGCTGCATCAGTTCTTCGATGCGCAGGTAGGCACTGTAGTTCAACGGCTTCTGGAGGTCTTTGGGCATCATGTCGTCCGCATCCGGAGAGAGTAGCGTGCAGACATTAGAACACCTCGAAAAGGCGCGCTCACAACAGCCTGCGCCCGGCACTCTGTGCAGTCGCCATGAATGATCCAGCCAACAAGCGGCGCGCAGATCGAATCGAGGTCGGGGCATCGGTCCCGCGCCGCGGCAATCGTGTCCTCTACTGGCTCGGCAGCAGCATTCTGCGCGTCATGGGCTGGCGCATGGATATCGTCCTGCCCAACCAGCCGAAACTGATCGTCATCCTCGCGCCGCACACGTCGAATTGGGATTTCGTCGTCGGCATGGCGGCGATCCTGAAACTCCAGGCCCACTTCAACTTTTATGGCAAGAGCCAAGTCTTTGAGCCACCGTTCGGATTCTTCTTTCGCTGGCTCGGCGGCATGCCGGTCGATCGCATGGCGCCCGGGGGCGTAGTGGGACAGACCGTGCGTGCCTTCCGCGAACGCGAGCAGCTCGTGATCGCACTCGCCCCGGAAGGTACGCGCTCGTTGCGCACGCAGTGGAAGCGCGGGTTTTATCACATGGCCAATGAGGCGCAGGTACCGGTGGTCTGCGCCTATCTCGACTTCCGCCGCAAGCTGGTCGGCACGGGGCCGATGTTCACGCCCAGCGGCGATTGGAGTTACGACATGAAACCGGTGTTCGATTTCTACCGCGGCATCGGCGCGAAGCGGCCGGAACTGTTTGCGGTCGAAGAGATCGACTGATCAGGTCGATGGCTTGACCCGCGACAGCAGCAGCGCACCGATCACGAAGAACGGCAACAGCGCGAGGATGGAAATGCGCTGATTGTCCGGAAACGCGGCGGCGGTAAAGCCTACAGCGAGCGGACCGAGCACGGCAGCGAACTTGCCGAGCATGTTGTAGAAACCGAAGAACTGTCCGGCGCGCTCGGGCGGAATCAGCTTGGCATAGTACGAGCGCGACAAGGACTGCACGCCGCCCTGCACCAGACCGATCGCAGCCGCCATGTAGTAGAACTGCGCTTCGGTCTGCAGGGTATACGCCCAGCAAGTCACGGCGATGTAGGCGCCGAGCGCGACGTAGATCATGGTCTTGGTGCCGTAGCGATCAGCAAGCCGGCCGTAGGCAATCGCTGCGGGGAAGCCGATGAACTGCACCAGCAGCAGCGCCTTGATCAGTGCGCCTGGCTCAAAGCCGAGCTTGATGCCGTAATCGACCGCCATGCGGATGATGGTGTCGACACCATCGATATACAGCCAGTATGCGAGCAGGAACATCCATACCGGCTTGTTGCGCAGCACCTCGAAGAATGTGGCACGCAGCTCGCCCCAGTCGCTGTTGCCGTTGCTCCATCCGGGTGCCTCCTCCGGCACCCAGCGGAACAGTGGCAGCGCAAACAGCAACCACCAGACGCCGACCATCAGGAACGACCACAGCACCGCCTGCGCGCCATCGGCCAAGCCGAATGTGGCCGGGCTCTGGAACATGAACACATTCAGCGCGAACAGCAGACCGCCGCCGAGGTAGCCCATGCCATAGCCACGCGACGAGACGCGATCCATCTCCGCAGGCTGCGCCACCGAAACGATCAGCGAATCGTAGAAGGACGTACCGGCGAAGAAGCCGATCGACGCCAGCGTAAAAAGCAACAATGCCAGCGGCCAATTGCCCTTGGCGATCAGAAACAGGCCCGCAGTCGAGCTGGCACCGAGCAGCGTCGAAACCAGCAGGAAGCGCTTCTTGTAACCACGCCGGTCGGCGATCCCACCCAGCAGCGGCGCAATCAGCATGACGACGATGCTGGAGATCGACCCGGCCCAGCCCAGCCAGTAAGTACGTTCGCCCGGCGCGAGATCGCCCGCCCAGTACTGGGCAAAGAAGATCGGAAAGAAACCGGCCATCACCGTCGTTGCAAATGCGGAATTGGCCCAGTCATAGAACGCCCACGACCACTGCGAACGCGATTGCGGTGTCATTCGATTCTTTCTTCAGGAAGCTCTGGAAAACGTAGCGAGCGAAGGCAGGTGGGCCGGCGCCGGAGCACAGCAAGCGCAGCCAGTATATGTATCGGGGTGGGAATACATGAGCACTGCGAGCACCGCCGACGGCCCAGATGCCGAGCGCAGTAGTTTTTCAGAGCTTCCTATTGTTGAAGACTGAGTACCAGCGCATCTTCACGACCGTCACGCGCCGGATAGTAGGCGCGGCGCTGACCGATCGTAACGAAGCCGTGATTGAAGTACAGCTGTTGAGCGGCAATGTTGGAGACGCGCACTTCGAGAAAGATCTGGTCGATGCTGCCGGCACGCGCAGTCATCAGCAGATGCTTGAGCATGAACTGCGCGAGACCCTGACGCCGATGATCCGGCGACACGCAGATGTTGAGGATATGCGCTTCACCGGCGGCCATGCTCATCAGCGCGTAGGCCAGAACGCGATCGTGTGCATCGGCAACGATCCACGCGCTGTAGCCAACACGCAGGCAATCGCTCATCACCGACTCGGTCCACGGAAACTCGTAGGCCGCCTGCTCGATTGCCAGGATTTGCGGCAGATGTCGCGTATCCATCGCATGCAACCGCCACAAAGCCTCGGGCTGTGCGCTCACATCAACTCCCGGACACTCTCAGCAGCCGCTCGATCTGCTTGAGGTCTTCCCAACTCTTGGCCTTCTCGCGCGGGCTGCGCAGCAGGTAGGCAGGATGGTAGGTGACCAGCCCCCGCGTCTGCGTCGGCCCGTATTGATGCAGCGGTCCGCGCAGCTTCGACAGCGGCTCGTCGGTTTCGAGCAGGCGCTGCGCTGCGATGCGACCCAGCGCCACGATCAGTTTCGGCTGCACCAGTTCGATCTGCCGATCGAGATAACGTCGGCAGGCGTCGACTTCATCGGGTTGCGGATCGCGATTGCCCGGCGGCCGGCATTTGACGACGTTGGCGATGAACACCGCCTTCGCCGGATCGGCCTGCACGCGCGAACGACCGATGGCCTTGAGCATTTCATCGAGCAGCTTGCCGGCGCGACCGACAAACGGCTCGCCGCTGGCATCTTCGTCCGCCCCAGGCCCTTCGCCGACGATCATCAGCGGCGACTGCTCGCTACCGACGCCAAACACGGTCTGCGTACGGGTTGCGCAGAGCTTGCAGGCCTGGCAATCCTTGACCACCGCGCGCAGGCCAGCCCAATCTGCGGGTACTTCGGCCAAGGTCGAAGCCGGCTTGACGGCTTTCGCCGCGACGGCTGCGGGTGCACTCGGCGCCGGTTTGGCCGCGGCGACCGGAGCGCTGCGCGACGGTACCGGCGCCGATGCCGGCTTCGGTACCGGCTCGCGCACCGACAGCACGGCGTCCGCTGCAACGACCGCTTCAACCGGTGCGTCAGCCGGCGCATCAGCCGCACCGCGCTGCTGCCAGGCTTCGATGCCCAGACGTTTCAGGTATTGCTTGCGTCGCACCGCATCCATGGTCTGGTTCTTTCGTTTAGCTGCGCTTTCGGCGTCGCTGGTTGACTCGTCCGGCATTTTATTCGATGCGTATGACAAGGGACGGCGCGACCGTGAAGCCTGCATTAGGGCCTGTTAACACTATGGCGTCTTCGTGCCGAAGACCTGAGACGGAGACCGTTTTGGCGCAGTGCAAGGAAGAAGGAGCG
>CAZDPA010000132.1:0-11170 GCA_964507195.1 uncultured Salinisphaerales bacterium | reverse complement strand
GCTGTTGCGCTTGAACAGCGTGATCTCGCCGACCCAGGCGTTGACGTACTGCACGCCATGCGAGACCGAGATCGCGATGATCAGGAACGGCACCAGGATCGCAAACGGATCGAGACCCTTGCCGAACAGGCGCAGCAGGCCGAATTCCCAGATCACCGCCGTGATGGCGCAGACCAGCGGCAGGATCGCGAGCTTCATCGATCCGGTGTAGGCCCACAGCAGCAGCCAGGTCATGAACAACGTGATGATCAGGAACATGACGACCATCATCGTCGCATCGATGACATCGCCGACAACCTTGGCGAAGCCGAGAATGTGGACGTTGATGTCGGCGTTGTACTGAGGATTGGGCGCGGTTTCGACGGTCACCAGGCTGCCCTTGACCGGCACAAGCTCCGTACCGCCGCTGTCATCCGCCAGTGCGCGCTGCGCATAGAGCGTCTTGAAGCGCAGTTTCCAGCCCGGCGCAACGAAACCCTCGTCGACGACTTCGCCGGCCTTCAGCTGAAAGCGGCCATCCGGCGAGGTGTAGTCTTCCTTGAGCTTGTAGACGTACTTGATCTCGCTCGTGAAGCGGCCCCGCACGCGGTCTTCGAGCAGCTCGGCAACGCGCGCGTAATCAAGCTTCTCGCCGGTGATCGGATCGATCTCCATCAGCTCCGAGAAGATCATCGAACCGGTCTGGTTCTTCGTCGTGTATCGCCCGACATGCCCACCCTTGTTGACGTTGGATCGGACGAGGTCGAACATTTCCTGGGTCGGCGTGAACTCCGCAGGAATCACGTTGCCACCAGAGAAGCCGCCTTCGACGACCTCCAGATAGCGAACGTCAGGTGTGAACAGCGACGACACGCGCGAACGATCGACGCCAGGTAGGAAAAACACCTCATCGGTCGCGGTCTTGAGCGTCTTGAGGAAGGCCTCGTTGTAAAGGTCGCCCTTGTCATCCTTCTGGATCAGCGCGACCAGTACGGAGTTGGCGCCGCCGAACTCGGCCTGATACTGCTTGAGCACCTTCATGTACGGATGATCGAGCGGGATCGACTTGTCGAAGCCGGCGTCGCTGCGAATCTGCAGCATCTGCCAGAACAGCACTGCGGTGATCACCAGCAGGATGCCCATTGTCAGGCCGCGGCGCGCGTAGATCAGCGGCTCGAACAGGCGCAGGATCTTCTGGGTTGTCGTCAGTTGCTCGTTTTCGCTCATGTTCTTTCCTCGCTTATCGGCTCGCAGCTCAGAGTTTCATCGAAACGCTGACCACGCCGTTCTCACCGACGACCAGCAGTCTGTCGCCGAACGGCACGACGGCACTCAAGGTACCGGTACGCTCCTTTTTCTGGGTACGGCCGTTGGCGTCGGTCTCGTCGACCGTCACCGGAATCCTGCTGACGCTGCCGTCGACGCCGATGTGCCGCACCGAACCAGCGAGCCCTGCCAGCACCTGGCTGCCGTCACTCAGCAGCGCGCCGCCAAACAGCGTCGCGACGGAACCAAGATCGATCGCGGTCCAGCCACCGCGGGCATCGTCACTGACGTAGACGTTGCCGCGCAGGCCGAAGATCATCACGCCCGTGTCGCCGCGCGGCAGCGCGCCGAAGTACGAGCCTTCGTACGGAGATTCGACCGCGCTCCAGCTTGCGCCGCCATCGGCGGACACCGCGAGCTCGCCCTGCTCGCCAGCGATGAACAGATCACCATTGTTGAGGCGCGAGATGGCGTTGAAATGCAGTTCTTCCTCGCGGATCGGCGTATCCACTTCGTTCCAGCTGGCGCCGCTGTCATCGGTGCGGTAAAGCAAACCATAGGCGCCAACTGCGAATGCGGTATTGGCGTCGATCGCGAGCACGTCGAGCAGGGGCTTTTCGAGTTCCGGCTCGAAGTTCTGCAGAGTCCAGGTCTTGCCGCCATCCGTGGTGTGCAGAATGACCGCGTCGTGGCCGACGGCCCAGCCATTGTTGGTATCGGCAAATGCGGCAGCCGTCAGCGTCGAGCGCGTCGGTGTCTGCACCTGTGCCCATTCGCTGCCATTGTTGGACACCAGTACGGCGCCGCGATCACCGACCGCAATCAGATGAGCGCCGGTGTTGACGATGTCGAGCAGCAGCTTCGACGGCGTCAGAGGCATGATTTCGGAAGGCAGTGATACGGGCGTGGGCGCCTCAGCACCCGCTTCGTCCTGAGCCCAGGCTGTGACCAGGCCCAGCACCGAGCCCGCAGCAATGCAGCCCGCCCACAGTGCTTTCTGAATGTTCATCTGAGTTCCTCTTCAATCAATGCTGTACAGAGTCGGTACGCACGCCACCGCAGCGCCACTTTCTGTTGGACTTCGGGTTGAACCCGGTGGCAGTCGTCGCACTCCTGCAACGCTGCACCTTTCTCATTTACTTGGCCAGTTTGGCAGCCATGCTCGAGACTTCGCCCGGCTCGAAAAAATCTTCCTCGAACAGGACCGTTGCCGCCTCGGCATCTTCATTGTCGAGCGCCTGCGCCAGATAGCGATTGTCGTGAAGATCGTACACGGTTTCAGCCACTGGCAGCTCGTACGGTTTGTCGTAGGCGATGAGCGTGTGGGCTTCCTGCACGCGCCAGAGTTCGCTGCGCGAGTCGTAGATGTCCACCACGCGAATCTGCCAGCTGTCTTCATCGACATAGAATCGCCGGCGCTTGTAGATATGCGCCGCACTCGCGCGCAGCTGCGCATCGACCACCCAGACCCTGCGCAACTCATAACGGGTCAGTTCCTGGTTCAGGTGATGCTTGCCGAGCACCTGGCTGTAGCTCAGCGCGTCGCTGTGCAGGCGGTAGCTGTTCGCCGGCACCAGCAGCTCCTGCTTGCCGATCAGTTTCCAGTCGTAGCGGTCCATCGCGCCGTTGAAGGTGTCGATCTGGTCATTCGTGCGCAGACCGTCGGCACCCGTGCCGAGGGTGTCGTAGCCGACATTGGTGACGCGGCGCAGACGCTTCTGCCCCGGACTGTGCTGCCAGGTGCGGCGCGGTTCCTTGACCTGGTCCAGCGTTTCCTCGATCAGCAGGACAGAACCCGCCAGCCGTGGCGGCTCGGTGATCAGCTGCAGCAGCGTGTACTGGACATTGCCGAGCGTCTCGGCAGCAAGGACCGGCTCGTTGTAGCGATAACGTGCGTCCTCCCGCACCTTGACCGCGCTGTAGTCGCCGGCGGTGGTCACCGCGAACTGATTCTTCCAGCGCCGCACCGACATGTCGCGATAGCGTGTCTTGTGATTCCAGATCACTTCATGGCCGTTCGCCGGCAGCGGGAACGGAATGCCGGTCCTGGCGCCGAACAGCGCCTCGCCGTTGTTGCGCAGCTCTGCGCTCAGCGCATTGCCGCGCGTTGCCGCGTAGACGAAATCCGGATTCGCAAAGCTGCGCCGGGTGTCGTAGACCGGCATGCTGTAGGTATCGGCATGCTTGCGCAGCAGGGCGATCTGCCCCGGCGTCAGCCATTGCTCGAACTGCAGCAGATTCTGCGCCGTCACCGTGTAGCGCGGCCGGTCTTCCGGATACGGATCGCAATAGCGCATGCCCTCGCCCTGGAAGCATTCGGGCACTGCGGTCTGGCCGCCGTTCCATGGCGGAATCGTGCCGGCGGCATTGCCGGCACGCTCGGCGCCCGCAGGCGTCAGCACAGCGTCGAGTTGCGCGGCCTGTTCTTCGCTGACTCGCGCGGATGCCGGTGCCGAGAGCAGCATCAGAACGGGCATGGCCGCAGTCATCACGACTGCGGCCATGGTCCAGATCAGTGCTGCGCGATTGCCGCTGATGTCTTCTCTACGCTGACCCATTCGGTTCCGGATACATTTGGTTTTCGGCACGAGCCTCGCGGCGCGGGAATCAGAACTGGTAACCCAGCCACAGCAGCAGGTTGTCGCGGTCATGCGTCGAATCGCGCTTGTGCTCGCCGGTGAACCAGGTATAGCGCAGCTCGCCGGTGTAGTTGGTCAGGAAGTCCCAGCGCACACCGCCCAGAATCTGCTTGCGCCCTTCGACGAAGTTCTGACCCAGGCCAGGGGCAATGCCCTTCACGTCGTGAAACAGCGCGGCAAGGATTTCCAGGTTCACGCCGAGAAAGGCATCGTTGTACTTGGTCAACGTGACAAACCGGTAACCGTAGGAAACGTCGGTGCCGAATCCGTCGAGATCCGGATGTGCGGTCGGATTCTGGCGCAGGTTCGGATCGCTGCCATTGGTGGTCGGATCGTTCGGATCGGTGCGCACGTCGATCGGGTTGATACCCGCGCTGCCGTCGGCGCCGGCCGAGATGTGCGTATTGACACCGGCGCCCTGGAACTGCAGTTCGTCGATCGCCGGCATGTCGACCACATGGGTCATGCCCATTTCGAGCAGCAGGGTCATCTGATCGGCGCCGATCGGATTGTCACCGGCACCGAGAATCTTGATGAACGTCGTGCCGAGCTGACCGACTTTCATGCGCTCGTAGCCACGGATGTAGTCGCCCGGTCCGTACTCGACGCCGCGATAGCCGGACACGAAGTCCGGAGCCGCGGTACGGCGACCCGGCAGCGTGGCAATCGGTTCCAGGCTGAAATCGTTCGCCGGGAACGCCGGCTGCAGGCCGGCGAACACAAGGTCCGTCGTGTGCACCTGGATCGGCATGTTGTCGCGGAACGCGTACTCGCCCGACCAGGCAATATCGCCGAGCGTGGTATTGAACGAGATGCCGTAGACGCGGATATCTTCCGGATACTCGAGGAAGTAGCGGATCGAACCGACCGGCAGGCCATCGGCCGCGCCTTCCGGTCTCGCACTGACACTCGCGCCAGGGATACCGGCCGCCGCGAGCAGGTTGCCCACCGGTACACCGCAACCGGTAGGATCCAGCAGCGCCAGCAGGTTGAGCGCCGTCTGCGTCGGCAGCGCGCCGAGTATCTGGCCGAGCGCCCCCCCAACCACCGGCAGTTCACCGACGACGGAATCGTCCGGCAGGCAGCTGGAGTCCGCCGCGAGGATGCCGACGGTCGGCAGACGCGAATGATAGTTGGCGAAGTACAGGCCGATCTCGGTGCCGTTGTTGATGTTCTCGAAATAGGACTTGAGCGACAGGCCATACTGGCCGCCGTTGTCAGGCTTCAGCCCCTTCTCGTACTCGAAATCGCGCATCATCGTGCGATCCGAACGCGAGCCGAGCACGGAGGCCGGATCGTCCGGATTGCGCCAGGGCTCGTACAGCTCCAGCGGGTCCTGTGGAGCGCGACCGAATGACAGCATCGTGTACGTTGCACCCTCACCGACGATGTCGGCGCTGGAGAAGAAGCTGCCGGCCGGATCAAGGACGAACGGCTCCCAGTCGTACTGATAGAAGGCTTCCACGTTGAGGCCATCGGCAATCTGGGCATTGACGCTCAACATGCCGACCGGCAGGAACAGTTCCTTGATGTCGAAGCCGGGAATGCGCAGCAGCGCCTGGTTCAGCGGATTGACCGTGTTGAGGCTGTTGAGCGCGAGGAAGCCGCTTTCACCCCAGTTCAGGACCTGATTGCCGAGCTTGACGCTGATCAGCCGCTCGTCGAGCTCGAAGGTCTTGCTGATGAAGTAGTCGAGGAACTGCGCATTGGTGCCGTTGATGTCGATCGAACCGTCGGGATACGCGGTGCGATATGGCTCCAGGGTGGTGTCCGCATGAGTCTCCTCGAAATCCTCGTAGTTGGAATCGAAGAAATAGATGCCGCGGGCAAAGACATTGAAGCCGGCGATATCGAAGTTCAGATCGGTCGTCAGCTTCGCCGTCGCGTGGACGATGTCGTGCGTGTCGAAGTTGAGGTTGCCGTTGTCGCCGTTGGGCTGGTAGCCGCCGGGCTGGGCGACGAAGTAATTGTTGCGGCTGCCGAACTCCGGATCCGCGACCGTGCCGGAACAGGTGTCGCCGAAGAAGAAGTTTTCCTCTCTCGGACCGGGACCCTCGTTGCCGACCGGGCTGTCAGGCTCATCGCCGACGCGGCCCACGCATAGCTGCGGATTGAGGTTCGACTTGCCGATCAGGCCGGGATCGCGATCCTGCATGCGCCACGACGCGCCGATCGTGATCAGGTTCTCGAGGCGCACCTCGGTACCGCCCAGATCGAAACTCAAGGCACCAGCGGTGCCGCTGTACGCCAGCGTGATTGCCGCAAGCGAACCCACCATTCGCCCCGACATCTGCGACCGAACTTTCTGCGTCATTTCCCTGCTCCCCCGAGTCGTTCAGTAGCGCACACAGGCATAGGCCGAAAACTCGGGCACGGCGCGGTCAACGCTGGGCCTGGTTATTCTCCTCATGCATGGAAACCTGTATGCGGTTTCTTCAAATAGGAATTGCGGCGTTCTATCGTAAACACCATCACCTGATCGACTTTTAACAGACGCCTAGCAGTGGCGCAACCGATGTGCGCGAACCCTGCGCATATCCGGGTATTTCTACTACCGTGCCGACGTCGCGGCGTCGATCCAGATCAGGCTGGCCATACGCCCGCAGCAAGGCGTACGACGGTATGAAAACCACAGCTCTGGCTCGGAATACGTGCAGTGATTACCGCCATAGACTGCGGCGATCCCGGCACGGCGCAGCCGTCCACGCGCCAGCGCATGGAGATCGGCAAACCAGCGATCTGCACGACCACGCTCAAAGCAGGTCGCCAGCGCCGCGTCCTGGTCGATAAAGCGTGCACGCACTTCCGGTCCGACCTCGAACGCCGCGGGCCCGATCGCCGCACCGAGCCAGGCCTGCAGCTGCGCCGGAGGCGTCGCCATTGCGGCGATCGTCGATTCGAGCACGCCGTTCGCCAGCCCACGCCAGCCTGCATGTGCCGCCGCGACCACACTGCCATCGATGGCGCTGAACAGCACCGGCAGGCAATCCGCAGTCAGTACGGCGCAGGCGAGCCCGGGGCGCGTCGTCCACGCGGCATCGGCTTCCGGCTCCGGATCTGCAGCGGGCAGCCTCACCGCACGCACGCCGTGGACCTGTCTGAGCCACTGCGGTTCATTTCCGAACTGCAAGGCTACGCGCAGGTGCTCGCGGTTTGCAGCGACGGCTTCAGGGTCGTCGCCGACATGCGTCGCCAGGTTCAGGCTGTCGAACGGCGCGGCGCCGACCCCGCCGTTGCGCAGGGTTTGCCCTGCACGAACCCCTGGAGGTGCAGGCCAATCAGCGTCCAGCCAGCTGCCGCCGTGAGTCGTCTCAGACCTTGTAGGCCGCATGGCGCCGCAGCAGTGCGTAGAGCGCCTGCATGTCCTCGGGGGGTTCCGCGCTCCAGCTCTGGCGCTTGCCCTTGCCCGGATGGGTCAGCTCCAGTGCCCGTGCATGCAGGGCCTGACGCGAGAAACCGCGCAGGGCGTCGCGCAGTTCCGGGTCGAGGCCGCTGCCGCGCAGCGAGCCGCCGTAGACCGGATCGCCGACGATGGGATAGCGGATGTGCGCAAGATGCACGCGGATCTGGTGCGTACGCCCGGTTTCCAGCTGCACGCGCAGGCGCGTGAACTGGCTGTAGCGCTCTTCGATGCGGTAATGGGTAACGGCATCACGGCCACCGTGATCGGTGACCGCCATGCGCAGGCGATCACGCGGATGGCGGCCGATCGGCTCGGCTATCGTGCCGCCGGCGATCAGTTCGCCCTGCACCAGGGTGTCGTACTCGCGGCGGATCTCGCGCGCCTGCAGCTCGGCCACCAGTTTCGTGTGCGCCTTGAGATTGAGGGCAACGACCATCAAACCGGAAGTCTGCTTGTCGAGGCGATGGACGATGCCGGCCCGCGGCACCGAGGCCGCCTGCGGGTAGTGATAGAGGATCGCGTTCTGCAGGGTGCCGTCCGACTGCCCTGCGCCCGGGTGCACGGTCAGGCCGGCGGCCTTGTTCAGCACGACAATGTCCTTGTCGGCGTGAAGCACGGTGATCGGGATGTCCTGCGGGCCGACCCGGTAGTCTTCCTCGGCCTCGGCGTCCAGCAGCAGCCGGGCGCCGGCCTTGACCGGCTCACGCTGGCGGGGCACGACCTCGCCGTCGACGCGCAGGCGGCCGGCATCGATCCAGGCCTGCAGGCGTGAGCGCGACCAATCCGGGAACAGCTTGGCGCAGGCCACGTCCAGGCGCATGCCGTCCATTTCCTCGGGAACTTCGGCCCGCTGCTGCAGGTCGTTGTCATCGTCCGGGTGACTGTCAGTCATCGGCTATACTCGTGTCGCGACTGCAGTCTCAGCAAAACCATTTTCCACACCCAAATTTCCCGATGAATTTCCGCATTGTCGCCGTTGCGGCACTCGCAGCCCTGATCGCTGCGTGCAGTTCCAATCCTGATCGCCTGTCGCCGGAGAATCCGTTCAAGCCGGATCAGTACACAACGCGCGAACAACGCCTTCAAGCGAGCGAATTGTACCGACTTGCCCGCGAGTCGCTTGAATCCAGCGACTTTGCGACAGCCGTCCAGCGCTACGGTCAGCTGACCCTGCGCTACCCGTTCACCGACTACGCCGTGCAGGGCCAGGTCGAGCGCATCTATGCGCTGTACCGCAACTTCCAGCCGGACGAGGCGCTGTCGCAGGCGGATCGCTTCATGCGCGACTACCCGCGCAGCGAGAACACGGCTTACGTCCAGTACATCAAGGGCCTGGTCAATTTCGGCCGGGATGCCGGCATCTCGGAGTCGCTGGGCTTTGACACCTCGCGCCGCGATCCGTCCAACCTGCGCCGCTCGTTCGATGATTTCAGCCTGCTGATCCAGCGCTTCCCGCAGAGCCCGTATGTAGCCGACGCGCGCAATCGCATGATCTATCTGCGCAACCGGCTTGCCCAGCACGAGCTGACCGTGGTCGAGTATTACTTCCGCCGCGGCGCATTTGTCGCTGCGTCGAAGCGCGCCGAACAGGTTGTTGCGCAGTATCCCGGCTCGCCGGCGACGATCCAGGCGCTGGGGATGCTTGAGCAGAGCTACACCGCCCTGGCCCTGATCCCGCAAGCCACCGATGCGCGCAAGCTGCGCGAGGCTTATCTGGCTTCGGCGGTGACCGAGAAGCTGGACGAAGACGCCAAGCCGGATGCAGCACCGGCGCCTGAGGCAATCAAAAGCTAACAGTGGGCTTGCGCAAAGGGCACGAAGATCGCAAAGAGAAGGCCGCGGCGTTCTTTGCGCGAGGCAAGCTTTTGGTCGTTCAGATATCGCCGTACTGAGCAGTCAGCGGATATCGACGTTCGCGACCGAACGCGCAGCGCGTGACCTTCGGCCCGGGCGGCGCCTGGCGGCGCTTGAATTCCGAACGCCGCACCAGCGCCGCGACGCGCTTGACCACCGTCTCATCGAAGCCCAGCGCGACGATTTCCGGAATCGACAGCTGATCCTCGACATAGGCTTCGAGCAATGGATCAAGCACTTCATACGGCGGCAGCGAGTCTGAATCCTTCTGGTCCTCGCGCAGCTCCGCGCTTGGCGGCCGTTCGATCACGCGCAGTGGAATCACCGGCTTGTCGGCTGGCTCCAGAGAATTGCGATAGCGTGCGAGACGATAGGCCAGCGTCTTGTAAACATCCTTGAGCGGCGCAAAACCGCCGCACATGTCGCCGTACAGCGTCGCGTAACCGACTGCCATTTCGCTCTTGTTGCCGGTGGTCAGGACCACCTGGCCGAACTTGTTCGACAGTGCCATCAGCAGCACGCCGCGGCTGCGCGACTGGATGTTCTCTTCGGTCAGATCCACCGTTCTGCCGGCAAAGGTCTCGGCCAGCGTGCCGGTCACTGCAGTGAACACCGACTCGATCGGCAGTATCGAATAGCGGATTCCCATGGCTTCGGCCTGGATGCGAGCATCGTCGTTCGACATCTGTGCGGTGTAGCGCGATGGCATCGAGACACCCCAGACACGCTCGGCCCCCAGGGCGTCGGCAGCCAACGCTGCGACAATCGCCGAATCGATGCCGCCGGACATGCCGACCAGCGCGCCCGGAAAACCGTTGCGATTGACGTAGTCGCGCACGGCCTGGACCAGGCCGCACCAGACCACCGCCTCTTCGGACATGTCCGTGCGCAGCGTGCCGCTGAGACGGCCAGCGGCATAGCTCAACGGGTAGACGCCTTCTTCAAACAGCGGCGCCGCAAAGGCGAGGTTGCCGTCGCTGTTGACCGCGATCGAATCGCCGTCGAAAACGACGTCGTCCTGGCCACCGACGCAGTTCACATAGACGATCGGCAGCGCCGTCTCCGCGACGCGCAGATCAAGCACACGCCGGCGCGCGGCGGATTTCTCGATATCGAACGGCGACGCGTTGATATTGATCAGCAGTTCGGCACCCTGTGCACGCGCCGCAGCCGCCGGCGCCCTGCCCCAGACGTCCTCGCAGATGCACAATCCCAGGCGCCGGCCCTCGTGCTCGAACACCAGCGTGCTGTTGCCCGGAGTGAAGTGGCGGCGTTCGTCGAATACGCCATAGTTCGGCAGCAGCTGCTTGCGTGTGCGCGCGATAACCTGGCCGTCGCGGATCACATACGCAGCGTTGTAGATCGAGCGTTGCGAACTGCGGCTGGTGCTCTCGCTGGAGAATTCAGGCAGGCCGAAGATCACCGTGATGCCGCTGACTTCGCGCAACAGGCGCTGCACACCCTCATCGATGACGCGCGGCATCGCCGAGCGCAACAACAGATCATCCGGCGGATAGCCGATCAGCGACAGTTCAGGGCAGGCCAGCAGGCTCGCGCCGAGTTCGTCGCGCGCAAGGCGGGCGGCATCGATGATCTTGTCGACATTGCCTTCGACATCGCCAACCCAGAGGTTCAGCTGCGCAACGGCAAGCTTGATCGGTTGCGACATGGAAAAGTTTGCCTCGCGCTAAGAACGCAAAGGACGCCAAGAAATGCGCTTGACCACTTTGCGCTCTTGGCGTCCTTTGCGCGAGACCGCTGTCCCTTATTTCAGCAGCGACAGCATTGCCGCGCCGAGATCGGCCGGCGAACGTACCGTCTTGACGCCAGCGGCCTCAAGCGCCGCAAATTTCTCGTCGGCCGTACCTTTGCCGCCCGAGATGATCGCGCCGGCATGCCCCATGCGCTTGCCCGGCGGCGCGGTCACGCCGGCGATGTAGGCAACGACCGGCTTCTTGACGTTGGCCTTGATGTACTCGGCCGCTTCCTCTTCGCTGGCGCCACCGATTTCACCGACCATGATGATGCC
>CAZDPA010000131.1:0-11265 GCA_964507195.1 uncultured Salinisphaerales bacterium | reverse complement strand
CTTGTGCAGGTCGAGCGCGCAGTTCAGCGCGGTCTGGCCGCCCATCGTGGGCAGCAGCGCCATCTTTTCGTCAGGATGCTCCTGGCGCTCCTTGGCGATGATCTTCTCGACCATCTGCCAGGTGATCGGCTCGATGTAGGTGGCGTCGGCCATCTCCGGGTCGGTCATGATCGTCGCCGGATTGCTGTTCACCAGGATGACGCGGTAGCCCTCTTCGCGCAGCGCCTTGCAGGCTTGCGCGCCGGAGTAGTCGAACTCGCAGGCCTGGCCGATGACAATGGGCCCGGCGCCAATAATCAGAATGCTCTTGATGTCACTACGCTTTGGCATATCTATCCCGCAGTGGCTGTTGCCAGCCTGGCACTGAAAGTCAAAAACAAGGCACCAACTCCACCGGTGGTGCCGGCTGCGAGACGCCGGCGCGCGCGAAATGCAGCAGCCAGACGGTGTCCCACCAGAATCAGCGTACTGAGGTACAGAAAACTGGCGACCTGTGCGATCGCGCCGAGGATCGCGAACGACAGCGCCGGCCAGGCGTAGCCCGGATCGACGAACTGGATGAAGAACGACATGAAGAACAGGATCGCCTTCGGATTCAGCAGGCTGATCGTCAGTGCGTGACCGAAAGTCCTGCGCGCGGAAACTGCAGGCGGCACCTCGACAACGGTGACTTCGGCACTGCGCCAGTTGCGCCATGCGGCGCGCAGCATGTTCACGCCCAGCCAGGCGAGATAGGTCGCACCAACGAACTTGATCAGATCGAACAGGCCCGGCCAGGTGCGCAACAACGAGGCCATGCCCAGTGCAGCGAGCACCATCAGGATCAGGTCGCCGAGAAACACGCCGCAGGCCGCGCGATAACCGGTCGCAACGCCATGCCGACTCGCCACACTCAGCACGAACAGCGAATTCGGGCCGGGCAGCAGAACGATGATCACCACCCCCAAAGTGTAGGTGGCGATGTCGGTCACGCCGTACATGTCAGTTCGTGCCCGCCATCAAGCGGACGAATCGGTCGAACAATGCGGCGACATCGTGCGGACCGGGGCTCGCTTCCGGGTGACCCTGGAAGCTGAACGCCGGCGCGTCGGTCAGACGCAGCCCCTGGTTGGAGCCGTCGAACAGCGAGCGATGCGTGACCTTCACATTGGCCGGCAGCGTCGTTTCGTCAACCGCGAAGCCATGGTTCTGGCTGGTGATCATCACCATGCCGGTTTCGAGGTCCTGCACCGGATGGTTCGCGCCATGGTGGCCGAACTTCATCTTCAGCGTCTTTGCGCCGACTGCGAGGCCGAGAATCTGGTGGCCGAGGCAGATGCCGAACACCGGCAGCTTCCTGCCGATGAACGTGCGCGCCGCAGCAATCGCGTAGTCGCAGGGTTCCGGATCACCGGGGCCGTTCGACAGCAGTACGCCATCCGGTTTGAGCTTGAGCACGTCGGCTGCGCCGGTCCTGGCCGGCACCACGGTCACGCGGCAGTCACGGTCGACCAGCATGCGCAGGATGTTGTACTTGACGCCGAAGTCGTAGACGACGACATGGTACTTGCCGCCGGCCCGCTCGGTTTCGCGATTGGTTGCCAGCGTCCAGGAGCCGCGTGTCCAGGCATGCGCCTTCTCTGTCGTCACGACCTGGGCGAGATCCAGGCCCTTGAGCCCGCCGAAACCGCGCGCCGCAGCGAGGGCCTTGGCCTCCGAGATACGGCCACCGGCGACGATGCAGCCATTCTGGGCACCGGTATCACGCAGGCGGCGGGTCAGCCGGCGCGTGTCGATGCCGGCAATCGCCACCGTCCTGTTGGCTTTCAGGTACGCACGGAAGTCCTGCGTGCTGCGGAAGTTGCTGGGTGCACGCGGTACCTCGCGCAGCACGAGGCCGGCAATATGCACCTGAGCGGATTCGGCGTCCTCGGGATTGATCCCGACGTTGCCGATGTGAGGGCAGGTCAACGTGACGATCTGCTGGCGGTATGAGGGATCCGTGAGGATCTCCTGATAACCGGTCATGGCGGTATTGAATACCACCTCACCCACGGTCTGGCCGTCGGAACCAACGGATACACCCTTGAAAATGGAGCCGTCTGCAAGTACCAGCAGGGCTGCTTTGAGGTCTGGCATGGGTGTCTGTCTAATCCGGTTTTCGTACACCATTGATCCAGCCTGAGCCGGATCAATCACAAATAACGCTCCGTTGTGTTGCTGAAAAGAGCGAAGCTCACTCATCAAAACGGGGGCTGTCGCCCCCGGTTCAGGATTAGCTGCGCATTATATTGGTGCGGCGCGCCATCGTCCACGAGTATTTTCATTTTTATTCGTGTGAACAGCAGCTAGAACGCCTTGCTTTTCGCTAAAAACCCAAGCCCATTTGATCACCTGCCTGCGGCGGCACCCGAAAATGCGCAGAACTGGTCACCGGACGCTCGCTGGCGTTCATGCCCAGGCGTTTGCAGGCGACGTTGAAGCGCTGACGCAGCACCTGGGCGTATTCCCCCTGCCCGCGCATGCGGCTGCCGAAACTGGGGTCGTTGTCGCGCCCGCCGCGCATCTGCTGGACCAGGCTCATGACATGCTCGGCCTTCAGCGGCACGTGGGTCTGCAGCCAGTCGCGGAACAGATCCTTGACCTCATACGGCAGACGCAGCGGGATATAGCTGGCCTGGCGGGCGCCGGCTTCATACGCGGCGGCCAGCACCGCTTCCATCTCGGCGTCGTTGACGAACGGGATCACCGGCGAGAAAAACACCATCGTCGGGATACCGGCGTCGCTGACGGCCTTCATCGCGCGCAGACGCGCCTGCGGTGACGCCGCGCGCGGCTCCAGCGTGCGTTTGAGTTCGGGCTTGAGGCTCGTGATCGAGATCGCGACGTGGGCAAGCTGGTCGCGCGCCAGATCCTGGAGCAGATCGATGTCACGCTCTAGCAGGGCTGCGCCCTTGGTGACAATGCCGACCGGATGCCGGAAGCGCACCATGACTTCCAGCAGGCTGCGTGTGATCTGCAGATCCTTTTCCACCGGCTGGTATGGATCGGTGTTCGCGCCCAGCGAGATCATCGATGGCTGGTAGGACGGACGGCGCAGTTCAGCTTCCAGCAACGCTGCCGCATTCGGCTTGTAGAACAGGCGGGTTTCAAAATCGAGACCGGGCGACAGATCCAGGTACGCGTGACTCGGTCGTGCGTAGCAGTAGATGCAGCCGTGTTCGCAGCCGCGGTAGGGGTTGATCGACTGCTCGAACACGATGTCCGGCGAGTCGTTGCGCGAGATGATGCTGCGCGCGTGGTCGATGTGCAGCGTGGTCTTCAACCGTGGCGGTACCTCGTCGGCGAGCAGCCAGCCGTCGTCGACCGCGACGCGCGTGTCCCTGGCGAAACGCCCTTCCGGGTTGATGCCTGCGCCACGGCCCTTGATCGCGGTCACGGCTCGCTCACGGCGGCGGTTTTGCCGCCCCGTTCAGGGAATCCAGGGTCAACCCGGCAAGCAACTTAACTCCGGTATCCAGCGCCGCCTCATCCATGCTGAACAGCGGCGAATGATTGGACGGGAAACCCGCCGCCTCGACGCCAGTCGGGCGAATGCCGACGAACAGGTACAGACCCGGGATCTGCTGCTGGAAGAACGAAAAATCCTCGGCACCGAGGATCGGCTGGGCAACGAACAGCTGCTTGCCGAAGCGCTGCTGCAACGACGGCAGCATCTGGTCCATCAGCTTCGGATCGTTGTAGGTCACCGGATATGCGTGGCGCTCGCTGATGAACACTTCGGCCTTGGCCCCGGATGCAGCCGCGATACTCTCTGCCGTGCGCCGCACGCGCTCGTGCAGCTGCGTGCGCATATCCTCGTCGAGCGCGCGCAGGGTGCCAACCATCTCGACCTTGTCCGGAATGATGTTGTCGCGCACACCGCCGTCGATGCGTCCGATCGTGACGATGACCGGCGCCTTGGTCGTGTCCATCTGCCGACTCGAAATGGTCTGCAAGCCGAGCACGATCTGGCTGGCGACGACGATCGGATCCACACCCAGCCACGGCGCGGCGCCATGGGTCTGCTTGCCGGTGACGACGATGCGCATGTCGTCGGCGCTCGCCATGATGCCGCCGGAGCGATAGCCGACGCTGCCGACTTCGTAGCCGGACAGCAGATGCATGCCGAAGATCACGTCCGGCTTCGGCGCCTTGCTCAGCACGCCCTGCTTGACCATCAGCGCCGCGCCGCCCTCCTCGCCCAGCGGCGGGCTCTCCTCGGCCGGCTGGAAAATGAACTTGACCGTGCCGGCCAGTTCGGCGCGCCTGGCGGTCAGGATATCGGCAACACCGAGCAGGATCGCCATGTGGCCGTCATGCCCGCAGGCGTGCATGACGCCGACATCCTTACCGTCAAACTTCGCTTTCGCTGTTGAACGGAATGGCAGGTCACCCTGCTCCGTGACCGGCAGGGCGTCCATGTCCGCTCGCAGGGCAACGACCGGGCCAGGCTTGCCGCCCTTCAGCACGGCGATCACGCCGGTATGGGCTACACCGGTTTCAACTTCCAGACCGAGCTTGCGCAGCTGCTTGGCAAGGTACTTCGCGGTTTCGAACTCGCGATTCGACAGTTCGGGGTACTGGTGCAGATAGCGGCGATGCGCGACGACGTCCGGCGATACTTTCGCGATGGACGCGGCGAGATCAGGGAGATCCTCCGCTGCCGTCGCCGAGCCGGAAAACAAGGCCGTGACCAGCGCCAGCGTAGCGATGCGATAGGCATTCATGCCGAGCTTTCTCCTCACTTTGTGAACCGCTAGTTCTTGCGTGATCTTACCTGCCCGGCGAGAGCATCGAGAGCCGCTCCCGTCACCCGGTTGATGGTCCATTCGTTCATCGCCACCGCACCGAGGCTGCGATAGAACTGGATCGCCGGTTCGTTCCAGTTCAGTACCGACCATTCGAGTCGACCGCAGTCACGCGCTCGTGCAATCTGCGCGATCCGGGCCAGCAGCGCCTTGCCTATGCCGTGGCCGCGGAACGCCGGGCGCACGAACAGGTCTTCGAGATAGATGCCCGGCTTGGCAAGGAAGGTCGAGTAGTTGTGGAAGTACAACGCAAACCCGGCCGCATCCTCGCCTTGCCAGGCAATCAATGCTTCTGCGTAACGCGGCGTGTCGAACAGGCTGTCGTGTAGTGCTGATTCGGTAGCACTGACTTCATCAAGCAGCTTCTCGTACTCGGCCAACGCCCGGATCAGCTCAAGGATGACCGGCACATCCTGCGGCCGCGCTGGCGCGATGCGAAGTGGCATCAGAGTCCGAGAACGTCACGCATGTCGTAGAGGCCGGGCTCACGGCCCTTGAGCCAGGCCGCTGCACGCACCGCACCGCCGGCAAAGTTCTGCCGGCTCGTCGCCTTGTGGGTGATTTCGACGCGCTCGCCGTTGCCGAGAAACATTACGGTGTGATCGCCGACGACGTCGCCGCCGCGAACCGTGGCAAAACCGATGGCACCGGACGGACGCGGACCGGTGTTGCCTTCGCGTGCATACACCGCGACATCATCCAGATTGCGGCCTGCACCCTTGGCGACGGCCTGGCCCATTGCCAGTGCGGTGCCTGACGGCGCATCAACCTTGTGTTTGTGATGCGCCTCGACGATCTCGATGTCGAAATCATCGCCGAGCACACGCGCCGCCTGCTCCAAAAGCTTGAGCGCGACGTTGACACCGACGCTGTAGTTCGCTGCCATGCAGATCGGAATCACGCGCGCAGCTTCGGCGATCTCAGCCTTCTGCGCCACGGTGAAACCGGTCGTGCCGATCACCATGCCCTTGCCGGCCGCAACGCAAACGGGCAACGCCGCCAGCGTGCCTTCGGGACGGGTGAAGTCGATCAGCACATCGAAGTTCTTTGCAGCGACCGCCACATCGCTGCTGATCAGTACACCACTGGCATCGAGACCGGCGAGCACACTGGCATCACGCCCGAGCAGATCCGGCTGGCCGCTACGTTCAAACGCCGCACCGAGTGCGATCGGTGGCGTCGCGGCGGCAGCAGCCTGCATCACGGCGCGACCCATACGGCCGGCAGCACCGAGGATGGCAATACGGGTGTGACTCATGTGCGCGTTCCGGCGTGAATGAAGAAGGCCGGTTAGCTTAACGGATGTCCCCGCACCAGGCCTTAGATATCCGCCTCGTGCGGCTCGGATGCAAACGCAACCGCCAGAGCACCTTCGCCGACGTTGATGCCACCGGTCACACCCATGACGCTCTCGGTGATCTCGACGCCGAGCCTGCTGCAAACGAGGCGCAGGTCGGCATAGCCCGGCAGAGCGCGCATACGCGCCAGTTCGCCGCCGAAGCTCAGCGCGACGATCGGTGCGAGCAAGCCCTTTTCGACGCGCGCAACGGTGAACGACAGCAGCCGCGCAGCGGCAACATCAAAGTTCTTGATCTTGGCGATGGGCCCGGTGTCGTTGCGATACGCGCGCAGCACCGGCTTGATATCAAGCGCTGTGCCCAGTGTCGCCCCCAGCCAGCTGACGCTGCGATCACCCTTGCTCTGCGCACGTTCGCGCAGATACTTGAGGTCGCGCGGAATCATGTAACCGTAGGTGTTGGGCGCGAGCAGGTCGAGGCGATCGCGTATCTGGTTCGGATGGGCTCCGGTATTGATCATGCGCACGGCTTCGAATGCGGTGATCGCCTGCCCGGCAAACAGGTTCTGGGTGTCGATCACGCGCAGCGCAAACGGCGTCGTGATGCCGGCCCGCGCGCGAATCGGCTTGTACTCGTTGAGAATCGCGAACGAGGCTTTCGTCGCATTGGCGTGAATCTGGCTTCTGCTGCTGGCGATGGTCAGACAGAACACGAAGTCAAAATCGAGCACCAGATGTTCAAGGAAGAAGGCGGTGATCTGCTCGGACGAAAATGCGGATGTGCCCGCACCGGCCGAAGTGCCGCGATGGTTCTTGTAGAAATCCAGCGCAACGCCGGGGTCGCGGCGATCGACGAGATCCTTGCCGTCCAGATGAATCGTGATCGGCAGGATGCCGAGCTTGTGCGCTTCGATGAAATCCGGCGGCAAGTCGCAGCCGGAGTCGACAACCACCCCTACACGCATCTTCACTCCTCCACCCGTTCGCAGTCGCCGTCCCTCGACAGCGCGCTGCCTTTACTGCTTCTCGAGGCGCTTGGCGTCCTGCCACAGCGCTTCCATCGCATCAAGCCGACGCGCATCCCCCAGCGGCGGCAAATCCGCCGAGCCCGCAATCACATGCGCAAAACGCCGGCTGAACTTGGCATTGGCGCGGCGCAAAGCCACCGCCGGCTCCACGCCCAGATGACGTGCCAGGTTGACCGCCATGAACAGCAGATCGCCCAGCTCATCCTCAGCCGCATCGCGACTTTGCTTGGCAGCCTGCTGCAATTCAAGCGTCTCTTCGGCGAGCTTGTTCCATAACTCGTCCAGATGGCGCCAGTCGAAGCCGAGTCCGGCAGCTTCCATTTGGATCCGAAGAGCCACATCCAGCGGTTCCGCCGTTCCATGCTCAGACATGACGGTTGACCCTCTGGCACAGGTTCCACAACATGCCGGCCGTCGCACCCCAGATGCGGTACTGCTGCCAGTTCAGCTCGAAGAATGGCACGTTCAGACCTTCGCGCGAGAGAATCTTTTTCTCGTAGCTGGCGGGGTCCAGCACAAAGGCCAGCGGCACTTCAAACGCCTCGGCCACTTCGTTGGTGTCGACGGTCAATTCCGGCGCACCATCAATCAGGCCGACGACGGGCGTGACCATGTATTTGGTCAGGGTCGGATAGTCGTCGAGATAGCCGAGCACTTCGACACTCTGTGGACTCAGACCGATTTCTTCGTGAGCCTCACGCAGCGCAGTGCCGATGGCATCAACGTCGCCCGGATCGCGCCCCCCGCCTGGAAAGCTGATCTGGCCCTTGTGCGAACGCAGGTGATCGGCGCGCACCGTCAGCAGCAGATTCAGCGAATCCTCACGCCGGATCACCGGCGCGAGCACCGCGGCCGAGCGCAGACCCTGGAGCATTTTCGGTGACAGCAGTTTTTCGAGCTTGAACGGCAGCTCCAGCGCGCACATCGGCCGCGGTGCGTCCAGATTGGTTCCGGCCAGAGCCCCGCGCAGACGTGTCTCCAACTCTGTCATGCCCACTGATGTCGTCTTGCCAGTCATTGTGATTACCGCCGCGCTACGCGGCGCCGACGCGAATTGTAGCGGATGCCCGTCTCTTTCCTTCTACAATCAGCATTCAACCAGACGCCCAGCACCATGTCCGAGCCCAGTTTTCTGTCGACACTGCAGACCTACTTCGTCAGCTATACACGGCACGTCGCGCACTGCGGAATGTCGATTACCGAACTGACGAACGATGCTGCCGTTGTCGAACTGCCGTTCCGCGAAGACTGGCTGGTCGACATCGAGCGCGGCCTGATCCATCCGGGCATCGTCACGACGCTGGTCGACTCCGCCTGTGGCGCAGCGGTGCTCGCACGCATTGGCAGTCTGGAGCCGATCGCAACACTGGACCTGCGCATGGACTACCTGCGCGTCGCCCGTCGCGACCTGCCGGTGTACTGCCGCGCCGAGTGCCATCGTCTGACACCGATCATCGCTTTTGCCCGCGCCACGGTTTGGCAGAACGATCCCGAACAGCCCATTGCGCAATCTCAGGGCGCATTCATGCGCACCAAACGTCCGGCTGCGGCGGCTGCGCACAGGGCTTCCGCATGAACCAGACCCTGATCGCGGCGCGCGCACTGGCGCTGGAAACCCGCGACTTTGATGCCTTGCTCAAGCTGATTCCCTACGCCGGCTTCCTCGGCGTACGCCTGGAGATGCATGAAGGCCAGGCGCGTTCGGTGCTGAGCCCGGATGAACGCCTCATCGGCAACCCGCGCCTGCCGGCGCTGCACGGCGGCGTCACCGCCGCGTTCATGGAGAACGCCGCCTTGCTGCACCTGCTGCTGCAACCGGACCTGATCCGAATCCCCAAGAGCATCGATTTCTCGCTCGACTATCTGCGCCCGGCACGCATGCTGACCTGCTACGCCCAGTGCGAGGTCACCCGCGCCGGCGCGCGCGCGGCACAAGTCCAGATCAGGTGCTGGCAATCCAGCCCGGACGAACCGATCGCGATCGGTCGTGGCCACTTTCTGCTGATGTCTGCCGCGACGGAATGAGCGCTTACCCGGACTGGCTGAGCCTGCGCGATCTCGACAGCCGCGCCGGCCTCCCCAAGGGCGCCGCGTTTCGCGTGTTCAAGCGGCTCGAGCCGCAACTGCGCGAAGGCCTGGACTTCGTGCTGCTTGATCAGCAGCACGCGCAGCAAACCATTGCCGTGCTTAAAGAACAGGGGCGTGCATACCAGAGCACGGTCAACCTGGTGCTGCTCCACCCGGATGCCGCCAGACACATCCTCAGCGTTCTGCGCAGCGTCGCCAGCGCAGCCGGTAACTGAGCTTTCCGTTCGTTCTTCCGGTGCTTGCTGGCCCTGCAGTCCATGGGTAGGATGCGGCTCCTCTTACCTATTTTTGGAGCTACCCATGTCCGCAACCGAACTGCTCAACAAGCTGCCGGCCGCTTTCAACGCCAGCGAAGCTTCGGGCACCAACTGCACCATCCAGTTCGTCTGCTCCACGCCGATGAATGCCGTGATCAAGGACGGCACCTGCGCCGTCAACGCCGGCCAGGCCACCAATGCCGACGTCACGATCACGATGGAAGACGCCGACCTCGTCGCGCTGATGAAGGGCGAACTCAACGGCATGACCGCATTCATGACCGGCAAGCTGCAGATCGACGGCGACCTGATGCTCGCCCAGCGCATGGCCAGCTTCTTCGACGCTTCCAAGCTGTAAGACTTTGGCGTCTCAGGATGAAACGACCCCGGGCAGTGATGCCCGGGGTTTTGTTTATGTGGTGGAAGCCGGCGAGAACGCACTGCAGTTGCGCGCCGTGCACCGACCGGATCTGGCACCGCTGCAGCTCGACTGGAACGGCGCTGAAGTCCGCCGCCGAATCAAAGCCGGCCGCCACCAGCTGCTCGCCCGCGCCATCGGCCTGCACAAGAAACGTGACCTGAGCGTGCTCGACGCCACCGCCGGCCTCGGTCGCGACGCCTGCACCCTCGCCGCACTCGGCGCGACTGTTACGCTGATTGAACGCCAGCCGTTGTTGAGCCAGTTGCTCCACGACGCCCACGCGCGTCTGCTCGCGACGCCTGAAGGTCGTGAAACCGCACAGCGCATGAAGATCGAAGACGGCGAAGCCGCTGCCTTGATCGCCAGCGGGCTGCGCTGGGACGTGATCCACCTGGATCCGATGTATCCGCACAAGAACAAGCAGGCCCTGCCGCAGAAGGAAATGCAGATGCTGCGCGAACTCTCAGGCGCCGACAGCGATGCCGACGACCTGCTCGGGCCGGCACTGCTCGCCTGCCGCCTGCGTGTCGTCGTCAAACGCCCGATCCATGCGCCGTTTCTCGCCGGGCGCAAACCGGACTTCCAGCTCTGTGGCACACAGGCACGTTACGACATATACATACCGTCTTCAGCAAACGCGGCATAGAATTGCAGGCGTCATGCGCCTGCTCACACTGGTTCGCCACGCCAAGTCATCCTGGGATCAACCGGGCCAGCGCGACTTCGACCGCGCGCTGAACGAGCGCGGCATCCACGATGCGCCGCGCATGGCTGCGCACGTCCAGCGCATGGCGGGCACACCCGAGCGCATCGTCAGCAGCCCGGCGCTGCGCGCAATCACGACCGCACGAATTTTTGCCGAAGTCATGGGCATCGACGCATCGCAGATCGTCGAGCAAAAGCGCATCTACGAAGCATCGGCTGATACGCTGCTGAGCCTCGTGCAGAATTTCGACGACGACGCCCGTCACGTCATGATGTTCGGCCACAACCCCGGCTTCAGCGAACTCGCCCACCGTCTGGCGCGCTGCGGATTTGACGATCTGCCGACCTGCGCCGCGGTGCAGATCGGATTCAGCGCCGCCTCATGGAGCGATTCCGGCGATGGCCGGGGCGTGCAGCGCTTCTACGCCTACCCGAAGCAGTTCAAACAGCAAACCTAAGTCGAGGCCTTGGGCTTGAGTCCGGTCCGATAGCGCGCGGCGTTGTCGACATAGTGCTGAGCCATGATGCCAAGCATCTGGATTTCGGCCGCGCTGAGTTCACGCACGACCTTGGCCGGTGAGCCCATGATCAGCACGCCGTCAGGAAACTGCTTGCCCTCGGTCACCAGCGAGCGTGCACC
>CAZDPA010000130.1:0-11523 GCA_964507195.1 uncultured Salinisphaerales bacterium | reverse complement strand
CGCAAAAAAGCCCGCTTTCGCGGGCCTTTTTGCGGGGCATTGAGATTGAGGCTCACATCCGCTGATACAGCGTGACGACGCAGGCGCCGCCGAGCCCCAGATTGTGCTGCAGCGCCGTGCGCGCGCCTTCGACCTGGCGCTGGCCGCTGAGGCCGCGCAACTGCTCGACGAGTTCTGCGCACTGGGCGAGACCTGTGGCGCCGAGCGGATGGCCTTTTGACAGCAGTCCGCCGGACGGATTGGTGACGACCTTGCCGCCATAGGTGTTGTCGCCGTCGCAGACGAAGCGCTCGGCTTCACCGCGCTTGCACAGGCCGAGGGCTTCGTAGGTGATCAGTTCGTTCTGCGCGAAGCAGTCGTGCAATTCGACCAGATCCACATCCTGCGGACCGATGCCGGCAGCGGCGTAGACCTGCTCCGCTGCACTGCGCGCCATCGAGTAGCCGACGACTTCGCGCATGTCGCGCGCTTCAAAGCTCGCGGGCGTGTCTGTAGTCATTGCCTGTGCGGTGATGCATACGTCGTGGCGCAGGCCATGGCGGCGCGCGAAGGCTTCGCTGCACAGCACGGCAGCGGCTGCGCCGCAGGTTGGTGGGCAGGCCATCAGACGGGTCATGACGCCGGGCCAGATCGGCGGCGAGGCGAGGACGTCTTCGGCGCTGACGACCTTGCGGAAGATCGCCTTGGGATTGTGTTCGGCGTGGCGGCTGGCCTTGGCGCGGATCTTCGCGAAGGTTGAAAGCTCGGTGCCGAACTCCTGCATGTGGGCGCGACCGGCGCCGCCGAAATAACGGATCGCCAGCGGCAGATCGCGCTCGGTGATGAGGCTGTCGGTCACGTCGGAGAAACGCCCGAACGGGCTGGGACGATCCGGGAAGTGTTCGACCAGTGCGCCGGGCTGCATCTGCTCGAAGCCCAGCGCGAGCACGCATTCGACGGCACCGCTGGCGATGGCCTGGCGGGCGAGATAGAGCGCGGATGATCCGGTCGAGCAGTTGTTGTTGACGTTGACGATCGGAATACCGCTCATGCCGACGTCGTACAGCGCGCGCTGACCGCTGGTGGAGTCGCCGTAGACGTAGCCCACATACGCTTGCTCGATCAGCGAGTAGTCGACGCCCGCGTCGCGCAGGGCGAGGTTCGTTGCCAGTGCGCCCATCGCTGCGTAATGCTCGGACGCACCGGGCTTGCTGAACGGAATCATGCCGACGCCGGCGACGCAGACAGCTAGGCTCATGGGGTGCTCCTCTGAAGGGTGTGTGCCGTGCGGGCATTGATAGATCGCGAGCGACGATAACGGCTGGTGCGCTGAAACTTGCCACCCGAATAGATAGGTTTGAGGCAAGTCTTGGGCGATCGACCTGGCTGGTGCTTCTCCGGATGCCGAATCGCCGGGATTTCTGTATGGTACGCGAACCGTCTTGGTGAGTTCGGCTCACAAGAGTGTATAGGTAATCATAATATCCGTTTCATTTCGAGATGCATGGCTGCGAAATGCGCTTAGAATGCCTGCGGTAAGTCGATGTCGATTCGGAGCGCTGAAGCTTGAGGCGATGCCTCGAAATTCATGGAAAGTAATAGTGATTTCCGCATCGACGGTGCGCGTCGCCGATGGCCGGAAGTAGCTTGGGAGCAGCTTGATGGCCTATCAGTCCGCTTTTCGTTCAGACCTGTTTGCTGGCCAGACCATCATCGTGACCGGCGGTGGTTCGGGTATCGGCCGATGCACGGCGCATGAGCTGGCTGCGCTTGGCGCGAAGGTGCTGATCACCGGTCGCAAGACCGAGAAGCTGGCCAAAGTCGAAGCGGAAATCCGCGAAGACGGTGGCACGGTCGCCAGTTACGCGTTCGACATCCGCGATGAAGACGCGGTCAAGACATCGATCCGCCAGATGCTTGAAGAGCATGGACGCATCCGCGGTCTCGTCAACAACGCCGGTGGCCAGTATCCGATGCCGCTGGCGACGATCTCCAAGAAGGGCTGGGATGCGGTGGTCGCCAGCAATCTGACCGGCGGTTTCCTGATGGCGCGCGAGCTGTACACGCAGTGCATGCGCAAGAATGGCGGGGCGATCGTCAACATGATTGCCGACATGTGGGGCGGCATGCCCGGCATGGGTCACAGCGGCGCAGCGCGCGCCGGCATGCTCAATTTTACCGAGACCGCGGCAATCGAATGGGGCGTGTCCGGCGTGCGCGTCAACGCGGTTGCGCCGGGCTATGTCGCCTCGAGCGGAATGGATCATTACGACCCGACGTTCGCCAAGGAAGTGATTCCGAAGCTGTCCGGTCTCGCACCGCTCAAGCGCATGGCTGAAGAAGCGGAAGTCAGCTCGGCGATCGTTTACCTGCTGTCGGAAGCGGCTGCTTTCATCACCGGTGCCTGCATCAAGATCGACGGCGGCGCAAGCCTCGGCGTCGGTCCGTTTCCGCTGCTCGATCACAGCAATGCGAAGCCCTATCAGGGCTTCCATCGTGCATTCAAACCCAAGGCCGTTGTTTAGCGCACAACTTTTCAGAGGACGATCAGATGCCTGTTATCGAGTCGAAAGTCGACACCGGTAGCGCCCAGTTCCAGCAGAACCGCGAGGGCTTGCTGGAATTGATCGCACAGTGGCGCGCTGTTGAGGACAAGGGCCGTGCCGAAGAGGAATCCAAGCGCTCGCGCTATCACGAGCGCGGGCAGATCCTGCCGCGCGAGCGCGTACACCTGATGCTTGATCGCGGCTCGCCGTGGCTGGAACTGTCGACGCTCGCCGGCTACAAGATGCACGACGACAAGGACGGCTCGCTGGCGGGCGGCAACAACATCACCGGCATCGGCTATGTGTCCGGTACGCGCTGCATGGTCAGCGCGTCGAACTCGGCGATCAAGGGCGGCACGATGACGCCGTGGGGTGTGCAGAAGGGTCTGCGCATCCAGGAGATCGCGCTGCAGCAGAAGCTGCCGTGCGTGTCGATGATCGAATCCGGTGGCGCGAACCTGCTGTACCAGGCCGAGGTGTTCATCCCAGGCGGCAAGACGTTCGCGAACCAGTGTCGCCTGTCGGCCGCGGGCATTCCGCAGGTCACCGTGGTGCACGGTTCTTCGACCGCCGGCGGCGCGTACATGCCGGGCCTGTCGGACTACGTCGTGATGATCCGCAAGCGCGCCAAGGTGTTTCTCGCCGGTCCGCCGCTGCTCAAGGCCGCAACGGGCGAGATTGCCATCGATGAGGATCTGGGCGGCGCGGAGATGCACTGCCAGGTCGCCGGCACCAGCGAGTTCATCGCCGAGAACGATACTGACGGTGTGCGCATCGCGCGCGAGATCGTCAGGAACCTGAACTGGAATGCGCAGCGTCCGCGTCTGGAACTGCTGCCGGTGCGTGCGCCGCTGTACGACATCGACGAACTCTGCGGCGTCGTGCCGCCGGACTATCGCAAGCCCTTCGACTGCCGCGAAGTCATTGCACGCCTCGTCGATGGTTCCGAGTTCCTCGACTTCAAGACCGAGTACGACCAGCAGACCATCTGTGGCCGCGCGGTGCTGCACGGTCACCAGATCGGCATCATCTCCAACAATGGTCCGATCACGACCAAGGGCGCGACCAAGGCTGGCCAGTTCATCCAGCTGTGCTGCCAGGCCAATATCCCGATCGTCTATCTGATGAACACGACCGGCTACATGGTCGGCACCGAGAGCGAGCAGGGCGGTATCGTCAAGCACGGCTCGAAGATGATCCAGGCCGTTGCCAATGCGACTGTGCCGCAGATCACGATCGTCATGGGCGGCAGCTTCGGTGCCGGCAACTACGGCATGTGCGGTCGCGGCTTCGGCCCGCACTTCATCTTCGCCTGGCCGAATTCGCGCACGTCTGTCATGGGCGGAGAGCAGGCCGCGGGCGTGATGGAAATCATCACGCGCGAGAAGTGGCTGAAGCAGGGCAAGCAGATGTCCGAGGCTGACGAGAAGATGCTCAAGGCGCTCTACGACCAGGTCGTCGCGCAGTTCGACAAGGAAAGCCACGCATTCGCTGCAACGGCGCGCCTGTTCGACGACGGCCTGATCGACCCGCGCGACACGCGCAAGGTGCTCGGCCTGTGCCTGTCGGTGTGCAAGGAGTCCAAGGCACGTCAGACCTTCCCGAACAGCTATGGCGTCGCCCGCCTCTGAGATCGGACACATGAACTACACGCACGAACACCAGCAGCTTTTCGATACGACGAAATCTTTCGTCGAGAACGAAATCAACCCGCACAGTGATGAGTGGGAAAAAGCCGGCATCTGGCCGGCACACGAAATCCTGAAGAAGATGGGTGACCTCGGGCTGCTCGGCATCAACAAGCCGGAGTCGGTCGGCGGCCTGGGTCTCGACTATAGCTATCAGGTCGCGTTCGCTGAGGCGCTGGGCTATTGCAAGAACGGCGGCGTGCCGATGGCGATCGGTGTGCAGACCGACATGGCGACGCCAGCGCTCGCGCGATTCGGCAGCGACTATCTGAAGGAAAACTTTCTCAAGCCGGCTGTAGCGGGTGACATGGTCGCCTGCATCGGCGTCAGCGAGCCTGGTGCGGGCTCGGATGTCGCTGGGATCAAGACAACGGCGGTGCGTGATGGCGACGAGTACGTCATCAATGGCCAGAAGATGTGGATCACCAACGGCACCCAGGGCGACTGGGTGTGTCTGCTTGTCAACACGGGTGGGGGTGATGGCAGTCGCCACGGCAACAAGTCGCTGATTGTCGTGCCGCTCGACGCGAAGGGCATCGACCGCAGGACCAAGCTCGACAAGCTCGGCCAGCGTTCCTCGGACACCGCAATCATCTTCTTCGACAACGTTCGCGTGCCGGTGAAGAACCTGATTGGCGAGGAGGGCAAGGGCTTCATCTATCAGATGCAGCAGTTCCAGGAAGAACGCCTGTTCCTGTCGGCCAGTATCCTCGCGTCGATGCAGGCCTGCGTCGACACAACGGCCGACTACACGCGCCAGCGCAATGCCTTCGGCCAGACGATTCTCGATAACCAGTACGTGCAGTTCCGCCTCGCGGAGATGGCGACCGAGGTGCAGGCCTGTCGAGCGCTGCTGCGCAGTGCGACCGAAGACCTGCTCGCCGGTCGCGATGTCACGCTGACCGCATCGATGACCAAGCTCAAGACTGCGCGCGTCGCCCGCGAAGTCGCCGACGGCTGCCTGCAGTTCTGGGGCGGCCAGGGTTACATGTGGGACAACCCGGTCAGCCAGTTCTACCGCGACCTGCGCCTGCATTCGATCGGCGGCGGTGCGGATGAAGTGATGCTCGGCATCATCAGCAAGCGTCTGGGTTACGGCGGAAAAAAGCGCGCCTGATCATGGATCTTCCGCAGACACAGTCGCTGCTGCTGAGCCTGAGTGAAGGCGTTCTGCAGGTGACCCTGAATCGCCCGGAAACGCGCAACGCCTTGAGCACGGAGATGGTGTCCGAACTCAACATGGTGTTCGATGCGATCGCTGCGGGTGATGGTGTTCGCGCCGTCGTCCTGCGCGGCGCAGGCGGACACTTCTGTGCGGGTGCGGATCTGAAGTCGATGATGGCTGGCGGGATGAAGCCGCCGACGCTGGGTGAAGCAGATCCAGTTGTCGGTTTCTCGCGCGCCTTCGGTTCGATGCTGCGCAAGGCCGGTGCTCTGCCGTGCGTGCTGATTGCCGTCTGCGAAGGCGCGGTGCTCGGTGGCGGTTTCGGCTTTGCCTGTGTGTCCGACATTGCGCTGGCGCATGTGGATGCCAGATTCGGTCTGCCGGAAACCACGCGCGGCCTGCCGCCGGCGCAGATTGCGCCGTTTGTTGTCGAACGGATCGGTCTGACCCAGGCACGGCGTCTGTGTCTGACCGGCGCGCAGTTCAACGGTGCACGCGCGCTTGCACTCGGATTGGTGCACGAAACCTTCAGCGACGAGGACAGCCTGCAGGCACTGCTCGCGCAGACGCTGGAGCAGGTGCGCAGTTGTGCGCCGAACGCGAATGCAGTGACCAAGCGCATCATCCTTGCTGTGCAGCGGCAGGGCATGGACGACGTGCTCGATCAAGCGGCGAAGGATTTCGCCGACTGCGTGCGCGGTGTGGAAGCACCGGAGGGCATTGCCGCGTTCATGCAGAAGCGCAAGCCGCGCTGGGCGCAGCCCAACTAGATCGCAAACAAATTCTTTGTACTCATCAAGCTTCATTCTTGAGAACAGGCATGAACACACGCTTCAACAAGGTATTGATCGCCAACCGTGGCGAGATTGCGTTGCGCGTCATTCGCGGTGCGCGCAAGCAGGGTTATCAGACGGTCGCGGTATACAGCGAAGCCGATCGCGATGCGATGCATGTGCTCGAAGCCGACGAAGCGGTCTGCGTCGGCCCGGCGCCGGCGGCGGAGTCCTATCTGCGCATCGATCGCATCCTCGAAGCCGCGAAGATGTCCGGCGCGCAGGCGATCCACCCGGGCTACGGCTTTCTGTCCGAGCGTGCCGAGTTCGCACAGGCGGTGCATGACGCCGGCCTGATCTTCATCGGGCCCGATGCAGCGTCGATCACGGCGATGGGCAACAAGTCGGCGTCGAAGGACCGCATGCTCGCCGCGAACGTGCCCTGCGTGCCCGGTTACCAGGGCAGCGATCAGTCCGACGAAACACTCGTTGCCGAATCGAAGAAGGCGGGCCTGCCCGTCATGGTCAAGGCAGCTGCCGGCGGCGGCGGTCGCGGCATGCGTCTGGTACATGACGCCGACGCCCTGCTGGAGAACATCCGCTCGGCACGTAGCGAGGCGCAGAACGCTTTCGGTTCCGGCCAGCTGCTGATCGAGAAGGCGGTGATGAATGCCCGCCATGTCGAGATCCAGGTATTCGGCGATCGTCACGGCAAGGTCGTGCACATCGGCGAGCGCGACTGCTCGGTGCAGCGCCGCAACCAGAAGGTCGTCGAAGAAGCCCCATCGCCCGCGGTCAGCGATGAGCTGCGTGCGCGCATGGGTGCCGCCGCGGTTGCCGCAGCCAAGGCAGTGAACTACGTCGGTGCCGGCACCGTCGAGTTCATGCTCGCCGCCGATGGTGCGTTCTACTTCCTTGAGATGAACACGCGTCTGCAGGTCGAGCATCCGGTCACTGAACTGGTCTACGACCTCGATCTCGTCGAATGGCAGCTGCGCGTGGCGCAGGGCGAGAAGCTGCCGCTGACGCAGGAACAGGTGCTGGCCCGGCGCAAGGGCTGGGCGATCGAAGTGCGCCTCTGTGCCGAAGATCCGCTGCAGAACTATCTGCCGCAGACCGGGCAGGTTCTGGACTGGCATGCACCAGATGGCACGGGCGTCCGCGTCGATACCTATCTGCGCAATGGCCAGGCGATCAGCCCGTTCTACGACTCGATGCAGGCGAAGGTCATTGCCTGGGGCGATGACCGCGAATCGGCGCGCATGCGCCTGCTCAAGGCGCTGGCTGAAACCAGCCTGCTCGGTGTCGTCAGCAACAAGTCCTATCTGAGCCAGATCATTGCGCATCCGGTATTTGCCGGAGGCGACTTCTCGACGGCATTCATCGGCCAGCACTTTCCGCAGGACGCGGTCTCCGCCGCATGCCCGACGGAGCGCCAGATCGCACTTGCCGCAGTTGCGCTGTATGTCGACGACGCCAATACCCTGGCCGAAGAGCACGGTCTGCAGCCGGAGTTCCTTGGCTGGCACAGCTCACATGAATCGCCGGCCGAGTACACGCTGCGCTGGCGCGAGACCGAGTTTGACATCGAAGTGCTCGCACATGCCGGTCACCAGTTCAGGATCCAGGTCGGCAAGACCAAGCTGACGGTTGAGGTCGTGCGCAGCAGCCATGCCGACATGCACTATCTGATCGATGGTGTCGTCGGTCGTGCGCGCATCGCCCACCACGGCGACGCAGTGTGGATCGATGCCGAGGGCGGTTGCTGGCGCATCGAAGACATCACCCTGGCGCCGGCGCAGTCGGAGGCGGCGGGTTCAGACGGGCGCCTGCTCGCGCACTCCGACGGCAAGATCGTCGCAGTTCATGTCGAGGTCGGACAAACGGTTGCAAAAGGCGCGACGCTCGCCGTGCTCGAGGCGATGAAGATGGAGTTCCAGCTGACCCTGCCGGTCGACGGCGTCGTCGAAGCGGTCAGCGTGCAGCCGGGCCAGCAGGTCAAGAACCGGCAGTTGCTGGTGCAGGTGAAGCCGGCCTGATCTTCGCCGGGATTGGGCTGGTCATGCGCATCGCCGTCATGCCCGGTCCGTCGCGCTTGGGTCTCGATACACCGCGCCTTGCGCGGCACTCGACCCGAACGGAACTTTGTTGATGCACTTCGAACGAACAGCCATCAAAAAACCCGCAGCCGGAGCTGCGGGTTTTTGGTCTGTCGCTGAGGGCGCTTACTCGACGACCTTCAGCTCCACGCGGCGGTTCTCTTCGCGACCTTCTTCGTTGTCATTGCTCGCGATCGGGCGGCTTTCGCCATAGCCGACCGGGGTCATGCGCGAACCGGTCACGCTGCGACCTTCGAGGTAGACCTTGACCGAGTTGGCGCGGCGCTCGGACAGACCGAGGTTGTAGGCGTCGGAGCCGATGCCGTCGGTGTGGCCTTCGAGCTCCACGCTGACGTTCGGATAGGCCTGCAGCGTTTCCGCCACTTCGTTGAGGATCAGCTTGGCTTCAGCGGTGAGGCGGTCGGAGTCGAACTCGAACTTCACACCCTTGAGGATGAAGTTCTTGTCGACGGCGCAGCCTTGCGCATCCACCTGCTCGCCCGGACGCGGACGGCGGCAGTCGCCGGTCAGTGCACAGCCATTCGGCAGGACTTTGACGCCCGGCGGCGATTTCGGACACTCGTCGAGATAGTCAGGGATGCCGTCGCCGTCGGAATCGAGCGGGCAGCCATCCGGTCCCACGGCAATACCCTTGGGCGTATCCGGGCAACGGTCGAGGCCGTCAGGGATGCCGTCACCATCGGAGTCCGACGGGCAGCCGGCAGCGTTGACGATCGCGCCGCGCGGGGTGTTCGGGCACTGGTCGCGGCTGTCGGGCACGCCGTCGCCGTCGCTGTCCAGTTCGCAGCCGTCAGGCCCAACCTGCACGCCCTTCGGGGTGTTCGGGCACTTGTCGAGGTAATCCGGTACGCCGTCGCCGTCCATGTCGACCGGGCAGCCGTTGGAGTACACCGTCACGCCCTTGGGTGTATCCGGGCACTTGTCGAGCGAATCGGGCACGCCGTCGCCGTCCTGGTCGTAAGGGTCGGCGCCGAACTTGTACGCGACGCCCAAGGTGGCGCCCCACAGATAGAAGGTGTCCTCGGGGACGATGACGTTGTTTTCTTCGGTCTCGCTGATGAAGTCCAGGTTGTAGCGGACGTCCAGTCGCGCATCCCAGTTGGTGTTCATCTTGAAGAACGCACCGCCGCCCAGCCCGATACCCGCGCCGTCGAGGCCGACGGTCAGGAAATCGATGGTGTGGAAGTTGCCGTTGACCAGCAGGTATGGGCGGATGTCCGCGGTATCCCGGGTCAGGTAACGGATCAAGTTCACGCCCAGGGCGGCGCGCTCGTACTTGCTGCCTTCCGGCAGGTTGCCGACATCAAGGGCACTGAAGCTCAGTTCGCCTTCAACGCCGAAGTAGGGCGAAACGCCCTTGCCGAAGTTCAGCGCGCCAGCCGCGCCGACATCGCCGTCGGCATAGACGCCGCCGACCATCGGCGACAGATAGAAGCGATCGTCGAATTCCTTGGCCTGCGCCGCAGTCGTCAAGGAACCCAGCAACAACGCGACGGCCGATAGCCATCCGAGCTTAGACATCTGTGTTTCTCCCCATCCCATATCGCGTTGCCAAGCACTGACTGCGGAAGCGCACAGACAATTCCGGTTGAGCAAGTAACATCGTTAAAAATGTTTTGCGTCAACCGATTTCATGCACCGGTGGATGCATTATGATGCGCGCAACAGGCGCCGTAAATATGATTTTGCGAAATCGACGGTGTCGCAGGAATTGTTGGTCGTTAAGTCTTCCGGGAGCTGGGAAATGAAACTGTTTCGTCCTTGGGTCATGGCATCGGTCGTGGCACTTGCTGCCTGCGGTGATGGGCTGAAGAGCCCGGATTTCACGCCGGTGAATACGTTTGAAGGTCTGGAAGTCCTCCCGGCAGTGGTTGGGCAGAGCGACGAGATTCCCGCTGGCACCAGTGTCCGCTTCACGGCTTGGGCGACGTTCACGCAGACGGTTCCGCCGGGTACGCGAGATGACGACGACAATCTCATCTCGGTACGCGAGAGTCGGGAGGATGTTACTGGCCAGGCGGACTGGATCAGTTCGGCCAGCGCGATCGCCAGCGTCGAGGCAGGCGTCGTCAATGGTCTGGTTGCCAACCCGTCGCCGGTGACCATTACCGCTTCGTATGCGCCGGAAGGCTCCGACAGTGCGTCGGATTCTGTGCAGGTCACCGTGACAGACGCCCTCATCAGAGCGGTTGATCACGTCAAGCCGGCCGGCACGCCGCGCACCGCCAACGACACCTACACGATTGCGGCCGGCAACCCGAGCACCTTTGAAATCTACGGCCGCTTCTCCGACAACCAGGTGCGCCAGCTGACCGGCAGCAACTATGTGGTTGCCTGGAGCAGCAGCGATCCGGCTGTCGTCAATAATCCGGCGGGCGATGAGGTGTTCGATGGCGTATCCATCGGCAGCGCCAATGTCACGGGCCGAGTGACCAGCCCGGAGGGTGTAAATCCCGACTCTGCAACGGCCACGGTCAACGTCCGCCAGCTCAGCGAGCTGTGCTTGACGGAATTCCTCGCGCCTGCGGCTGAAGCCCGTGCCGGCGAGCCTTCTGCGGGCTGCAGTATCCAGTGCTCGGTTGACGCTCCCGAGAACATGATCGACGGCGACGAGGCGACTGCTGCAAGCTTGAACATTCCCCTGGGTCTGTTGCTGCAGTCTTCGATCCCCGCCGAGGTCTACGACCTGACTGCGCAGCGCCTGGTCGTCGGCCAGTCGACCGGCTTCGTCGTCAGCCAGCCGGCGGATCTGCTGGTGGCGAGCCTGCTGGCAGACATCCGGATCGACACGCTGAACTGCGTGGCCGGCGATCCGGTCCAGTGCACCGTCGTGGAATCCTTCGCCGGAGAGGGCGATCCATCGGGTCCGCTGTATCTGTCGCTGCTCGGACTGATCGGCGGCACCGATGCGGCGCTGGTGCAGACCGGTCCGCTGACGCAGCCGGCCAACGGCGTGCGCATCACCTACGACGGTGGCCTGCTGTCCGCGCTGGCGACGCTCGACGTGAACGCGGCTTGCGCAACGGCTGCGGCACCGACGCCCGCTCCGTAACGTATTGACGGATGCAACATGGGGGCGCTTCGGCGCCCCTTTTTTTGTTGCACGTGCCGAGGCGATCAGTAGCCCAGCTGACGCCCGGCGAGATCTTTCATGATTTCCTGTGAACCGCCGCCAATGGTCAATACCTTCGTTTCGCGGTAGATACGCTCGACCTTGGAGCCTTGCAGATACCCGGCGCCGCCGAGGATCTG
>CAZDPA010000129.1:0-11621 GCA_964507195.1 uncultured Salinisphaerales bacterium | reverse complement strand
GGTCCGCGCGGCAAGGACTTCAACATGCGCTGGGTCGCCTCAATGGTTGGCGACGTTCACCGCCTGATCACCCGCGGCGGCATCTTCATCTACCCGCGCGACCTCAAGGAGCCGGACAAGCCGGGCAAGCTGCGCCTGATGTACGAGGCCAACCCGATGAGCTTCATCGTCGAGCAGGCCGGCGGTGCGGCCACCAACGGTGTGGAGCGCATCATGGCGGTGCAGCCGACCCAGCTGCATCAGCGCATCGCTGTGTTCATGGGCTCGAAGAACGAAGTGGAGATCGCCACGCACTATCACCGCGAGGGCTGAGGTTTCAGCCGCATTGAAAAAGCCCCGCATCGCGGGGCTTTCTTGTAGCTGTCTTTTCTCCCTCGCTCCGCGTGCGGGGAGAGGGAGCGGTCGCTGTATTTTGTTGCCGGCGTCGTTCACCCCCGCGGATCAAACACAAACCGCTTCGCCATCTCCTCATAAAACTGCCTGTCCTCATCGCAGACCGCGGGTGGCGCAACCACCTGCAGGACCACGATCTGATCGCCGACCGGCGTCCCGTGCAGGCCGCGGCCCTTGAGGCGCATCTTGCGTCCGCTCTGACTGTTGGCCGGAATTGCCAGCTCCACTGCGCCGCCGAGCGTCGGCACCGGTACCTTGGCGCCGAGCGCGGCTTCCCAGGGGGCAAGCTTGAGCGTGTGAACGATGTTGAGGCCATCCAGCTCGAACAGCGGATGCCGCGCGAACTCGATTTCCAGCAGCAGGTCGCCACCGTGGTTGCCCTGGCGGCTGAGGCGGATCGTCTTGCCGGGAGTGATGCCCTGCGGGATTTTGACGTTCAGTGTGCGGCCGCCGACGCTGACCTGTTTCTGCGCACCGTTGAACGAGTCTTCGAGCGCGATCTGCAGGCGCGCGCGGCTGTCCTGGGGCGGCTGGCCGCCCATGTCGCCAAACGGTCCGCCGAATCCGCCACGACCGCCACCCATACCGCCCATGCCGGCAGCACCGCCGAACATCTGCGAGAAGAAATCGGAAAAACCGCCGAGATCGTCACCGCCGCCGCGACGTCCGCGTCCGCCGGCGCCGCCGGCACCGAAGTTCCAGCCCGGCGGCGGCGAGAACTGCTGGCCGGATTTCCAGTTCGCACCGAGGGTGTCGTAGGCGTTGCGCTTTTCCGGATCGCTGAGGACTTCGTTGGCCTCGTTGGCCTCCTTGAAGCGATCTTCCGCGCCCGCCGCCTTGTTCTTGTCCGGATGAAACTCGCGCGCGATCTTGCGATACGCCTTCTTGATTTCCTCAGGCGTGGCGCTGCGGGAAACACCGAGAATCTTGTAGTAATCCTTGTACTGCATGGTGCGCGCTCAGGAGGTGCTTACGGGCTCTGCTTCAAGCGCGGCACTGTAAACGAAGCGGGGCGCCAATGCGCCCCGTTCCGTTATTGCCGCATCAGTGGGGCCTTAGTGCGTGATCGCAATCTTCCGCGGTTGTTCCTGTGCGCGCTTGGGAATGACGATCTGCAGGACACCGAGCTTGCCGCTGGCGCTGACGCCTTCGGCATCGACGGTTTCCGGCAGCGTGAAGCGGCGTTCGAACTTGCCATTGGCGCGTTCATTGCGTTGGCGTTCGGCGGTCGCCTGCGTCGCTGTGCGCTCGCCAGACAACGTCAGGACGCCGCGCTCCAGCGTGATGTCGATGCTGGCCGGATCGACGCCGGGAATATCGGCGTGCAGTTCATAACGGTCAGCGTATTCGTGGATGTCGACTGCGGGTGTCCATGACGGGGTCACCGCTTCCTGCGCAGCGGCGTTGCGTTCGATCAGGCGATTCACTTCGCCAACCAGTTCACGGTGTAGTGCCCAGGGCTGGGCCAATGCGGCGTAACGAATGATGCTCATGCTTTGACTCCTGTGGACACACTTGTGGGGGAAGGGCGGTGTCACGCTTGCCTGTGCACCCTATGTATGGATCGCCCTGCAGGTTTCAAGAGTCGTGTTGTGTGCTTACGTCATTCAACCCATGCGATTCACGACCGCACCCGGTAGCATTCGCCTTCTATGAGCATGTATGACTTCGTCATTGTGGGGGGCGGCTCCGCGGGCTGCGTACTGGCCAATCGCCTGAGTGCGGACGGCCAGTACAAGGTATGTCTGCTGGAGGCCGGTCCGCGCGACACCAACCCTTTGCTGCGCATGCCGGCGGGCGTGCTCGCGGTGGTCCGCTCCAGCATCTACAACTGGAAGTTCTGGACCACACCGCAGGCGCAGATGGGGCATCGCCGACTGTTCTGGCCGCGCGGCCGCACGCTGGGTGGCAGTTCGGCCATCAACGCGATGTGCTGCATCCGTGGACACGCCTGGGACTACGATCACTGGGCGTCGCTGGGCAATGCCGGCTGGGGATATCGGGACGTCTTGCCGTATTTCAAGCGCCTGGAGAACTTCGAAGCGGGTGAAGACGAGTTCCACGGGACGGGTGGTCCGCTCAACGCGACGAACCTGCGTGATCCGAATCCGCTTTCCGAAGTCTTCATTGATGCGGCGCAGCAGGCAGGGTATGCGCGCAATGCGGACTTCAATGGCGCCGAGCAGGAAGGTTTCGGCTACTTCCACGTGGCGCAGAAGAATGGCGAGCGTTGCAGCAATGCGCGCGCGTATCTGCGCGAGGCGGAGGCGCGGCCGAACCTGACGGTGGTGACTGACGTGCAGGTCACGCGCGTGCTGCTCGACGGCAAGCGCGCCGGCGGTGTGCGCTACTACGCGCAAGGCAGTTATCGCGAGGTGTATGCGCGGCGCGAAGTCATTCTCAGCGCCGGCGCGGTCGGCTCGCCGCAGCTGCTGCTTTTGTCCGGTATCGGGCCGCGCAACGAGCTGGGGCGGCACTCGATTGGCGTGGCACACGAACTGCCGGGTGTCGGCAAGAACCTGCAGGATCATCTTGATGCGGTGGTTTCGATGCGCAATCGTTCGCGCCTCGCCTTTTCATTTCACCCGCTGTCGCTCTTCCGCTCGATCTGGGCCTTGCTGCGCTACGTCTTCAAGCGTGATGGCGAGCTGACCAGCAACATTGCCGAAGCCGGCGGATTCCTGAAGTCATCGCCGAAGGAAGCGATTCCGGATTTGCAGTTCCACTTCGCGCCGGTGGGCAATTCCAGTCATGGGCAGAACCTGCTGCCGGTGTTCACCGGCTACGCACATTCGCTGCTGACCTGCGATCTGCGCCCGCTGTCCCGCGGCGAGATTCGCCTCGCCAGCACCGACCCGCTGGTACCGCCGGAGATTGATCCGTGCCACTTCGAAGATGAGCGCGATCTCGACAAGCTCGTTGCCGCGATCCGCAAGGCGCGGGAAATCTTTGCCCAACCGGCCTTTGCCGGGCACAACGGTGTGGAGCTGGAGCCCGGCGCCGCGCAGCAGACCGACGATGAGCTGAAACAGTGGCTGCGCGGGCACGCGGAAACCCTGTATCACCCAGTCGGCACCTGCAAGATGGGTAATGACCCCATGGCTGTGGTCGATGAGCGCCTGCGCGTGCGGGGCATCAGCGGACTGCGGGTGGTCGATGCGTCTATCATGCCGACCTTGATCGGCGGCAATACCAATGTGCCGACGACGATGATTGCCGAGAAGGGCGCGGACATGATCCTGCAGGATGCACGACCTCCCGCCTGAACAAATATGAATCAGCAGCGTGAAGAGAACATGGAAAGACAGCGTATGAAACTCGCCGCGGGCCTGGCCATCAGTGTGCTGCTGTCTGCCTGCAGCCTGGGCGGATGGTTTGCCGGCAGTGGCGACGCAATCAGCGTGATAGAAGTGGCGCGTGCCCAGCTGTGCACGGCGGAAGGCGAGGAATCGCGTGTGACGTTGTTCCGCAGCGCCGAGGAAGCCCTTGCCTGGCAGCAGCGCAGCGGCATTGATCTCAAGCTCGCGGCGGATCTCACGGCTGGTCGCTACGCGCTGATTGAGATGGGTCAGCGCCATACCGCGGGGCATGGCATTGCGGTGAGCCACGAAGCGCGTGAGGTCAATGGCAATCTGCAGATCTATACGACCTACTTCGCGCCAGCGGCTGATGCGATGACGGCGCAGATGATCAGCAGCCCCTGCGTGATCGTGCGCCTGCCGAATGCGCTGTACGGCGCGGTCGAGGTCTACGACCAGGATGGTGAATTGCGAGCGACGGGTGTGACCACCGCGCCCACGGTTTTCGGAGGTTAGGCCATGCGCAGCCTGAGCGTTCATGTCGCAGGTCTGGCACTACTGTCCTGCGTCGCTGCGGTGACGGCACAGGAGGCGGCTCCCACCCAGACGCCATCGACACCGGAACCCCAGGTGTCCGCTGAGCCCACGCCGACAGCAGCCGCAGAATCTGCGGTGTCACCCGTGGCTGACCAAAGCGCCGCTGTGATGGCGGTCGTCATCGACTTTCACCAGGCGATCCAGGAGGGCTACCGCGAAGGCGCGGTGCGTTTGCTCGACGAGAACCTGATTGTCTTCGAGACCGGCTACGTCGAGGGTAGCCGCGATGAATATGCCGGTGGCCATCTGGATGCCGATCTGCAGTATGCGATGACGGTCCAGCGCGAGATCGTGCACAGCCAGACGATGGTGTCGGGCAATGTCGCGGTCGTGCTGTCACAGACGCGCAGCCGCGGCGAATTCGCCGGCGAGAAGATCAATTTGACGAATACCGAGACCATGGTGCTGCGCCTCGGGCCGGATGGCTGGAAGATTGCGCACATCCACTGGTCGGGGCATGAACTGAAGGATGCCCCACCAGCGCCATAAAATGTCGATGGCTCAATTTGCAACGGTTTAAGCAGGGGGCTGGCCATGCTGCAATTCCTTCCTTCACCCATTGTCGGTGCGGTGATGACGCTGCTGCTCATCATCAACACCTTGTTTTGGGCGACGCCGCTGTATGTGATGATCTTTCTCAAGCTTGTCACCCGCGGACGCTGGCGTGATGTGATCTCGCGCGCAGCTTCGGCACTTGCGCAGAACTGGGCCACGGTCAATGCGTGGATGGTTGACGTGTTCCTGCGGATCAAGTGGGAGATCCGCATTGATGTGCCGCTGAATCCCGAGGCTCAGTACCTGGTCAGCGCCAACCATCAGAGCTGGAACGATATCGTCGTGCTGATGAAGGCGTTCGGGCGCAAGGCACCGTTCTTCAAGTTCTTCATCAAGCAGGAATTGATCTGGGTGCCGGTCCTCGGCCTGGCGTGGTGGGGTCTGGATTACCCGTTCATGAAACGCCACACCAAGGAACAGCTCGCGCGCAATCCATCCCTGCGCGGCAAGGATCTCGAAACCACACGCAAGGCCTGCGAGCGGTACCGCAATCAGCCGGCGCTGATCCTGAATTTCCTCGAAGGCACGCGCTTCACGCCGGCCAAGCATGCGGCGCAAGCTTCACCGTTCAAGCATCTGCTCAAGCCCAAGGCCGGCGGATTTGCATTCACGCTGTCGGCGCTCGGCGAGCGCCTGAACTGCCTGCTCGATGTGACGATCGTCTATCCCGAAGGCGCGAAAGGCATCTGGGCGTTCTTGAGCGGCCGCGTCGGCCACATCATTGTCGAGATCCAGCAGCTGCAGATTCCGCCGGACCTGTTCGTCGGCGACTACGAAGGCGACGAAGTGTTTCGCGCCCGGTTCCAGGCCTGGATTGCCGGTCAGTGGGAGCGCAAGGATCAGCGCATCGGGGAGCTGCTCGCGCAGGCCAAGGTGGCGTAGGGCGGGACGCGTGCGGTTAAAGCACGCGTTGGCACCGCCGGTTTCGTGGCACGGCGGGATACGCTTCGCTTTCCCGTCCTATTTGGATTACTTATCGCGCTGCAGGACGAAGAACAGCGACTTCTCCATGCCCTTGTAATCCATGATGCCGAGCAGGGTGTTGTTGTCGACCTTGCGGAACACGTCGTTGATCGGCAGGGCGTCGTAGATCATCGTTGCGCTGAGCTTGCCGCGATACTCGGTCATGCGTACGCGCGCACACGAACGCCGCGTCATGAAGAAAGGCATCAGCAGCTGGAACAGGCGGCCGATCGCGGCGGATTTCGGCACCGTTTTCATGTTCAGCATGCCCATCGGCATCAGCGCCGGATTGATGCAGACCTTGTTGCCGAGCAGGTTCGTGAAGACCAGCGGATGCACGTGCTCCGGTGATTCGAAGTGCTTGCCGTGCCAGTGGCAGGCCTCGAGCACGCCATCGACCGCGTGACCGGTCGGGAAGCCCGACCCCTTCCAGCGGCCCATCATGAATTTCACGTCGACGGGTTCGAGGCTGTCGTACAGCGCGGTGGCTTCATCCGGCGTCACGACTCCGGCAGCAATGCAGTCGGCAAATGTTTTCATCTTGATCTCAGGAGGAGCGCGAGAACGGCTATCAGCCGCTGCAATCAGTCCAGGTAGAACTGCTGCCTGAATTTCACGGTGACCGGCGTCATTGCGCCAGCGGGCAACACGCGGGCGTCCACGGTCATGTACTCGCCTTCAAGGGTTTCGAATGAGGCGATGACGTAATGCACGTCGGCCTCACGGATTGGCCGCAGTTCCAGCGACTGCACATGACCCAGCAGGGTCGTTGCGGTGCCGCTGGCGGTTGCCGTTACGGATTCATATTTCCCGCCGACCCGTTTCTGGGCATTGAGCACGAGCAGGATGCGCTTGCTGCTGCGCTGCACGTTGAACTTGCGCGCGACATCCGGCGTCAGCTGCGTCGTGTTGAGGGCAGCGTAGTGAATGCGGAAATCGCCAAGGTCAACGAATTGCTCGGCGCGCGCAACAGTGGCAGTGAGTACAAACAGCAGCGCAAGCAGGAGTCTCATGCCGTGGTCCCGGGCGCTTGCAGCATGTACAGCGCGAGCTCGCAGAACAGGTTCGGCGCAAAGCGGATGCGTGCGCCTTCGCGATGCGAGCGGTCCAGCAGACTCCGGCTGAGAATGCGCCAGTTTCTGCGCGCACAGAGATCCTCGAAGTCGTCGACGGTGCAGAGATGGATGTTCGGCGTGTCGTACCAGCGATCCGGCAAGGTCGGCGTCACCGGCATGCGGCCGGCGGCGAGTGCGGCACGCACGCGCCAGTGGCCGAAATTGGGAAAGGTGACGATTCCGACGCGACCGACGCGGAGGATTTCCGCAATCGCCTGATCCGGTCGCTGCAATGCCTGCAGCGCCTGCGTCATCACGACGTAGTCGAACGAGCCGTTGTCGAAATCGCGCAGGCCATCATCAAGGTCGGCCTGGATCACGTTGACGCCGTTGGCGACGCATTGCGCGACCTGGGCCGGATCGATTTCGAGGCCGTAGCCGCTGACGCCGCGATGGGTTGCAAGATCGGTGAGCAGCTCGCCGTCGCCACAGCCGAGGTCGAGAATGCGGCTGCCCGGTGCAATCCAGTCACGGATCGCGGCAAGATCGGGTCGCAGGGCTCTGTCGCTCATGCGCTGACCTCCGTCGCGACGCGGCCGAGGTAGTCGCCGAGCACACGCTGGTATTGCGGAATCGGCATCAGGAAGTCGTCGTGGCCGAGCTGCGACTCGATCAATGCATACGAAACATCGCGCCCGGCACGCACCAGTGCCTGTACGATCTCGCGCGAACGTGCCGGCGAGAAACGCCAGTCGCTGGAGAAGGCAATCACCAGGAAGCGTGCACTGGCGCGACGGAATGCAGCGGCAAGGTCATTGCCGAACTCGCGGGCCGGATCGAAGTAGTCCAGCGCCTTGGTCATCAGCAGATAGGTGTTCGCGTCGAAGCGATCGACGAACGACTGGCCCTGATAGCGCAGATAGCTCTCGACCTCGAACTCGACATCGAAGTTGAAGGTCGGTGCGGCCTTGAGGTCGTTGCCGAACTTGGCGCGCATCGCCGCGTCCGACAGATACGTGATGTGGCCGAGCATGCGCGCGAGCTTGAGGCCGCGCGAAGGGACGACGCCGCGCTCGTAGAAGCGGCCGCCGTGGAAGTCGGGATCGGACAGGATGGCCTGACGCGCAATCTCGTTGAACGCGATGTTCTGCGCGGACAGCTGCGGTGCGCTCGCGATCACGATGGCGCGGTCGATGCGCTGCGGCAGATCGATCGCCCATTGCATCACCTGCATGCCACCGAGGCTGCCGCCGATCACCGCGGCCCAGCGTGCGATGCCGAGATGGTCCGCCAGCAGTGCCTGCGAGCGGACCCAGTCGCGTACCGTCAGCAGCGGAAAGTCCGGTCCGTACGGCACGCCGGTTTCCGGATTGATCGAGTTCGGCCCGGTCGAGCCCTTGCAGCCGCCCAGATTGTTCAGCGATACGACGTAGAAACGATCGGTGTCGATCGGCTTGCCGGGACCGATGCTCGATTCCCACCAGCCGGCCTTGGTCTGATCCGCGTCGTGGTAGCCGGCGGCGTGGTGGTCGCCCGACAGCGCGTGGCAGATCAGGATCGCATTGCTGCGTTCGGCGTTGAGCGTGCCGTAGGTCTCGATCATCAGATCGTGGCGATCGAGCTGGCGGCCGCAGTCCAGCATCATCGCCTGTTCAATGGCGACGCGACGGGGCGTGACCAGCCCTACGGAATCAGCAGGAAAGCTGTTGCCCACTAACGAAAAGCGCCCGGCAGCGGCAGCAGGCGATTGAGCACCTGCAGCAAGACGATGACGACCATCGGCGAAAGATCCAGTCCTGACAGTGGCGGAATGATACGGCGCGCCGGGCGCAGCAGCGGTTCATTGATGCTGAACAGCACGTTGCTCGCCGGATTGCTGACGCCCGGTCCGAGCCAGGACATGATCGCCTGAATGAAGATCGAGAATGTGTACAGGTTCACCAGCAGCACGACGATCTTGAGCAGGGCGTACCACAGCGCGGACAGCGGATTGAGGCTGGTGCCGTTGGGCGCGATGATCGCGAAGATCGAGTACACGTAGATCACCGCGATCAGCGCGACAACGATCGCTGCCGCCGAGTTGACGTTGCGCAGGTTCGGCACATACGGGCGCATCCAGTCGGTCGGATAGCGCGTGACCTTCCAGATCAGCTGCGAGACCGGGTTGTAGAAGTCCGCGCGCACCGCCTGCAGGATGATGCGCAGCATGAACGCCCACAGCAGCAGATCGAAGAAGGTCGTGACCAGGAACAGCATTGCATTGGCTGCGTTCGCACCCATCAGGACACCTTCTGATCCAGTTGTGCGCCGAGCTCCGCACCGCGATGCGCGGCAGCACTCAACGCGGCATCGAACAGCGGCTGGATGCCGGCGCTCAGCAGATGATTGACCGCGGCCTCGGTGGTGCCGCCCTTGGATGTGACGCGTCTACGCAGTTCGCTGACATCGATATCACCGCCGGCCATGCGCGCCGAACCGATGAAGGTCTGTTCGGCGAGCCGCGCAGCGGTATCGGCGGGCAGGCCCAACGCAATGCCGGCTTCGCGCAGCACCTCAGTCAGCAGGAAGAAATACGCGGGCCCCGAGCCGGACAGCGCGGTGACGGCATCGAGCTGGGCTTCGGTATCGACCCAGACGCATTTGCCCGCGGCGGCCAGCACAGCCTGCGCGAGTTCACGTGCGGCAGCGTTGGTCTGAGGGTTCGCATACAGTCCCGTGATGCCGGCCTGCAGCAGTGCCGGCGTATTCGGCATGCAGCGGACGTAGTGGTGGCTGCCACCGAGCCAGCGCTGCAGGCTGTCGAGGCGTACCCCGGCGGCAATTGAAATGACGACGGTGCCATTGTCGAGCTTGAGGCTGCTGCAGACCTCCTGCATCTGCTGCGGCTTGACCGCCAGCACGATCGCGGCGGCACCCGCAGTGGCCGCTGCGGCATCGGCACTCGCGCTGACGCCGAATTCCTGCTGCAGCCAGCTGCAACGTTCGGGACTGATCTCGACCACGCGCAGGCAGTTGGCCGGCCGGCCGGCCGCGCGCAGGCCGCCGATCAGGCTCGCTGCCATGTTGCCGCCGCCGATGAATGTGATGACCGGATGCATGAGCGTCAGGAGAAGGGACAGGTAGCGTATGGGGTTGGATCGCCGCTCGCACAAGGGGCGAGCGTAGGAAGCCGCGCGGTATGATAGGGCATTGCATGATCAAGCTCATCCGGCTTGGGCAGCGCCTATCTCACCATTCGTAGAGGTCCCCTTGAATCCGCCGTCCCGGGCCAAAACTGCCCCCGAGCTGTCCCGCCTGCTGGAAAGCTATCGCACGCGTATCGAGGCTGCGCGGGTCTACGACGTCGCCATCGTCAGCGCACTCGACGATGCACCCAAGCTGTCGCAGCGCCTCGGCAACCGCGTGCTGCTCAAGCGCGAAGACACCCAGGCCGTGCATTCGTTCAAGCTGCGCGGCGCCTACAACCGCATGGCCCAGCTCAGTGCCGTCGAGCGCGCGCGCGGCGTGGTCACGGCCTCCGCAGGCAATCACGCGCAGGGCGTGGCGCTGGCGGCGAAGAAGCTTGGCCTGACCGCGTGGATCGTGATGCCGCGGACGACGCCGGGAGTGAAGGTCGATTCGGTACGCGCGCTTGGCGGCAAGGCGATCCTGCATGGCGATGCCTACGACGATGCCCGCGAGCATGCGCTGGCACTGGCCGCGGAGAAGGGCATGACCCTGATCCACCCCTACGACGATCCTGACGTGATTGCCGGGCAGGCCACGGTTGCGCGCGAAATGCTGGAGCAGTGCGGCGATCTCGACGCGATCTTCGTACCGGTCGGTGGCGGAGGGCTGCTTGCCGGCGTCGCCGCTTGGGTCAAGGCGGTGCGACCGGGCATCAAGGTGATCGCGGTCGAGCCGGCCGATTCCAATTGCTTTGAGGCCGCGATGCGCGCCGGGCGCCGTGTCGTGCTGCCGCAGGTCGGCCTGTTTGCGGATGGCGTCGCGGTCAAGCAGATCGGCGAGGAGAACTTCCGCGTCGCGCGTCATCTGGTCGATGCCTGCGTGACGGTCAGCGTCGATGAGATCTGTGCCGCGACACGCGACATCTTCTACGACCGCCGCGCGCTGCCGGAACCCGCGGGTGCGCTCTCCGTCGCCGGTCTCAAGCGCTGGGTCATCGAGAACGGCGTCAAGAACCAGAATCTCGCCGCCATCGTTTCAGGCGCCAACGTCAACTTCGATCGCCTGCGCCATATCGCCGAGCGCGCCGAGCTGGGCGATGACGCCGAAGTCCTGCTGGCGGTGACGATTCCCGAGCAACCGGGCTCGTTCAAGCGCTTCCTCAAGCAAATCGGCAAGCGCGCGGTCACCGAGTTCAACTACCGCTACGCCTCCCCCGAGCAGGCGCATATCTTCGTCGGCATCAAGCTCAGCGACGGCCCCGAGCAGCGCGCTGCGCTGATCGACGGCCTGCGCGAACATGGTTACGCCGTCGTCGACATGTCTGGCAATGAAATGGCCAAGGAGCACGTGCGTTTCATGGTCGGCGGCCGCTGCAACGGCCTTGTCGACGAACGCCTGTTCCGCTTCGAATTCCCGGAACGCCCGGGCGCGGCAATCGACTTCCTGCAGGCGATCGGCTCACGCTGGAACATCTCGCTGTTCCACTACCGCAATCATGGCGCCGCGAACGGGCGCGTGCTGTGCGGCCTGCAGGTGCCGAGGAAGGAATGGGCCGAGTGCCGGCGGACGCTGGACTCACTTGGCTACGAAT
>CAZDPA010000128.1:0-11760 GCA_964507195.1 uncultured Salinisphaerales bacterium | reverse complement strand
CTCACCTGGGACCGCGCGTTCGTCTACGATCCGCGCGGCGATACCGACGTTGCCGATGTCATCGATGTCGCCAACGCGCAGCTGCTTGAAATGCGCTACTACGACGAGCTCCTCGATGACGAGCTGCCGCGCATGTACGACCTGGTCGAGCAGAACCAGCGCATGATTTTCACCGCCGCACCGCGACGATTTGCCCAACTGGCAAGAAAGCTCTACGGCCTGGTGGCCGAAGTCACCGAACTGAAGGAGAAGGTGGACAACGCGCTGCAAGTCACTGAAGACGTTTATCTGGCGAGAATCTACAGCGCGGCGCTGGATCTGTTTCGCGTGGCGAACGTCAATCGCGCAGTTGACCGAAAACTCGACATCATTCGAGACACTTACACCGCACTCTTCAACGAAAGCTCCGGCCGTCGCGCTGAACTTCTTGAAGTCACTATTGTTCTGCTGATCGCGCTGGAAATAGTGCTGGCCCTTCTGGGTTCGGTCTAGCGCGAAAGCGGGTGACTCACAGGAATGCCGGGAGTATGTTTGTCGCCCCGGAGATTGCCTGACTTACGAGAGGTTCTCATGAGTACCGTTATCGACACCGTTCTGACGACATCTCCGGTTCCCGCCGGGCGTCCGCAATCGAAGTACCTGAACCTGCGGGCACCTTTGAGTGTTGATGACGATGAAGTCCAGGTTCGCTGTTTTCAATGCGACAACGTGATCATGTCGGTCAAAACGCCGCAGACTGCCCGCGGACTCGCGCTGCGTTGTCCTTTCTGCAGGACAATTTCAAAGCTGTAGAGAAATTCCGTTCCGGACTGGCTTTCGGGCGGAGCCGACAAGCACGGTGAAGCGTGTGAGCGTCCAGAGGAAACCGCGCCCGGATCGGGACGCTTGCGAGGCAGGAAAAGAACTTTCGAGCCCGCCGCCCGCGGCCTTCAACGTCCCTTGAAGTTGCCGGGCCGGCGCGCGGTGACCGCGCGGATGCCTTCGGCGAAGTCTTCGGTCGGCTGCAACAGCAACTGCTGGCGATGCTCCTCGGCGATCGCGGCGGTGACCTGTTCCTGCAAGCCAGCACGCAGCGTTGCGCGTGTCGCCAGCAAGGCCAACGGCGCGTTGTCGGCGATCTCGACGGCGAACTGCAGCGCAGCCGCGCGTAGATCGTCGGCGCTGGCCATGCGCTCGTAGAGGCCCCATCCGGCGCACTGCGCGGCGCTGTAACGCGCTGCCGTCATGAACATTTCCGCCGCGCGGGCAGGTCCAAGCAAGCGCGGCAAGGTGAATGTCAGACCGAAGCCCGGATGAAAGCCGAGCTTGGTGAAGTTCGCGGCAAAGCGTGCTTCCGGCGCGACGACGCGGAAGTCGGCGGCAACGGCAAGACCGAGACCGGCACCGATCGCTGCGCCCTGCACTGCCGCGACAATGGGTTTGGGCGAGGCGTAGACGCGCAGCACCTGATCGTAGAACTCGCGCAGCGGGTCGCTGCTCGCTGCGCCGAAGCCGTTGGCCGAGACCAGATCCGCGCCGGCGCAAAACGTCTTTCCTTCTGCGGCGAGCACGATTGCCCGCACCTGCATGTCGCGGCCGAGCTCGTCGAGCCGGTCGGCGACGCCGCGCATCAGCGCGACCGTTGCGTAGTTGTGCGGCGCGTTGCTGAATTTCAGCACGGCCACATGATTGTCGACGCTGACCTCGATCTGTTCCTTCATCGCTGACTCTTGGATGGACTGGCGACCATGGTAAGCGCTCAGTCATGTAGCCCGGGTGCAACCCGGAGTCTGCCCCTGCCGAAAGCTCAACAATCCCGGATTTCATCCGGGCTATCACCGATTAAAATCCGTGTCGCCGAATATCGTAGGCCGCGCGGTCGAGCCGCTCGCGGAAATCCGGATGCGCAATTGCAACCAGACGCCGCGCACGCTCGGCCAGCGCCTGTCCCTTGAGCTCGGCGGCGCCGAACTCGGTGACGATGACATCGACTTCGGTGCGTGCCGTCGTCACCGGCCCGGACAGCGTCGGCACGATCTTGCTCAGGCTGCCGCCCTTGGCGGTTGCGGACAGCGCGATGATCGAACGCCCGCCGCGGCTGCGAGCGCCGGCGCGCACGAAATCCACCTGGCCTCCTGTACCGCCCAGATAGACGTCGCCGCTCTGCTCGGCATTGACCTGACCCGTCAGGTTGACTTCCAGTGCGGAATTGATCGTCACCAGCCGATCGATCTGCGCGAGCACGGCGGCATCGTGCGTGTACGAGCTTGCGCACATCCGCATCGCAGCATTGCGATGCGCCCAGCGATACAGGCGCTGGGTGCCAATCAGCGCACCGTTGATGCAGACGCCGATATCGATGCGCTTGCGCGCGTTGGTGACGACACCGGCTTCGATCAGATCGACGAGACCGTCGCCCAGCATGCCGGAGTGAACGCCCAGATCCTTGCGGTCGCCAAGCAGGCGCAGGATTGCATCCGGCACTGCGCCGACGCCGGTCTGGAGGACCGCGCCGTCCTCGATGTACGCCGCCGCAAACCGGGCGATCGCCTGGTCGGCGTCGGTGATCTTCGCCGCCGGCACCTCGACCAGCGGTCGAGACACCTGCACCGCGCAATCGATGCGCGACGCCGGCAGCATTTCTCCGTGCGTGTATGGCACCTGATCGTTGATCTCGGCAATGACGACGCGCGCCTTGGCGACCATGGCCTGCACGTAGTCGCTGATCAGGCCGAAGCTGTGATTGCCGTTCTCGTCAGCCGGGCTGAGCTGCACGAAGGCCACGTCGCAGCCGATCAGCCCCTGTTCGATGTACGGGCCGACCTGGCTGACGTGACAGGGAATCACGTCGAGCTTGCCAGCCGCGGTCAGCGCACGCAGCGTGCCGATGGCGCCCATGCTCGACAGCCTGATCCGGCCGGCCGCTTCGAGCGTCAGCAACTTCGAGAAGCTGGTTGCCGCGAATGCGGAAAGATCGCCGATGGCATCCGCCCGTTCGATCAGTTGCTCGATCAGCGTCGTCGGTTCGCCGCAGGCCTGACCCCAGACGATGCGGTCGCCGCGCCTGACCCACTGGCCGAGATCGAGACCCGCAGCGTCGGTGACGACGGTCATGCCTTGCCTGCGAGCCTGAGCAGTTGCTGCGCCCGCGCGAGATACGGCCGGTCGAGCATGCCGCCCTTGTAGCCGATCGTGCCAAGCCCCGGATTTGCCGCAAACAGATCGACAATCTCCTGCGCTTGCGCAATTTCCTCGGCGCTCGGCAGGAACGCTGCGTTGATGATCTCGACCTGCGCCGGATGGATCGCGAGCATGCCGCGGAAACCGGCGCGCCTGCATTGCGTCGCACGGATACGCAGGCCGTCGAGATCGCGGTAGTCACCCTGGATCGTGTCGATCGCGGCAACACGTGCCGCTGCAGCACCGACCAGACACAGGCTGCGCGCGAGTTCGTAGGTGAAGCCGTAGCTGCCGTCGGCGTTCCTGTTCTCGCTCGCACCGAGCGCATCGGCGAGATCCTCGGCGCCCCAGGTCATCGCGACCAGGCGCGGCACGCCGGCGTAGCTGCCGGTCGCCAGCATGCCCTCGGCAGTCTCGGTGACAAGCGGGAACACTTTGGTACTGCCCTGCTCGATGCCGTTGGCAACTTCGAGCGCCGACAGATAGTGATCGAGCACGACCAGATCCGCGCCGCTGCGTGTCTTCGGCACCATGATGCCGCCGGGCCGGCCCGGCATCACGGCGGCGAGATCGAGCAGCGCATGCTCGCCCTGCAGCGGATTGATGCGCACCCACAGCCGCGCGTGGTCGCCGGCCTGCGATTGGAGGAAGTTCTGTACCAGCAGACGCGCTTTCGGCTTCTCCGCGTCGGCGACGGCGTCTTCGAGATCGAACAGCGCGATGTCGGCGGCACTGTCGGCCGCCTTCTGCATCTTCTTCTCGCTGTCGCCGGGGGCGAACAGCCACGAGCGGGCGCTGAGTATTTCCTGGGCCTTCATCATGTTCTCTTTTCGTAGCAGCGAATGATGGGCTTCGCTGTGCTCAGCCCATCCTACCTCTCGCGATCTGCGTAGGGTGGGCCTAGCGCAGCGCGGCCCACCGTTTCGCTCAATAGCTCTTCGGAAGTTCCAGCACCTTCTCGGCGAGGAAGTTCAGGATCATGTGCGGGCTGACCGGCGCGGTGCGCGGGATCAGCACTTCGCGCAGCAGGCGCTCGACATGATATTCCTGCGCATAGCCCATTCCGCCCAGCGTCAGCATCGCCGTGTGGCAGGCCTCGAACGCGAACTCGGCGGCGAGATACTTGCCGGCATTGGCTTCGACGCCGCAGTCGACGCCCTTGTCGAACAGCGTCGCCGCCTTCATCACCATCAGGTTCGCGGCTTCAAGCTGGGCCCAGCATTTGGCGAGCGGATGCTGGATGCCCTGGTTCATGCCGATCGGCCGGTCGAACACGATGCGCTCGCGTGCATAGCGTGCCGCACGCTGGATCGCCGCGCGACCGATGCCAATCGCCTCGGCACCGAGCAGGATGCGTTCCGGATTGAGGCCGTGCAGGATGATCCTGAAGCCATCGCCCTCGGCGCCGATGCGGTCTTCTTCCGGAATCCACAGGTCGTTGATGAACAGCATGTTCGAGTCGACCGCATGCCGGCCCATCTTGTGGATCAGGCGCACCTCGATCTTGCTGCGGTCGAGATCGGTGAAGAACAGCGAAAGACCATCGGTCTTGCGCTTGACCTGGTCGAGCGGCGTCGTGCGTGCCAGCAGCATCATCTTGTTGGCGACCTGCGCGACCGAGATCCAGATCTTTTCGCCGTTGACGAGATAGCCGCCGTCACGTTTCTCGGCGCGGGTCTTGAGCTTGGTCGTGTCGAGCCCGACATTGGGCTCGGTGACCGCGAAGCAGATGCGATCCTCGCCACGCAGCACCGGCGGAATCATCCGCTGTCGCTGTGCCTCGGTGCCGAACAGCTGCACCGGCTGCATGCTGAACACCGGGCCGTGGATGCTCGACGCCGCGGTCATGCCACCGCCTGCTTCGGCGACGGCCTGCATCATGATCGCCGCCTCGGTGATGCCCAGGCCAGCGCCGCCCACTGCTTCCGGCATCGCCACGCCGAGCCAGCCGGCATCGGCCATCGACTGGAGGAAATCCAGCGGAAACACCGCATCCCGGTCGCGCTCCAGCCAGTAGTCGTCGGAGAACTGGGCGCAGTGCCTGAGGATGGTGTCGCGGATGTTCTGCTGATCCGGCGTGAAGGCGAAATCCATGTTTTCTGTCCTGATCTGACTGAACCGATATTAGCTCAATGTACTGGAATATGTACGCTACCCGTGAAACAATTCGGATCGACGCAGCCCGGTTTCGCAGCAGGCGAAGCCGGGAAGCACAGCCGATACGCAAGTGTCCCGGCTCCGCTGCGCGGAACCGGGCTACGTGGCTGAACACGCATCAGCAACGAGGAATCCATGGAAAAGTCCGCACAGCGCACCGGGCCTCTGACCGGCGTCCGGGTCATCGACCTGACCGCGATGGTCATGGGGCCGTACTGCACCCAGATCATGGCCGACATGGGCGCGGACGTGATCAAGATCGAGCCGCCGGACGGCGACGGCACGCGCTACATCTCGATCGGCCCGTCGCCGACGATGGGCGGCGTGTTCGCCAACGTCAATCGCGGCAAGCGCAGTGTGATCCTCGACCTGCAGACCGACAGCGGCAAGGCTGCGCTGCGCGCGCTGATCGAGACCGCGGACGTCTTCATCCATACGATGCGCTCCAAGGCGATCGCCAGACTCGGCTTCAGCTACGCAGACGTGGCCGCGATCAAGCCCGACATCGTCTACACCAATGCCTACGGCTACGGCCGCCGCGGGCCGGATCGCGACCTGCCCGCCTACGACGACACGATCCAGGCCGAATGCGGCCTGACCAAGGTGCAGGAGATGCTCACCGGCGAAGCCAATTTCGTCGGCTCGATCATCGCCGACAAGGTCGCCGGACTGACTGCGGTCTATGCGACGACGATGGCGCTGTTCCATCACGCGCGCACCGGCGAAGGCCAGGAAGTCGAAGTCGCGATGTTCGAGACCATGGCGTCGTTCATGCTCGTCGAGCACGCCAATGGCGCGATGTTCACGCCACCGTTGAGCCGCGCGCACTATCCTCGCGCCGTCGCCCCCAACCGCAAGCCGTACAAGACCAGGGACGGCCACATCGCGGCGCTGATCTACAACGACAAGATGTGGGCCAAGTTCGTCGAAGCGGTCAAGCCGGCATGGGCCGGACCCGATATGGCGACGCTCAAGCAGCGCGCCACGCAGATCGACACCGTCTACGGTCTGCTCGCGCAGACCTTTCTCGAACGCACGACCCAGGAATGGCTGGAACTGCTGCAGTCGCTCGGCATCCCCGCAGCGCCGCTGCGCACACCCGATGAGCTGTTCGACAACCCGCACCTGAACGCAGTGGGTTTCTTCGAGACGGTCGAGTCGGAATACGGCCCGGTGCGTTTTCCCGGCGTACCGACGCTGTTCTCCGGTACACCGGGACGTGTGCATGGCCCGGCGCCGGAGCTCGGCGCGCATACGGAGGAAGTGCTGGCGGAACTGGGACGGCGCAGCGCCTGAACTGACGTAGCCGGTTTTGCCGCAGGCAAAGCCGGGAAGCGCCGCTGGGCAGCCCTCCGTCCCGGCTCCGCTGCGCGGAACCGGGCTACACGCTCAGATCGTGATGCCGAACATCTGCAGCTGCTCACGCAGCGAGAGCGTCGCCGCCGGCAACCAGACCAGCACACCGACGACGAAAACAGCATAGAGCACCGTTGCACGGCCGGCCGACAAGGCCCGGCCGCGCTGCTTTTCGGTGTGCTGGTACCAGGCCACGCAGGCGATGCTGAAGACCAGCTCGATCAGGATCGCGACCTGCGGCATCGTGCCGTAGGTGTTCAACGAAACCTGCGGCGAATCCGGACTCAGCAGCTGATGCTCGAAACCGACGACGAGGTCGCAGAGCACATGAAACGCGGCGAGAAAGCCGCACCACAAGGCCAGGCTGCGATCGCGGAACCACACGAATACCAGACCCGCGACGAGCACGCCCTGCAGCAAGCCCGGAATCAGGTTGTGGCTGTAGGTCATCGCGACCTGCAGATTCTGGAAGCTGGCATCGAGCAGCGACGGCGGCGACGCCGGCTCGACGTCGACCAGTGCCAGGATCAGCCACAGGAACTCCGGCACGTTGGCACACAGCAGCAGCAACCAGAACGGATGCTGCTTGAGCCGGCTGTAGGGAATCAGCGCCGCCGCGTAGTGGCCGACGATCATTCCGGCTTCCGCGTGACGATGAAATGGATCAGTGCGAAGAACACGGCGTAGTTGATGATCAGCCCGATGATCAGCGAGGACATGTCAGCGCCTGCTCGCCCGGTAGCCGAGATTGGCGGAGATCGATTTCGCGGCATCGACGACCATCTGCGCGAGATTGTCGCCGCGGCGCCTCAGCCGCCCGCTCGGAGCGGCGACAATCAGCGCGCCCAGCAGCGTACCCGATGCATCACGGATCGCCGCCGCAGTGCCGGCCGCGCCGTCAGCGGCCTGATCCACCGTCTGCGCAACGCCGCTCTCGCGTGCGTCCGCAATGATCTGCGCAAGCCTGCGCTTGTCGGTTTCGGTACTCGCAGTCAATGCCCTTGGCTTGAGCCGCTTCAGATACGCGCGTACCTCTGCCTCTGAATTGGCTGCCAGCAGCACCCGGCCACCGGCAGTGCAGTACAAGGGTCGGCGATCACCGACGGCCACCGAAAAGCGCACCGCATTGCGGCTCTCGATGACGTCGACGTAGGTGATCGTTTCCTTGCCGGCGTCACGCACGGCGAACAGCACCGTTTCGCCCGAACGCTCCGCCAGGCGGCGCATGCCGTCGCGGATCAGGTCGGAGGAATGCAGCCGCTTGCGCGCTTCAAGCAGTGCGCTGCCCATGCCAAACGCACGCGGCCCGAGGCGATAGACCCCGTCAGATGCAATGACAAAATCCGCCTCGGCGAGCCCGCGCAGCAGCGCGGCGATGCTGGTCTTCGGCGCTGCAAGCAAACGGCTCAGCTGCGCAAGGCTCAAGGGCTCCGGCGCTGCGCACAGCGCTTCAAGGATGTGAATCACCCGCGTGACGGACTGCGGTGAGTTCATGGTTGGGAGGGACTTGGTCTAAGAGGGTCGATGAGCCTATTAAACGTCATTCCCGCGAAAGCGGGAATCCAGAACTGGAGTAGCCCGGTTTCGCCGCAGGCAAAGCCGGGAAGTTTCGATAGACCACGCGTCCCGGCTCCGCTATGCGGAACCGGGCTACACAGGCTCAGACAAATACTTCTTCCAGGAATCCACGCATCGCCGCCCAGGAGCGCCGCTCGGCGACCGCGCTGTAGCGGAAATTGGCGACGCCGCGCGCGTCGGCGTCGGGATTGGTGAAGCTGTGCACGGTGTTGCCGTAGTGGATCAACTGCCAGTCGACACCGTCGCGCCTGAACTCTCCGGTCACCGCGTCGAGCACTTCGAGCTTGACCACCGCGTCATCGGCGCCGTTGCAGATCAGCACCCTGGCCTTGACGCGACCGGCATCGCCGTCGGCTTCCGCGATCAGGCCTGCATGGAAAGTGACGATCGCCGCGAGCGGCAGACCACTGCGCGCGAGTTCCAGACAGCAGGCGCCGCCGAAGCAGTAGCCGATCGCGGCGATCCGGTGGGTATCGACCTGCGGCTGCGCGCACAGTGCATCGAAAGCCGCGCGCAGGCGTGCACGCCAGGCATTGCGATCGCCATACAACGTGCGGATCGCCGGGCTGACGCTGGGCAGATCGGGAAACACCGTCCCCTCCCCGTGCGGATCGGCGGCGAAGGCGACATAGCCGAGTTCGGCAAGGCGCCGGGCTCGGATGAGCGCATGCTCGTTGAGGCCGAAGGCTTCGGGAAAAACGATGACGCCTGGGCGACGTCCGCTCAGACTTTCGTCCCAGAACAGCTGGCCGCGAAAATTCAGCCGACCCTCGCTGTAATCGATCTGCTGTGTCTTCATGAGGCTTCTTCCAACTGAGGGGCGGTCTCCCGATACACCTGCTTCGCAGGCATTTGAGACGAGTGGGCTTCTGTTGCCACCGGGACGACACAACCACACTCCGTTCGTCTCGAGTGCCGCGCGCCTGCGCGGTGTATCGAGAGCCCGCAGCTCCGTAGGATGGGCCGGCAGGCCCATCGGCTTGGGTGATGGGCCTGCCGGCGCATCCTACGTCAGCCTGCGAAGCTTATGACGAGTAACGCCCGCCGTTCACGCTGAGCGTGTGACCGGTGATGTAGCCCGCGCCTTCAGACGCGAGAAACGCAATCGCCGCCGCCATGTCCTCCGGCCGGCCCGGACGCTTCATCGGCGAAGCCGCGGCAATCTGGTCGACGGCAGCGCCGATGCCGGCACGCATCATCGGCGTATCGACAAAACCTGGCGGCACGTTGTTGACGGTGATGCCGGTCGGCGCGAGTTCCTGCGCCAGCGACTTGGTGAATGCGATGACGCCGCCCTTCGACGCCGAGTAATGCACCATGCGCTGCGCGCCGGTCTGCGCGCTCGACGACGACACGTTGATGATCCGCCCCCACTTTGCCGCGAGCATGTCCGGTAGCACCGCCTGGGTGCAGAGCAGCACGCTCTTGAGGTTGACCGTCATCACCCTGTCCCACAGCTCTTCGGTGATTTCCATGAACGGCGTGAACGCGGAAATGCCGGCATTGTTGACGAGGATGCTGACCGGGCCGAACTTTTCATGCACGACCACAACTGCTGCATCAATGTCAGCACGCTTCGACACGTCCACCTTCGAAGCAATCGCCTGCAACCCGGCGCGATTCAGTTCCTCGGCGGCAGCCTTCGCGCCTTCTTCGTTGAGATCCCAGATCGCGACCCTGGCGCCCTCCCTGGCGAGCTGCTGCGCGGTCGCGAGGCCGATGCCCGATGCCGCGCCGGTGACGATGGCGGTCCTGCCTGCAAGTGACATGGTTTCGATTCCTGCGTGACTTACTTCAACGGCAATTCGACATCGACAACGCCGGTCGCGAGCTTGACGCCGTCCTGGTTGGCCATTGTCACGGCCAGTCGCACCAGCGGCACGCCCCAGGTGGTCTCGTCGTGCTTCTCGATGACATCGGCGGTCATGTAGGTGACGTCGCCTTCCAGCGCCGGGCCGCGGAACGAGGTGTTCGAGTAGCGCACGAAGCCCTCGTGGCCCGCCCAGTACGATGCGTAGTCGGTGACCCAGGCGCCCATCGTCGCGCCATAACCGTAGGCGCGCGGCATGCCGATCTCGCCAGCCTTGTCGGCATCGACGTGGCCGCGTGACGGGCCCATGTACAGGCCATCGCGCAGACGCGGATCGATCTCCGCACCCTTTTCATCGAAACCGAAACCTTCTACCCAGCCCGGATCCTGGTTGATCCACGGATCGGCCATGCCCGGTACGCCGATCCAGCGGAAGCTGCCCCAGACGTTGAACACGAACGCGCGGTATTCGGTCGCGAAGCTGACCAGCGTGTGCGGGCCGATCACGCGGCGCGGCAGCTTGTCGCCGACCTTGACCTCTTCGTAGCGCGGTGACACGCCGAGGCGGTTGGACATGATCCAGGCATGACGCTCACGGTCGATGTCGATGATCTGCTGCCTGGTCCAGCGCGGAATCGCGCCGGTCGACGCATTGAGCATGCCGCGCTTTTCCGCTTCCGCCGCGAGATAGCGGATCGATGTCGAGCGCGACTTGGAGACCGGCACCTTGTGCTGGTTGTAGTGCATGGTGTCGCCGCGCGAGAACAGTGTCGGACCGGCGAACTTGGTGTCGGTCAGCTTGTAGTCGTGGAAGCGACGCTTCTGCGTCAGGCGGTCGCCCGGATGCAGGCGCGGGCCGTAATGCCACCACTCTTCGCCGCCGAAGATCAGATGCGAGCCCGGTATGTGGCCGACGCAGGCCGGCTGCACGCCGTGACCGTAATCGATGCACACCGCGAACGACTGCGGCGCAACGATGCCGCCGAACGGCGAGGCCTTGGCGAACTCGTGATCCCAGTGAATGGGATTCGGGAAATCCATCGCCATGACCCAGCGCTTGATATCCGTCGCCGAGCACGGCTCGATCAGCTCGCCACCGCCGACTTCCTTGCCGACGCGATGCTTGACGTCGCTGAGGTCCATTTCGACGTTGCCGTCCTTGTTTTCTGCGGCCTTGCCCATGATCCCCTCGTGGCTGGCTAGGAATATTTGATCGCGACAACTTATCTTGTCTGTGCGCGTATCGTCAACAGTGTTGTCTATAATGTGTGCAGGCCAGCACCACAGTGCAGTCATGGAGCCAGCGCATGTCAGTCTCAGGAAAATGGAACATCACGATCAAGGCGCCGACCGGCCCACAGCACACCGTGCTGGAGCTCAAGGAAGCCGGCGGCAAGCTGACCGGCGCGCAGACCGGCCAGGGCGTGACCACCGAGATCAGCGACGGAACCTGTGACGGCACTGCGATCTCGTGGATCAACCATGTCACCCGGCCGATCAGGATCAAGGTGACCTTCACCGGCACGGTCGAAGGCAAGACCATGAGCGGCAAGGCCAAGGCCGGTTTCATAGGCTCGTATGCCTTCACAGGCACGAAGGCCTGAACTTCAGTGCCTTGACTTGCTAATCAACAATGCTGACTATAACTAACCATGGCAAGGGAATCCGAGTGAGCCGTCATTCCCGCGAAAGCGGGAATC
>CAZDPA010000127.1:0-11839 GCA_964507195.1 uncultured Salinisphaerales bacterium | reverse complement strand
CCTCGTCCGCGAGGATGACGACCGTGTCTTCCGGCCGCTCGGCATGCATGCGCTCGATGACATTGCGCACATCGCGGATATCGAGCTTGCGGCGATCAATCCAGATGTCTCCATTCGGACGGATCGCCACCAGGATATTGCCGGTCTGGTTGTATTCGGCAGTCTCGGCTTCCGGCTTGGTCACCGTAATGCCGGCTTCCTTCACGAACGACGTCGTGATGATGAAAAAGATCAGCAGGTTGAGGACGAAATCGAGCATCGGCGCAAGATCGATGCCGGTTTCCTCACTCAATTCCACGTGTCGACGTGAACGCATGGGGCTAAGACTCTTCTAGTTGCTCGCGGCGATCGAGATATTTTCGATCCCGCCCTGCCGAACCTGATCCATGACCTGGACCAGCACACCCGTTGGGGCTTCGGACTCGGAACCGACGACAACGACGTCGTCTGGGCGCTGTGAATGCAGACGCTCGATTGCGGCACGCACCTGACGCAGATCGGTCTGACGACTGCCGACGAACACCGAGCCGTCTGCCTTGATCGTGATCGCGATGACGCTGGCTTCCTTGCTCTCCGCCGCCTTGGCCGTCGGGCGGCTGGCCGGCAGGCCAACCTCCTTGATGAAGACCGCAGTGATGATGAAGAAGATCAGCAGGTTCAGGACGAAATCGAGCATCGGTGCGAGGTCGATGCCGGTGTCGGCGCTGTCGTGCTCCAGCGATTGGCGGCGCATGCGCATATCAGTACGTGAACTTGTCTGCGAGCAATTCCGTCTGCTGACGGATGCGGGACTGGAAACGGTTGACCGGCAGCAACCCGGAGATGCTCACCGCCAGACCGGTCATGGTGCAGACCATGGCTTCGGACACGCCATCCGCCATGGCGATGGCGTCGACCGAGCCTTTGGCTGCCATCGAATCGAAGATGCTGAGCATGCCCATGACGGTGCCGAGCAGCCCCAGAAGCGGAGCCATCGGCACCAGCACGCGCAGCACCTGCATGTTGGCCGTCATCGCCGCGTTCAGCTTGGAGATCATCGCGCGCCTGACCTGCCGCGCTTTCCAGGACTGGTGATCGGGGCGTGCCTGCCACTGGCTCAGCATCTCGCCGGCCAGGCGCGGCAGGCGATTCTTGAAGAACCAGTAGCGCTCAATGACCAGCGTCCACATCAGGACACAGCTGAACAGGATCCACTCGACGATCGGCCCACCGGATTCGATGAGCTCGCCAACCGAGCGGAACGGCGCTGCAAGCAGATCAAGCACTGCGCTTCGCCTCGAGGCTTTCTGCCAGCATGCCGGCGCTCTGCTCGTCGAGAATCTGGATGATTGCCCTGGAACGCGACGTCAGCGCCGCATTCATGAACAGCAGCGGCACAGCGATACCCAGGCCGAGCACCGTTGCGATCATAGCCGCTGAGATACCGGCTGCCATCAGCTTCGGATCGCCCGAACCGGATTCGGTGATCGCCTGGAAGGTGATGATCATGCCGATGACGGTACCGACCAGACCGAGCAGCGGGCCCGCCGCGACGGCCAGACGCAGGAAGGACTGGAAGCGCTCGAGCACCGGCACTTCGCGCAGTACGGCCTCGGAGATGCGCAGCTCGACGATCTCGGCATCCTCCTCGATGCGCGAACCGTCGCCCTTGAAGGTGGCGAGTACACGACCCAACGGGTTGTCGGTCTGCGGGCGTGAAGTGTCCTTGAGCTGACGGCGCACTGCCACGCCTACCTTGAGGAGGTACAGGAACTGCCAGACGGCGAGGATGGCACCGACGATGCCGACGAAGATGATGACATAGCCAACCGCCTCGCCATGGCTGATACGCTCGACCCAGGTCGGGCGCTGCACGAACAGCGACAGCAGCACGCCGCGCGTCGGGTCGATCACCATCTCGTTATAGCCTTCGCTCTCGCCCTCGAAATCGTCGGCGATGCTGGTCCAGTTGCCGTCCGGTTGACGCGAAAACACCGTGAAGCTCTTGACCGACGGCAGGTAGTTCAGAAACTCGCCTTCACTGATCGCGGTGAACGCACCGACACGCGTCACTTCCAGTTCGGACGGCGTGCCATCCGGTGCGACCACTTTGGTCTTGTATCTGACGGTCTGACCGGTCTCGGTCATTTCGCGCTGCATCTCGAACCAGAAGGTTTCGAGATCTGCAATCGAAGCCAGCGCCTTGGTCTGCGCCAGCTTCTGGGCGAACTCGACGCGCTCCGGATACTGTTCGGAAATCATCGAGGTCGTCGCGACCGATGCAAAGTCGCCGGCAACCTGTCGTACGACACCGAACATTTCGCCAAGATTGCCGACCTTGACGTCGAGCGCTGCCTGCAGCTCGGTCAGCTTCTTTTCGTTGGCGTCGAATGCCGCCGACAACTGGTTGGACCGGGCCTGCTGCTGTGCCAGGACTGCATTGGCTTCCGCCAGCATGCGCGTCTGCTGGTCACGCTCGCGCTGGAACTTGGCGATGCGTTCCTGGTTTTCCTTGGCTTCGGCGGCACGCGCATTGCGCGTCTGCTCGAGCAGCTGGTCAAGCGAAGCGGCAGGCGCCGCAAAGACCTGACCCGGGATCGCGGCGCTTGCAATGAGCAATAGCGCGGCGGCGGTCTTGGAGAGTGAACGGCTCATTTACTTCGTCTCCTTCGGCGCGGCGACCGGTGCGATCATCAGATTGGGGGCGCCTTCTTTCCTGGCGACTTTCAGGCCACGACGCATCGCGTCGCGATAGGCGCCGTCTTCAACCCAGGCCTTGGCGCTGGCATCCCAGTAACCGGTTTCCTTGCCGTCGAGCGTCTGGTACATCAGCGAAACGCGACCGACGCGGAGGAATTCGACCGTGCGGTCATCGAGCTTGCCTTCGTAGGCCTCGATCGTGCGGCCGTATTCCATCTCGATCTGATAGGCCTCGACGATACGGCGATACTTTTCTGCGATCGACACGTCGGCGCGGGCCATCATGTCCTTGAGGCCGTTGACGCGCTTGCTGCGCTCATCAGGCAGGAACGGTACGTCGAGCTTCACGAACTCATCCATCGTCGCGAGCATCTTCTGCAGCAAAGGCACGATTTCGCGACTGGTCGTCTCGATTTCCAGCAGCTGATCGCCCATCGCCTTCATCTCAGTCTGCTGAGAATTCAGCTGCAGCGCGAGCTGCTCGTTGTAGCGCTTGAGACTTTCAGTTTCCTGAATGACCGCGCGGTACTCGGCAACCGACGACCGGGTCTGGTCGTCAAGCTTGTCGACCTCGCCTTGCGCAGCCTGGGCGGCCTGCTCGGCACCGACCTGCTCATTGACCGCCCGGGTTGCCGTTGCTGTCGATTGCGCAAATGCAACCGACGACGCCAGCAGACCGGCCACGGCCCATCCGCTGCGCTTCAACATGGCAGTTCGAAACAGGCTTTCTGACATGAACGAAATTCCTTTGACTGGGAAATAAATACGTCGTGGGCCGAATCCACCGACCATTGAGCCCACCTATGAGGCGCCGATGGTAGCACCAATATCCGGCCCGGCAATAACAGTATTTCCACCCAAATCCGGCGGGAAATCTGGCCGGACAATACCGCCCGTCAGACCGCTCACCAGCATTCCTTGGGGCAAAAAAAATAAAGGCGAACCGCAGTTCGCCTCAATCCCTCCCTTAGGCCATCTTGAATGCGGTCGTCGGGTTATATTTTTTTGCTCCAGTCAGAACGGCTTCTGAACGTTGCGGCTTGGCGAGTCCTGCGGGGCCGAAGGCCGCGCTGCGAATATGCAGGCCCCTGGTCTTCAATCCTTGATCTTGATGTTGTCCTTGTTCTGCTCAATCAGCGCATCACCGATGCCATCGACCCGTCCGAGGTCCTGGGGACTCTTGAAGGACCCTTTCTCCTTGCGATCCTTGACGATGGCCGCCGCCTTGGCCGGCCCGACCCCGGTCAGCTCCTTGGCCAGCGCAGCCTCGTCCGCCGTGTTGATATTCACCGGCCCGGCAAAAGCGCTTCCCGCTGCAAGGCCGAGGACCACTGCAGCCAAAGTGATGTTGAGTTTCATAACTTCCCTCCGTTTATTTTCAAGAGTCGCATCGAGGCGACAACCCGACCATAACGCAGGTTTTTCGCGTTGAATAGTTAGCGCGTGAGTAACATCGGCACCATCGAGCCGCGGTTCCACGCGCGGCCCGCTCAGACAGTACGAGCATGCGACAATTTCGTCCGTCATCCCCTGCGAGCACAAGACCCCCGATGAGCCAGTACGCGTCGACATCCGCAATCGAGCTAGCCCTGCAACTGGCACGCGGCGCCCTGCAGCAGGGTCGACCGGATCTCGCCGAAGCGCACTATAAGAGGGCGCTTGAGCAGAGCCCCGACCACGGCGAAGCACTGGCCTATGTCGGCGGCAGGGAAGCCCTGCGGGGCCGGCACGTGGAAGCCATCGACCTGCTCGAACGCGCCCGCCGGCAATCGCCGAGCGATCCAGCGGTCGACGAGGGCACCGGCATCGCGCTGCTGCACGCCGGAAATCCGGAAGCCGCGCAGCTGGCCTTGCGGGCCGCGCTCGCCAAGTCGCCCGAACGACACATCGCCCGGCTGTTCCTGGGCCATGTGCTGACCGCACTGGGCCAGATGCGCGCTGCCGCCGTCGAATACGTCCGCGCCGTCAGCACCGCACAGCGACGCGGACTGTGGCAATCGGCAGAAAGCACGGCACCCCTGCTGCGCAACGATGTGAAGCTGGCGATCGAACGGATGCGACAACTGCGGCGCAGCCTGATTGACGATGTGCTGGCGCCTGTGCGCGACCGGCACGGCCGCGCATCACTCGAACGCGTCGATCGCTGCATCGCCGCCTATCTTGGCGAGACGCCCGGCCAGCCCGCAGATGCCAGACAGAAACCCAAGGCGCTGTGGTTTCCGGACTTGCCAACGACGCCTTACTTCGCACGCGACCTGTTTCCATGGGCAGACGCATTCGAGCGCGCCACGACTGCAATCCAGGCGGAACTGCACACGGTGCTGGCCTCCGAGCAGAAGTGCTTTGAGCCGTTCCTTGGCGATGTTTCGGGGGCACAGACCGAGCGCCAACTGCGCAATGATCGCGGCACGGCGGCGGTATGGGATGCTTTTTTCTTCTATCGGCACGGCAATCGCCATGACGATTCACATGCCGCCTGCCCGGTGACATCGTCGTTGCTCGAAGCCAGCCCGCTGGCTCACATCCGCGACCACGCCCCCGAAGTCTGCTTCTCGATGCTGACTCCGGGAACGCACATCCTTCCGCATCACGGCGACACCAATACACGTGTCGTGATACACCTGCCGCTGATGGTTCCGCCAGACTGCGCACTGGTCGTTGGCGGCGAGCCGCACATCTGGCAGCCGGGTAAAATCGTGGCTTTCGACGACACCTTCGAACACGAAGCCTGGAATCGGGGCCAGGACACACGCGTCGTGCTCATCATGGACGCATGGAATCCGCACCTGACGCCCCCGGAGCAGGACGCTCTATTGGCAATGGTGCCGATCCTCGGCGATTTCGATAGAGAGTGCACTGCGCCGCTGACCACTCCAGTGCAAATTCAAACCTGACAATCACCTCATCCAGCGACCTCGTCGCCGAGCGCCGCAATCAACGGCGAGATCCATCGCTCATAGCGCTTCCAGCGTCCCACCGCCTTGGAGTACATCGGCTGCCGGACCTGCCAGCGGCTGGGCGTCAGCACCGGACGGTCCTGCTCGTGGAATCTGAGGCAGGCCTCGTTCCAGGGCAGGCCCACTGCGGCGACCAATGCACGCGCCTGGACCTCGGGCGCCTCGACCAGTTGCTCATAGACGCATTCATGGATACGCCCCGGCAGAACAGCCTGCCAGTGGCGCATCAACCGCATGTACTGGACATAGTAGTAGCCAAGATCCGAAAGATCCGTCGCAAACGCCTGCTCCAGTGCAAAATTTTCGCCGTAGATGGAAATGCAGATGTCGCGCGGGTCGCGCCGGCACCAGACGATGTGCGCCTTCGGGAACAGCAGCGCGATGAGCCCCACGTGGAAAAAGTTGAGCGGGGCTTTGTCGATCAGTCGCCGCGCAGCAGTGGAGTTGCGGCGCTCCAGTGTGTTCAGGTAGCCGGTCGCTGCTGCTTGCAGGGTCTGACCGTTCACGGCGGACAGCGCTTCGGGCCAGCGCTGGATCGAGCCGCTGCGCTGCGGCATCGAGCGTGCGATGCGCGAGATATCGGGCAGTTCGCCGTAGCCGGTCGCGTCCGGATGTGCCGCCAGTATCTGCTCGACCAGCGAGGTACCGCTACGCGGCATGCCGAGGACGAACACCGGGCGCTCGTCGGCATGACCCATGCCCGCAAGTCGGGCGATCTGCTGCGGTGTGAAGACATCGATCGTGCGGTCAATACGTACAGTCGTTTTCTGACGGTCGAACGGACCGATCTGTGCGCGCCGCGCCTTGTTCGCCGCTTCCCAGACTGCAAAGGCAGCCTGCGGATCCTTCGCATCGAGTGCTTTGCCGAGTCCGAAGCCAACATTGGCGCGATCCTGCGGCGGCCGCCGCGCATCGTCAACGACCGCACGCGCACGCGCGATCAGTTCCGGTTCGGCCTTCCCGCGGATCAAGGTCAGAAGACCTTCGAGCGCCGTCGGCCAGTCTGGACGCAGCCGCAGAGCTTCGCGGAACGCGGCCTCGGCGCCCTCACGGTCGCCGTGATCCTCCTTCAGCTGCGCGAGGCCCATATGCAACTCCGGTGCGTCAGGCACCGCGTCGACACCGCGCGCATAGGTACTTTGCGCCCGTTGCAGCTGGCCGCGCAGGAACTGCACTTCGGCGAGTCCCTGGTAACCCTCAAAGCGTTGCGGCGACAGTGCGATCACGCGCTCCCAGACGATTTCAGCAGCATCCTCATCGCCGCAGTTCGCGAGCGCACGCGCATAGGTCGTCAGTGTGGGGATGCGATCCGGTGCAAGCGACAGCGAACGCTCGAACGCGGCACATGCCGGTTGCAGCTGCCGCAGGTCACCCAGCAATTTGCCGTAGTTGTGCCAGGCATCGGGGCTCTCAGGTCGCAACGCAACGACGCGCTCCCAATGCGGCAGCGCAGGCGCGAACTGACGCGAAGCCATCAGCACGGCACCGAGATCCGCATGCGCGTCCGCATGATCGGCAGCGATCGCAATGGCCTGTCGCAGATAGTCCTCTGCTGGCTTGAGCTGCCCTCGCCGCCAGCAGATGGCCGCGAGGCCACGATAGGCGTCCGCGCTGCACTCGGCCACGCTGCACAGCGAAAAGAACTCGCGGTGCGCGGCGTCGAGGCGCCCGGCATTCATTTCCTTGAAGGCATGCTGCAGGCGTTCGCGCGGAGTTGCCGCTACGGGTGCGCTGGTGTTTTTGTTCATTCCGTCCGTCCGCGGCTGGCCATCAGGCGCCAGCCGAACAAGTATCCCTGCTCTACGATCTCACCGACCTCGACGGCCTGAAACCCCATCTCGCGCAGTCGCTCCGCCCATGCATCGACACCATCGCGATCCAGTGCGCAATCCACCAGCTCGGTCACGCGCAGTCGATTGTCTGCCAGTTCGCCGCGCAGGGTTTCCAGGGCCTGCCGCGCTGCTGCCTCACCGCTGGCTGGCACCGCTTGCAGGATGCGCATCGTGTGTTCGGCAGTATCGCGCAACAGGTCCGGGAACGGGGCTGCAGCGATGCGCTCAGCGACCACCGCATAGGTCGCGTTGAAACGCTGCCGCGCCGCCGCTGCCTGCGGGTCGACATCCCGCAGATTCGCCGACATTGCCAGCCACTTCAGCATCTCTGCCGCGCGATCCAGGGGTCCATCATCCGCGAGCAACCAGAGGCTGTCCGCAGACTCGGCCTGCGCCAGACGGCACAGGTGCGAACCGCGATGATGAATGACCGCTGCCAGCGTTGCACGCGGCGCGAATACACGCGACATCTCGTTCCAGCAGGCATCATCCGCGAAATATTCAAGTGCGTATTGACTGACCAGCTGCGTGACGGTGCCGTCGGCCGATGGCAGGCGCGTCGCCGCAGTTCGCGGATGAAGATGGACACGCTCGCGCAGCCCCGCCGGCAGTCCGCTCAGCCAGCTTTGGTCCAGATCTGCGAGGTCCATCGCATCATAAGAAGCCGGCCATTGCGTACCGGCTTGCGCGAGCCAGCGGATCAGCGAGCCATTGCCACAGCCCAGCTCCAGTACGCGATCGCCCGCTGCGACGCGCTCGAAACAGGCACGCCAAAAGGTTTGCGTGGCGATGCCGTAGTGATCGGTGAACGAGCCCGCGCAGGAATGCCGGGTACCACTGCGCCAGTACCGGCTCCAAGCCAGTGCGCGTGCCTCGAGATCGGATTCGTCCATCACGCGATCATACAAACGAAGACAGCCAAAAAAAGAGGGCCCCCGCAGGGGCCCTCCGTAAGCAACCACTCTTTGATCAGAACCGCTGGGTGTAGCGGATGTACGGCTGCGCACCGTACTGATCGTAGAGGTAGTAGTTGAAGCTACGACCGTTCGGGTCGGCGCCCGCCGAGCGTGCATCCGGCTCCTTGCCAAAGGCGTTGATCACACCTGCGGTGATCGTGCCGTTCCATGGCGCAGAGTACGAGAGCTGGAAGTCATGCGAGACGAACGTCGGCGTGTGACCGCTGCGCGCACCGGTGGATGTCACCGTCTGCGCCTGATCACCGATCAGGTTGAAGTTCCAACCGACCGCGAAGTCGGAGATCTTCCACTCCGTCGAGCCCTGCATGCGTGCCTCCGGCAGACCCGGATCGCCGATCTCGTCACGTCCTCCATCGACCGAAAAATCGAGGATGTGGATATAACGGAGCTGCGAGACGACATTGCCGAGATCGCCCAGACCGAACTTCAGGTTCGCTTCGAAGTCCAGACCGCTGGTTTCAAGTGAGCCGTTGTTCGCAAAACCGAAGATGAAGTCGGTGATGCGGCCGGTGGCGCCGCGGGTGATCACGAAAGCATCCGGCACCGGATCGCCGACACGGATCGCGTCGAGGATTTCCTGCGGGGTGAACTCGTCGATACGGTTGGTGATCTCGATGTTGTAGTAATCCAGCGAGAAGTCGAACCACGAGGTCACATCATAGGCAAAGCCCAGGCTGTACTGCTCGGAGTCCTCGGCACCGAGATCCGGATTGGAGATCTGCGTCGCGTTGACCTGCGCCGACTGGACAGCACCGGTGTCGGGGTTGAAACAGGTAGCCACCGCTTCGTCCCAGGTGAACCCACCGACTTCGCAGGTCTGCTGGTCGTTGGTGATCGACTCGGCCGAGAACGCCGGCTTCGAACTCAGGATATCCAACGTCGGGGCGCGGAAACCCTCGCTCCAGGACGCACGGAGCGTCAACGGAGTGATCGGCTGATAGCGGACGCTGAGCTTCGGCGACGTGGCGTTGCCAAAATCCGAATAATTGTCGCTACGGATCGCGGCACCGATTTCGAGGTTATCCAGGATCGGGAACGCGGCTTCGGCGAAGTAGGCGCGAACGCGACGGTCAAGCGCTGCGGAATTGCCAGCCGAACCGCCGATCGTGCCTGCCACTTCGGACAGCTGGTCATACAGATCGGAGAAACCCTCCTCTCGGTACTCCCAGCCGACCAGCAGCTTTGCCTGGCCACCGGACATCTGGAACAACGGGAACTGCACGTCGCCAAAAGCCTCGCGCGTCGTCCAGGTCGAGACGCGTGCTGTCGTCGCCCGGATCGCTGCCAGAGTGTCCGCATCGTTCCCCAGCGGATTCTGGAAATCATAGGTACCGTCGTTGAGGAAATTCTGGACGCGCGGGAGCAGCGCGAAGTTGCGCCCGGTTTCGAAGAACTTGTACTCGTTGTAGCGCGCGCCGAAGTTGGTTTCCGCAACGCCGAACAGCGTGCCTGAGAAGATACCGCTGATGTCATAGACGTTGGCGTCCGTGCTCGTGTCGCGAGTGCCAGCCGCGGCGAAGCGATGGTACAGCGCCACCGCATACAGCTCCTCGTCAGGAATGCCAACCTGACCACCATTGGCACCGAACAAGGGCACAATATTTTCGTTGTCCAGAAACGGGTTGTCGGCTGGTACCGATAGCGGAACGTCATTCAGCGACGGCGCGTAACGGCCAAAAGACTTCGCACGGTTGATGCTGGCATTGACGCCAACATTCCAGGTATCGCTGATCTCGAACGTGCCCTTGGCGAACAGACCTTGATTGGCGATTTCGGCTTCGTCCGCCGCCACCAGCGCGAAGTCGTAACCGCACAGGCCGCTCGGAATCAGATAGAACGCCGGGTCGCTGTTCGGGCAGCCGCCTGGGACTGCTGCGTACACGTACTCGTCCCCTGAGAAGTCGTCCAGACCATCAGCGTTGTCTGGGTCATCGGGCGAGTCGGTGAATTCGAACGAACCATCTGCCTGCGGAGTACCAAATCCGCCGTCGCGGTTCGCGTCACGCGAGATAACGAGGTTGTTAGAGTAGAAGCTCGCGCCCCGCGGGGAGTACAACGTGTCGCGCTGGAAAATGATGTCGCGCTTAAAGTAGGACGCGCCGACGACCAGATTGCCGCGCGCGCCGTTGACACCCAGGGTGACCGAACCCTGCTCGGCGTCGCCGCCCTTGCGGTCGGTGCCCGTGAGCTGGTGGCTGATCTCGACGCCTTCAAAATCCTTGCGCGTGATGATGTTGACGACACCGCCGATCGCATCTGCGCCGTAGATGGCGGACGCACCATCCTTGAGGATTTCGACGCGCTCGACGGCCGCCAGCGGCACCGCGTTGAGATCCTGCGCTGTCGGGGCAAACGGCGCCTTCGGCGCGCGGCGGCCATCGATCAGCACCAGTGTGCGTTCGGAGCCGAGGCCACGCAGATCAACCGCAATCAGCGACTGCGCCGAACTGCCCGACTGCGCGCGGAACGCGCCGGACGAGTTGAACACGGTGTTGCGCAGCAGATCACCCACAGAGGTGAAGCCGCTCGCTTCGATCGAGGCGCGATCGATCACCGAAACCGGCAGCGCCCCTTCAACGGCGGCGCGGGTCAGGCGTGAACCCGTGACCTCGATCGTATCCAGCTTGGTCGCTTCTTTAGTCTCTGCCGCGGCGGCGGCTTCCTGCGCAACCGCTGCGCCGGACGCGAAACTACTTGTAACTACAGCTGCGATTGCGGTGCGGAGAAAAATGTCTCCCGCACGCTTGCGCTTGGAAATTTCCATCAGTTCACTCCCATGAGAACGAGACGGTCCAACCGAACAGGGTTACCCCCGGGTAAGTTCAGTTGGCGGCTTTTTTGCAACGTCGCCCCGAGCCTAGTCCTCGCTTGTGAACTGCGTCAAGAATCTGCAACAAAACTGGGTGAAAGCCACTAGGCATATGGTGCGTTGCCGCATTTTTCTGGAGTGAAGAACGTTCCGCAGCGTGGCAAATGCAAACAGTCATGCGGTCAGTTGTCCACGTAAAAAACTGACGCGGTTTGGCGGATTCATCTCGCATTCGAGCCAATGCACCCCGCTCGAATCACCTGAAACTGCCTGAAAGAGAATGAGTCTCGAAGCCGGCAGCAGGAATACTCTCTGCGCTCACCCTGCGGGTGACATCGCGTCGCGATGTCATGCCAGCCAGTGTCCCGGCTGGGCGAACCCGAATTTGCTTGTCGCGGGTTCGATGGGGACTTTCGCCGCTCGCGGTATCACCCGAACGTAATTTGCGCACTTGGCGATGGTGCCGGCAGCAGGAATACTCGCTACGCTCACCCTGCGGGTGACATCGCGTCGCGATGTCATGCCAGCCGGTGTCCCGGCTGGGCGAACCCGAATTTGCTTGTCGCGGGTTCGATGGGGACTTTC
>CAZDPA010000126.1:11578-11848 GCA_964507195.1 uncultured Salinisphaerales bacterium | reverse complement strand
CCGTCACAGCGATCGCCATAGCGTTAACAGGCCCTGGCAGCATTTGGCTGGGCTTTATCGGATAATTGCGCATTGGTGCGCGCCCCGAAATGGGGCATGAACAGGGCCACGGCCTCAAGCAGCTCGGAAACCATGACAGAAATCCCAGGCTATGCCCTTCTCGGCCGCGTCCACACGCCGGCTGATCTGCGCACCCTGCCGGCCGAAGACCTGCCGCTGCTGGCGGTAGAAACCCGCCGCTATCTGATCGAAACCCTGGGCCGCATCGGC
>CAZDPA010000126.1:10954-11568 GCA_964507195.1 uncultured Salinisphaerales bacterium | reverse complement strand
CCGTCGAACTGACGATCGCCCTGCACCGCTGCCTCGACACCCCGCACGACCGCCTGGTCTGGGATGTCGGCCATCAGGCCTATCCGCACAAAATGCTGACCGAGCGCCGCGAGCGCCTCGACACAATCCGCCGTCTCGGCGGTCTCGCGCCGTTCTGCCTGCGCGCGGAGAGCGACTACGACACCTTCGGCGTCGGCCATTCGTCGACTTCGATCTCCGCAGCCGCCGGCATGGCTGCCGCCGCGCGCATCAAGGGCGAGCAGCGCCGCACGGTTGCGATCATCGGCGACGGCGGCATGACCGCCGGCATGGCCTTTGAAGCGCTGAACCACGCCGGCCATCTCAAGCTGGACATGCTCGTCGTCTACAACGACAACGACATGTCGATCTCGGAGAACGTCGGCGCGCTACGCAACCAGTCCGCACGCCTGATGCGCAAGCTCGGCCTGCACGCCTCGCAGCGCGTACCCGGCAACGAAGATCAGGATCTGGACAACGAAGCGCACCTGAACAATCCGGGCGCGATGTTCGAGACCTTCGGCTTCAGCTATCACGGCCCGATCGACGGCCACGATCTCGACGCACTCACTGCAGAGCTGGATCGCCTCAAGGAT
>CAZDPA010000126.1:0-10944 GCA_964507195.1 uncultured Salinisphaerales bacterium | reverse complement strand
AGTTCGACCCGGTCACCGGCGCATTTCCGAAAGGCAAGAGCGGCGGCCTGCCGAGCTACACGCAGGTGTTCGGCAACTGGCTGTGCGAAGTCGCCGCTGCTGATGCTAGCGTCGTTGCGATCACTCCGGCGATGCGCGAAGGCTCCGGCCTCGTCGAGTTCGCGCAGCGCTATCCCGAGCGCTACTTCGATGTCGGCATCGCCGAGCAGCATGCGGTCACACTCGCCGCCGGTCTCGCCTGTGAAGGCATGAAGCCGGTCTGTGCGATCTACTCGACCTTCCTGCAGCGCGGTTACGACCAGTTGATCCACGACGTCGCGATCCAGAACCTGCCGGTCGTGTTCGCAGTCGATCGTGGCGGTCTGGTCGGTGCCGACGGCGCGACACATCACGGCGCCTTCGATCTGTCCTACCTGCGCTGCATTCCGAACATGGTCGTGATGACACCATCCGACGAGAACGAATGCCGGCGCATGCTGAGCACCGGCCTGTCGCTGAATCAGCCGAGCGCGATCCGCTATCCGCGCGGCAGCGGCAGCGGCGCGAGCTGCGAAGCCGATCCGAAACCGCTGCCGCTCGGCCGTGGCCGCATCGTCCGCGAGGCCCACGGTCGCCGTCGCCCGCGTGTTGCGATCCTCGCCTTCGGTGCAATGGTGCAGCCGGCGATCGAAGCCGCGGAGATTCTCGACGCCGTTGTCGCTGACATGCGCTTCGTCAAACCGCTGGACACTGAACTGATCCTCGAACTCGCCAACGAGAACGACCTGCTCGTCACCGTCGAAGACAACGCGCGCATGGGCGGCGCCGGTTCCGGCGTCAACGAAGTGCTGCTGTCACAGCATCATGCCGTGCCGGTACTCAACCTCGGCCTGCCTGACTACTTCATCGAGCACGGCACGCGCGAAGAGCTTCTGGCCCAGTGCAACCTCGACACCACCGGCATCCTGCGCGCAGTGCAGAAGCGCCTGCGTTCGAAGGACCTCGATGAGCGCGCCAACGAGCACCGCAAGTCTGGCTGAGCTCACTCAGGTCTGTTAGCGTCGACCCATAAAACCTGGGGAGGGGCGCATGGATCTTGAGCAGGCACAGCAGGCCGAGCTGGCACCGCTGCCATTCCGTTTCACCGGCAACGGCAGCGAGTACTTCCGCATCTGGATCGTCAATCTGCTGCTGACCGTCCTCACGCTCGGCATCTACGGTGCCTGGGCCAAGGTGCGCCGGCTCAAGTATTTCTACGGCAGCACCGAACTCGCCGGTGCGCGCTTCGACTATCACGGCGATCCCCTGGTGATCCTCAAGGGTCGCCTGTTCGCGATCGGCCTGTTCCTGGTCTACACGGCGGCGACCAACGTCATCTCGATCTGGAGTCTGGTCGCGCTGGTGTTTCTCGCCATCGTCCTGCCCTGGCTGTTGCGCAACTCCTTTCGCTTCCGCATGCGCAACAGCAGCTACCGCGGTCTGCGTTTCGGCTTCGACGGCTCGGTCGGCGCTGCCTACGAAACCTTTCTGCTCCACCCCTTCATCATGTTCTTCACGCTGTATCTGGCCGGCCCGCTGTTTCATGCGCGTCTCAAGCAGTATCAGCATGGCAACAGCCGCTACGGCACGGCGCGATTCGGCTTCAGCGCCAACGTCGGTGACTTCTACGGCGCCTATGGCCTGATCATGGTGCTGTTCTTCGGCGCCATGATGCTGTCGATCTTCGCGATGATCGGCGTGATCGCCGCAGCCGCCGTCACCGGCGGAGAAGACGGTCCCAATCCGGAGATGATCGCTGCCGCCACCGGCATCGTGTTTCTCGGCATCATCGGCAGCACGATTCTGCTCACGCCACTGTGGATCGCACGCATCCAGAACCTGGTCTGGAACCACACCACACTTGACGAGCACCGCTTCAGCAGCGAGATCAAGGTCTGGCCCCTGCTCGTCATCATGCTCGGCAACTTCTTCCTGATCATGCTGACGCTGGGTCTTTACTCGCCCTGGGCTGCGGTCCGGGTGGCACGCTATCGGGTCGAGAGCATGGCGATGCTCCCCGCCGGGGACATCGATGCGTTTGTTGCCTCGGAAGCCGAGGCGGTGAGTGCCATGGGCGAGGAAACCACCGAGGTCTTCGACTTCGACATCGGTCTCTGAGGCGGATGCTCGACGCCCGCTACTACGACGGCAAATCCGCACGCCAGCATGCCGTGCAGCTGCGGCTGCAGGCCGGCGTTGTGCATGTCGGCGGTCAGGGCATCGAGCGCGAGGAGTTGCTGGCCGCCACGGTCGTCTCGGAGCGCTACGCCGGCATGCCGCGCACGCTGAGCTTCCGCGATGGCGCCTACTGCGAAATCGATGAATCGCCTGAGCTGGCGGCTATGCTGGCGCAGGCCGGCGTGCGCGCCCACTGGGTGGAGTCTCTGCAGGCAAGCTGGAGCGTGGCGCTGATTTCGGTCGTGCTGATCTGTACCCTGACCGCAGCGGCATACGTCTGGGGGGTACCGGCGGCGGCCGACATGGCTGCACGCTCGATGCCGGTCAGCGTCTCGCGCATGCTCTCGCAGCAGACGGTCAAGACACTGGATCGGCTGTGGCTGGAACCCAGCGGCCTGAGCCAGAAACGCCAGGATGCACTGAGCTCGGCGTTCCAGAAGCTGCAGCCGGCGAACGCCGAGCCACAGACCCGTCTCGAATTCCGTGCCAGTCCGGAAATCGGTGCCAATGCCTTCGCCCTGCCCGACGGCACCGTCGTATTGCTCGACGAGCTCGTCGTCCTCGCCGATTGCGATGCACAGATTCTTGGCGTCCTCGGCCATGAACTGGGGCATGTGCAGTATCGCCATGGCCTGCGCCTGCTGGTCCAGGGTTCGCTGGTCGGCGCGTTTTCGGCCTGGTGGTTCGGCGACGCGAGCGCGTTGCTGGCGGCAGTGCCCGCTGCGCTGGCGCAGGCGCGCTACTCCAGGGAATTCGAAACCGAGGCGGACGACTACGGCGTACAGCTGCTGCGTGCCAATGGCATCTCGCCGGTGAAACTGGCGGAAATGCTTGAAAAGCTGATGCATGCGCATGACGCGAAACGGCCGCAGACACCCGCCAGCGAAGGCAGCGCCGACTGGAGCGGGTATCTTGAATCCCATCCGGCACCGGCCGAGCGGATTCGCCGGCTACGCGAGGCGGCGACGGAGTAGCCGCCGTTCCGGCAATCAGCTGCTGATTGCCAGACGCTCGCTCTGGTACTGCCTGACCGCGATCGCGACAAACAGCACCGACAGCAGCAGCGTGGCCGTGACGCTGCCTGCAGCTGCAAGCACTGAAACCGTCTCACCGCGCACCAGATCATTGATCAGCGCGCTCTGGCCGAACAGCGGCGTCCAGTACATCCACATTTCCGGCTTGAGTGGATTGAGCACGAAGATCATGCTCGGGATCGCCGGAATCAGGATCAGGAACTGCAGATAGGTCTGCGCTTCCCGGAAGGTCTTCGCCATCGCCGCAACCACCGTTTGCGCTGCTGCAGCGAGCAGGGCAATCGGCAGCACGATCAGCAGGATCTTCGCCGCGGTCACCACCGACAGCGACAGCGCCGAACCGATCAGCTCCGCCGGGATCAGCGCAATGCTGAGCACGAACGCGAGCACGCACATCAACAGCGACACCGCCGCATAGGCCGTCGTTGCCAGCACCTTGCCGACGACAATCTGCGCGCGTGACACCGGCGTGATCAGCAATGGCTCCAGCGATTGCCGTTCACGCTCACCGGACGTCGTGTCGATCGCCAGGTACATGCCGCCGACGAAGGCCGACAGAATCAGGAAGTACGGTAGCATCGCCATCAGCGTGCCGGTGCGACTCTGCTCAGTCGACACATCGCGCTCGACCACAGCGACCGGTGTCGCAATTTCCGGCGCGATGCCCCGTGCCTGCAGGCGCAGCGCGGCGACCGTCGCACCGAAGTTCTGCAGGATGCCCCGCACGCGATTGATCGTCGTCGCTGTGTGCTGGCGGCTGGCGTCGTAGTACAGCTCGACCGGCGCTGCCTCGCCCTTGCGCCACTGCCCGGGATAATCCGGCGAGATACTCAGAACGATGTCCTCGTCCTGCGCGCGGATGCTTGCGCGCGGATCTGCCGGCGCGTCCTGGATCGCAACACCCTGCTGCTTGAGATACGCGACAAGGTTGGGCGCATATTCGGCTCCGATGACCGGCAACTCCAGCACCGCTTCAGCCTTGTCGCGCTGCTGGGTCATGACAAAACCGATCAGCAGCGCGAACAGGACCGGTCCGATCAACGGGCCATAGAGCAAGGCTGACGCCAGGGTGCGGCGGTCGCGTGCATTTTCGCGCACTTCCTTGGAGAACACGGTGAACCAGGCGCTCATGCGCCCACCTTCGCGTCAATCTCCGTGCATACCATGCGCATGAGTGAGCACGCTCCCGCACCCGTTTGCGCTGCGCGCAAAGCACCGTGTCGCGCGCTCATGCCTTCACCTTCATCCAGGCCCTGAAGCCTACGCAGTGCATGAGAGAGCACGCTCCCGCACCCGTTTGCGCTGTGCGCAAAGCACCGTGTCGCGCGCTCATGCCATCACCTTCATCCAGGCCCTGAAGCCTACGCAGTGCATGAGAGAGCACGCTCCCGCACCCGTTTGCGCTGTGCGCAAAGCACCGTGTCGCGCGCTCATGCCATCAACCCCTCACCGCTGCCGATGACGCTGACGAAGGCGTCTTCAAGAGAAGCCGCTCCCGTCTGCTGACGCAACTCCTCCGCCGTACCCTGCGCAACCACGCGCCCGTGGGCGATGACGACGATGCGATCGCACAGCGCGGCGACTTCCTGCATTACATGGCTCGACAGCACCACGCAATGACCTTGCGCCTTGAGCGCGAGCAGGTAGCGACGCAGGCTGCGCGTCGCCATCACGTCGAGTCCATTGGTCGGCTCATCGAGCAGGATGTTGCGCGGCTCATGCACCAGCGCCCGCGCAATCGCGGTCTTCACGCGCTGGCCTTGCGAGAAACCATCGGCACGCCGGTGTTCGATGTCCTGCATGTCCAGATTATCGATCAGGCGATCAACACGTTGCTTCAAAAGCATTGAATCAATGCCATGCAGCTTCCCGAAATACTCGATGTTCTCGCGTGCGGTGAAGCGCTTGTAGAGCCCGCGTGCATCCGGCAGCACGCCCAGCCGCCGCCGTGCGGCGAGTGGATCGGCGAGCGCGTCGACGTCATCGACATGAATCTGCCCGCTGTCCGGCCGCAGCAAGGTATAGAGCATGCGCAGCGTTGTAGTCTTGCCGGCGCCGTTCGGACCGAGCAGGCCGGTGATCTGGCCGTCTTCGGCACGGAACGACACGCCATTGACCGCGCGGATTTCACCAAAGCTGCGTTGCAGGTCGCGCACTTCGATCATGGCGCGAATCCGTTGTAGTCGAGGAAGGCCGGCATCGCGCCGAGATCCTTGACGCACTCCGCATTGAGCGCCTTGGCATCGGTCGTATCGATGAACTGGGCGAGCAGGCGCGGAATGCAGCCGCTGTTCATTGTGATATGCCCCTGCCCCGGCGCCTCGATATGACGGCCGTTGCTCAGCGTCGCAACAACCTGCTCGGCGTAGCGCGGCGGCGTCACCGGATCATGCTCGCCGGACAGGATCAGCACCGGCTTGTCGGACTTCAGCGCCTGCTTGAAATCCGTCGGCATGTGTCCACGCGGCCAGACCTCACACTGCGCGAGCATGCCTTCGACGAGGCCAGCACCCAGCACGGTCTGCGCATCCAGCGGATCGGCTCGCAGCGTCGCCGCGTCTTCGGCACACAGCACCGACAGTTCCATTCCGTGCGCAAGCTGCTCCTCGAGATGACGCGACAGCAGGTCGATCTGCGCATACAGCGGCGCGGCGTTGCCATTGCCCGCCTCGGCGATCCACAAGGGCAGCAGCGCCGCAGACTCCGGTTTGTAGGCGAACAGTCGAATCACGGCAGCCAATACGTCGCGATTCAAGGTACCGGTCCTGGGTGTGAAATCGGTAGGCTCGCGAAACGACACCGGACGTGGCGCCAGCCCAACTTCCTTCTGCAGACGACCCAGCACCTGCATCGGATCACCGTGGCGTGCCTTGCATTCGGCATTGGCGCTGCAGGCCGAAAAAATATTCGTCAGCGCCTGATCGAGGTTGCGGGCGTGATCAGCACCGAGCGCGAGTTCCGGCGGCACGACACCGTCGACAATCACACTGCGCACGACCGCCGGATGCCGCCGCAGATATTCCAGCGCAACGCGCGTGCCGTAGGAGCCGCCGATCAGATTCACCTGCGCGATACCGAGCGACGTGCGTACCGCTTCGAGATCGTCGATGTAGTCGGAGGTCGTGTAGAACCGCGCGTCGGCAATCGGTTTGATTTTCTCCAGGCACTCCTGCGCCAGCTTTCTCCAGGTTTGCGCGTCGGCCGGCATCGCCGCATCCGGATCGGGCGAGGCGCAGGCCAGACGATTGGAGCCGCCGGTGCCGCGCTGATCGATCAGCAGGATGTCGCGATGGCGATTGATCCGCGCCAGACCCGCCTGTACCGACACGTAGGCATCGACCGCAGATTGCCCCGGTCCGCCGGCCAGAAAGATCACCGGGTCTTCATGCGTACCGGCAATGCGCGCCTTGATTCTGGCGATGCGCAGGGACAGTGTCCGAGCAGCCGGTTCCGCACGATTTTCGGCGACGCTGAACTGCGCGCACTGCGCCTCGACGCGAGGGATGCCGGAGGCATCCCGCAGATCGCAGTCGGTGAACCCGAGACCGGCAGTGCCTGGTCCGGACGCAGCACTGGCCGGCATCGACGTGCCCAGGAGGCCGGCCAGGAGCAAACGCGAAAAAGATCTCACCGGGGTTGCTCGGTGCGCCAGCCGAGCCGCTCACGCAGGCGCACGACTTCTCCGACGATCAGCAGGCTCGCGCCAGTGAACGCCGCCTGCTCGACGCGCTGCGGCAGATCGCCCAGCGTCGCCACGCAGACACGCTGACGATCGGTCGTGCCTTCCTCGATCATCGCGGCCGGCCACTCCGCCGGCAGACCATGCGCAATCAGTTTGGCGCACAGCGTCGGCAGGCTGTGCAGACCCATGTAGACGACCACCGTCTGCCCACGCCTGGCAAGCTGGTCCCAGTGCAGATCGAGCACGCCGTCAGCGCGTGCATGGCCGGTGACGAAGATGCAGGACTGCGCATAGTCGCGATGGGTCAGCGGGATGCCGGCATAGGCGGCGCAACCGCTTGCCGCAGTCACGCCGGGCACGACCTGGAACGGAATGCCGTGCGCCATCAGGGTGTCCACTTCCTCGCCGCCGCGACCGAAGATGAAGGGATCGCCGCCCTTGAGGCGCAGCACGCGCAGACCGGACTGGGCGAGGCGCACGAGCTCAGCGTTGATCTCGTCCTGCGGCACCGCATGCTGGCTGCGCGCCTTGCCGACGAACATGCGTCGCGCATCGCGCCGTACCAGCTCCAGCACCTTCGGCGAAATCAGCCGGTCATGCAGCACGACATCGCACTGCTGCATCAGGCGCAGCGCCTTGAAGGTCAGCAGATCCGGATCACCCGGCCCCGCGCCCACCAGATAGACCTCGCCGCCCGCGGGCTTGCCGTCGATCAGCTCACGCAGATCATCGGCCGCGCCGTCGAGATCACCGGCGAGCGCGCGTTCCGACGCACGGCTGTCAAGAAACCGCTCCCAGACCGAGCGCCGTGCACTGCCTTGCAAGCGCGTGTGTACACGCTCGCGCCAGTCGTGCATGAAGCCGGCGAGGCGTCCGTAGGATTCCGGCAGCAGTGCCTCGAAGCGTTCGCGCAGACGGCGTGCCAGCACCGGCGCTGCACCGCCGGTCGAGATCGCGATCAGCAGCGGCGCGCGATCGACGATCGATGGGGTGACGAAGGTACTGAGCTGAGCGTCATCGACGACGTTGACCGGAATGCCTGCGGCGTCCGCCGCGGCAGCAACGCTTCTGTTCAGCGTTTCATCATCCGTTGCCGCCACGACGAGACGGCAGCCCTGGACTTGCGCCGCGGCCCATTGGGTCGCCACATGCCTGACCCGCCCCGCGGCGCACAGTCCGGCCAGCTCCTCATTGATCTCCGCCGCAACGACCTCGACCTGTGCCGACGCCCGCAAAAACAGCCTGGCCTTGCGTGCCGCAACCTCGCCACCCCCGACCAGCAGCACGCGTTGCCCGTGCAGGCGCAGGAAAACGGGGTAGTACGGCCAGTTCGGGGTATCCATGAAACCTTGGGTTGGAACAGAGGTGCGCAGTAATCGAATCATTCCCTATACTTCTTATTCTTACAATGCATATCGCGCTTGTGCATCACGGTCCCGGGAAGCTGACATGAAACTGCGCCAACTGCGTTACATCCACGAAGTCGCTCACCGCGGCCTGAATGTCACCGCGGCCGCCGAGGCGCTGTTCACCTCGCAGCCCGGCGTCAGCAAGCAGATCCGCCTGCTCGAAGAAGAACTCGGCGTCGATATCTTCGTGCGCAGTGGCAAGCATCTGTCCGAGATCACCCCGGCTGGCCAGCGCATTCTGGAGTACACCGGCCGCCTGCTTGCCGAGGTCGACAACATCGAGCGTGTCGCCTCCGAATTCCACGACAGCGACCGTGGCGACCTGGCGATTGCGACGACCCACACCCAGGCGCGCTACGCCCTGCCCTCGATCATCCAGGCCTTCCGCAAGAAGTACCCCGGCGTGACGATGCACCTGCACCAGGGTTCGCCGCCGCAGATCGCCAAGATGGCGGCCGAGGGCCAGGCCGATTTCGCGATCGCCACCGAGGCGATGCACCACTTCGAGAGCCTGGTCATGCTGCCGTGCTACCGCTGGAACCGCTGCGTGCTGGTCAAGCCCGATCACCCGCTTGCGAAGGTCAAGCAGCTGAGCCTGCAGGACATCGCCCAGTACCCGGTTGTGACCTATACCTTCGGCTTCACCGGCCGCTCCAAGCTCGACCAGGCCTTCGCCGCCCATGGCCTCAAGCCGGATGTGGTGCTGACCGCCGTCGACGCCGACGTCATCAAGACCTATGTGCGCCTCGGCCTGGGCATCGGCATCGTCGCGACGATGGCCTACGACGAGCAGGTCGACCGCGACCTGGTGCGCCTGCCGGCCGATCACCTGTTCGAGCCAAGCACGACCCATATCGGCTTCCGTCGCGGCCTGTTCCTGCGCGGCTACATGTACGACTTCCTGCAACAGTTCGCCCATCACCTCAAGCGCGAGCTGATTGACGAACTCGGCGCCATCCCCGACGCAGAAGTCCGCCGGCGCCGGACCCTGGAGCTGATTCCGCAGGTGCCGGGCTCGAATACCTGAACCCGGGTTGTCATAACTGCTGGTTCTGACCTTAGGGCTTCGATATGCGCGCGCCCCCTGTTACCCTTCGCGCGCTTTAAAATGCTGCCTCAAAGCCACGGTCGGAAACATCCACGGCCGCCAGCCCGTCAAACCGCCTGCAATGTACAAATACGACGAATACGACCAGCGCCTCGTTGACCAGCGAGTCGATCAGTTCCGCGACCAGACCCGCCGCTTCCTCGCGGGCGAGCTGCCGGAAGAGGAGTACCGCGCCCTGCGCCTGCGCAACGGCCTCTACGTCCAGCGCTTTGCGCCGATGCTGCGCGTCTCGGTACCGTACGGCCTGCTGTCCTCGCGCCAGGTCCACATGCTCGCGCACATTGCGCGTACCTACGACAAGGGCTACGGCCACTTCTCGACGCGGCAGAACATCCAGTACAACTGGCCCAAGCTGGAAGAAGTGCCGGACATCCTCGCCGACCTCGCCAAGGTCGAGATGCATGCGATCCAGACTTCCGGCAACTGCATCCGCAACATCACCTCGGATCATCTCGCCGGCGTTGCGCGCGACGAGCTGGTCGATCCACGTCCGTATTGCGAACTGACCCGGCAGTGGGCGACGTTCCATCCCGAGTTCAACTGGCTGCCACGCAAGTTCAAGATCGCGTTCGCCGCGACGACGACCGACCGCGCCGCAATCAAGGTCCACGACATCGGCGTGCAGATCCTGCGCAATGACGCCGGCGAACTCGGCTATGGCATCTACGTCGGCGGCGGCCTCGGCCGCATGCCGATGATCGGCCACCTGATCCGCCCGTTCCTGCCAGAGTCGCAGCTGTTCTCGTATCTCGAAGCGATCCTGCGCGTCTACAACCGCCTCGGCCGCCGCGACAATATCCATCGCGCGCGCATCAAGGTGCTGGTCAAGGCACTCGGCCCGAAGGAATTCGCCCGTCTGGTCGAAGCCGAATGGGCGCAGATCGACAAGGCACCGTTCGAGCTGCATCCGGCGGATCTGGATCGCGTCAAGGCGCATTTCCAGCCGCATCCTTACGTCAGCAACGCCGCGAGCGATCAGAGCTACGCACTCGCCGCCGCCAACGACAGCGGCTTTGCCAGCTTCGTCAAGCGCAATGTGCTCGCGCATCGCGTCGACGGCTACAAGATCGTGTTCGTTTCGCTCAAGCCACCTGGCGTTGCGCCGGGTGACATCACCGCCGACCAGATGGACCTCGTCGCCGATCTCGCCGAGCAATACAGCTTCGGTGAAATCCGCGCGACCCACGACCAGAACCTCGTGCTCGCCGACGTCCAGCAGAAGGACGTGTTCGCGGTCTGGCAGGCGCTGCGCGCCGTTGGCCTGGCGACGCCGAATATCGGTCTGCTGACCGACATGATCTGCTGCCCGGGCCTGGACTTCTGCTCGCTCGCCAACGCCGGTTCGATCGGCGTGGCCGCCGACATCAACGACCGCTTCGATGCACTCGATCACCTGCACGACATCGGCGAGATCAAGCTCAAGATGTCGGGCTGCATGAATGGCTGCGGCCATCACACGGTCGGCCACATCGGCATTCTCGGCGTCGACAAGAAAGGCGAGGAGTGGTACCAGGT
>CAZDPA010000125.1:0-12059 GCA_964507195.1 uncultured Salinisphaerales bacterium | reverse complement strand
CGCTTCGGCAGCGATGCTGTTCTCGTCGATGCCGGAGATTCCGGTGGCGACCGGCTCGAAACGCCCATCGCCCCGATTCATGAACAGCACGTTGCGCAGCTTGCCGTAGCCCGTCTGGTTCTCCCGCCGGTCGACCGCGAGCAGGTCGATCCAGCCATCGTTGTTGAAGTCTGCCCAGACCGAGTCGGCGTGGTAGAAGCTGTGTTCCGCCGGGCTTTGCGCCAGGCACTTCGGTTTCTGGTTCGACGTTGCGCACACGACCACCTGGGCGCTGTCGATTGCCGGCGGTGGCTCGGCGTCCATGAATTCGAACCACTCGCCATAGCCCCAGTTCAGCGCGCCCAGTCCGAACTCATCGATGGCCGGCTGAAAGCCCTCGGCACCGTCGTTGCGCCAGAACTTCGCGGCGATCTGATCGGTATGGACGTGCCAGCCGGTATCGGTGGGACCGACCACCAGCAGATCGAGGTCGTCGTCATTGTCGACGTCGGCCGCGCTGATGTACGGAAGACTGACAGCGTGCTGCTGCGGCACGTATTGCTGCAGTATCACGTTGTAGTGAGACCACCCTTCCTCTGCCAGACCTCCATCGCCCGGTAGCTGTTGCTCGAAGGCGAACGTACCCGTCGGTGCCTTCTGGTTCTTCCAGACGAAGACGCCGTGATGGTTCTCGCCGGTCGCGTGCGGGTGGAACCACAGCGAGAACAGCATGTCGACGTGATAGCTCTGCACGAGATCGACATCGCCGTCGTCGTCGATGTCGCGCAGCAGGATGCCCGGCGATGCGCGATCGTGTTCCGGGTCGCTGTTCGGCTCACCACCGAATCCGGGAATCAGGTCTGTGCCGCCGATGTCCTCGAAGTGCCCGTCCTCGAAGCTTGCGGACAGCGGCGCCGGCCGGTAGATGAACAGCCGCTGCCAGGGGACACCCGGCCGGAACGTGCGATCGCCGATCTGGTCGGCGGCAACGGCGATGTCGAGCCAGCCGTCGCCGTTGAGATCGGCGACGGCCGACTGGCGGCTGTACGCCGTTTCGCTGCCGACGCCCATGCGGCGACCGACCTCCTCGAAGGTCTTGTAGTCGCCGCGTGCGAGAAACAACATGTTTGGATGCGGAGTCCCCGTCAGCGTCGTGGGGTCTCCGGTCAGGTAGAAGTCCAGAAGGTCATCGCCATTGAAATCCGCGAACACCGGAATCGCGTGATTGCCCGAAGGCAGATCCTCGGAATTCAGCAGCACCACGCTTTCACGCACGAACCGCCAGCAGCCCTGATTGATGTACAGCCGGAGCGCTTCCGGAAACATTCCCTCTTCACTGACCGCAAAGAGATCCGGCAGGCCATCGTTGTTCAGATCGGCAGTGGCCAGACCACCGGTTCCGGCCTCGACGACGACATCGGTCAGCCCGGCCAGTTCAATCTGCTCGAACATCTGGCCCAGCCCGGCTGCGTCAGCTGCTGCGTCGCCGGGACTTGCCGCTTTCAATGTGGGCGACTCGCACACCGTCGCATCCGGCTCTGCCGCGCGATCGGGTGGGGCACTGCTGCCACAGCCTCCTATCGCGCACATGAACGCCGCGGCGATCGCCGCAATGACCGCTCTACTCCCCATTGCACCCTCCTCCTCGTACATGCCCTGCTTTTTTCGGTTTCTCAGTTCGGTGAAGCCGCGATCTCCGTCAGCGGAACTACCGGCAGCACCACGCTGGATGGGTGCTCCGAATCGCTGTGGATCGTCAGCAGTCCGACCGCCTGGTCGACCAGATCCGGCACCGGCGGTAGCCCGTGCGGAAAGTCACTGGCGCCCACGGTGACGCGGAGGCGATGACCTGCACGGATCATCAGACTCGTCGGAAACACTTCGACCGATACGTGCACCGGGACGCCGCGCCCGACGTCCTGGCGCGACGATGCAGTGAATGGATGCCACGGTTGGATCATCTCGCCGCTCATGAAGCGTGACCGCGTCTCGTCCACTGCGCGCAGCGATGCCGTCAGGATTCCATTGGTGATCTCGCGGGAGACGCCATCCGGCGAGACATCCGTGATCCGCACGAGGACCCCCGCGTCCTGCGCCGTTGTCGAGATCCACAGGTCGGCCTGGATCGGCCCGTTGACGTAGAAGTCCTGCGCCATCGGCGCCGTCGAGTAAGCCGCCTCGAGAACCTCGTTGTAACGGTTGTCGGTCAGACAGGGCAGCGGCAATGCCCCGATGACGCCGGCAGTCCACTGCGCCGTGCTGGTCGAGCACAGACCATTCGCCGGCTGCTGCAGGACGGTGGTGTCACTCTCCCCTTGCTGCGCCGCTTCACGCGTCAGCGCGCCATCGCCGCGCAGATGCCAGCGCTGAGCCTGTGCCGATGGATGCGGCCATCCATCGCTGGTGACGTAGCGCTCGAGCCCGTACACGTACTGCGTGACCTCGGGGATGCTGCGCGCGTCCGTCTCGATGCCAAGCACATGCTGGTCGAACCACATCAGTGCGATCCGATCGAAGTCGGGCACATCGTCGGCAGGCAAGCCCTCGCCCGCTGAACCGGCGATATGCATCCAGGGGCCGATCAGCAACCGGGCTTCGGCATGACGGCGGATCGCCTCGTAGATCAGGGGTTCGCCGCGCTGGAATATGTCGTTGAGCCCCCCGATCACGAACGTCGGCGTGCGGATGCGGTCGGCGACCTCCAGTGGAGAACGCGTCCGCCAGAACGCGGTGTCGTAGCTCTGCTCATCGACACCCAGAAGAGAGCGCAGTATCACCGGCACCTGAAAATTCGTCAGTGCATTGATCAGGTGTTGCGGCAGCACCTGCAAGGATGCGAGGTCCGGCTCGGCCGGAATCAATCCCAGCGCCGTGACCAGCCCCATCCACAGCGGTATGAACCCGGCGTTGATCTGCCCGCCGGTGAAGACGATGTCGCGGTATGCGTCTCCCATCGGGACGATCGCAAAGACGGCCTTGTGCGCCGGATGCTGATGCGCCGCAGTGAACAGCTGGGTGATTGCCGCGAACGAGGCGCCCCAGGTTCCGATACGACCGTCGCTCCAGGGCTGCTGCACGACCCAGTCGAGGACCTCGCGGTAATCGGCTTGCTCCGTTTCGCTGAACGCCTCCCACTCCCCTTCGGACAGGCCGGTACCGCGCACATCGACGCTGACGTGCGCATAGCCGCGGCGCACGAAGTACTCGTTGGACGTGCGCAACAGCGGCACGCTCTTGTTGTATCCGGTCTGCGTCAGGATGACCGGAAACGGGCCGTCTCCCGGTGTTCCGTTGGAATCAGCCGGAAGCAATACGCTCGCCGATAGATTCACGCCATCCCGAAGCGGGATGCTGAGTCCGCGGATGACGGTAACGCCCTCATGGGACTCGGCCCGTTCGTAATGCGGCCATGCCGTCGGTAGCGCGCTCCGACGGCCGTCGCTATTGCCGCCACAGCCCGCAAGCAGCACGCCGAAGATCAATATCAGTCGGACAACGGGAATACGGAATCTCACGCGCAAAGCTCCGATCTCAGGAAAGTCGCCCTATCCGCCGCGCGCGCGGGCCAGCAGCGCGTCCGCGTCGACACGGCAGGTGTCGGCACCGCCATTCGCGTCGATGCTGAGCGCCTCGAACTCCGCTCGACTGGCATAAGTCCCATAGGGGTAGTACGCCTGCATCACTTCCCGCTCGGTATCCAGCGCGTGGACGTTCTGCACGGCATTCATGAAATCGGGTGCCGGCAACATGTTGCGAAGGATCACTGCCGCCGCCGACAGCGGGCCCCAGTTGAGCCAGCTCACGCCGCACTCGACGCGCGCATTCGCCGGCCGCTGGTCGGCGTGACTGACGACCACGAGGTAGCGGTGCTCCTCGTCAAGTCGCAGTTGCTCGTCGTACAGGCAATCCCAGTACCGCTGCGTCGGGAAATCGACGGTACAGAGCGACAGATAGCGCAGTTGCGCCGGCGCCATGACCGATGCTCTGTCGTAGGTCGACGGTGTCGTCGGGGCCTGCGCGCCGAAAACCAGCAGCTCGCCGGCGCTGTTGTTGATTGCGGTCGCGATGTAGGCGTTGTCACGATTGCTCATGAACCCGCCTTGCAGGCCGCTATCGATGGCCACTCCGCGCAGCACGTCATAGATCGGCAAGTCGCCGATGACCGGTCCGGTTCTTTCAATGACCGTCAGTACCGGGTTGTGAAAGCGTTTCCAGTCGAGCGGATCCGATGGAGAAAGCGGAATCGGCAGCGCGGCCAGATTCATCGATGCCAGCTGCGCGTTGAGGCCGAGCCCCAGGCGCGTCTGCTCGAGAAAGGCGCAGGCATCCGGCACCGGAAGTTCGGCGCCTCCTGGCAGAAAGTAGCGGAAGTCGGGAAGATCGACGTCGCCGGCCAGCGACGCGCCCTGATCGGGCACATAGACCCTGTACATCAGGACGCCGGCCGGCACCGGGATACCGTTGATGCCGGCATACAGCGTGTTCGCCGCGCGCTGCGACGGATCGTCAGGAGCAGGGTCAGCAACGATGCGGAGGGTGTACTTGCGTGCGTTCGTGTCGCGTCGCGCCCCGGCCAGGAAAGGATTGACCGAACCCGCATCCGCCTCGATATCGAGGTCAGTGATGCCCTCGAAAGGCGCCAGCGTCGGATCGTAAAGATTGAACGACATGTAGCGCGCATGCGGGAACGAGCCTTCCACCAGCAGCTCGCCTCCCGGTGGAATCGCAAACACGCCGAGCCAGTAGTGCGCCTGGGTGTCCGGAAAGAACACATTCATCAACTCCGGGTCTTCGTGAGACAACCAGCTGCAGTCACGAACGAACGACTGCGTCGGCGGTGTTGCCGCCCCGTCGGTGGGCGCACGCCCACTACCCCCGCATGCACTCAGACACAGCACAAGTGCTGCCAGCATTCCGGTTCTCATCGAGTTCTCCTCCGCAGCTCAGCGCCGCCGGCAGCTTCAATCGCGAACACCCCGACGGGCTGCAGTGTAGTAATGCACCTACATTAATGCAACTGCATTGCCGGCGGTTGCTGCACGCACTAGACTGACGCGCGAGCAAGCCATGACAAGCGCCAGACCAAAGAGCACAACCGAAAAGCCCGGAGACGATCCGACACGCACCGCGCTCGTCGCTGCGGCGTTCAGGCTGTTCGCTCTCGAAGGCGTCGGTGCCGTTTCCCTGCGACGGATCACCTCAGAAGCCGGTGCAGCCAACCAGTCGGCGATCCATTACCACTTCAAGAGCCGCCTGGGACTCGTCGCGGCAGTGCTGGATCACGTGAACCGGATGCTGGCGCCGCAACAGACCGAGGCGATCGCCGAACTGGCCTCGATCGGCAAGCGACGGGCGCCAACGGTCGACGAGATTGTCCAAGTGGGCTTGTCGCCCTACGTCTACTTGCACCAGATGTCGCCAGACGGGGAGCTTGCCCTGCGCTTTCTGTCACGCCTGACGTGGGAGTCCGGCGCAGACGCGCAGAAACTGATGCTGGAAAAGGTAAGGCCGTACTTTCTGCGCCTGCTGCCATTCCTTGAGCGGGCGTTACCTCGCAAGTCGTACGAGGCCCTCGATTTTCAGCTCTATATGGCTGCGGCCAACATCATTCACGGACTGGCCGATATCTCGCTTCTGAACCAGGAGCCGATGAGCAACGTCGATGTCCTCAACAAAGAGCGCCCACTCGCCATGCTGCGATACTTCTACGGCTACATCGCGGCAGGACTATCGAGTCATGTCGACTTCGATGCGAAGGATGAAAGCGGCGAAAGTCGGAGCCAGTCGGCGCGAAAGGCAAGCCGCGCGAAGCGGCGGTGACTGCGTACATCTCACCGCGTTAGCCCGAAGATGCTCACTGCTCTGGTCAGGTTGTAGGCCAAGACGTGCAGGCTCATCTCTGTGCTGACGTTCAGCAGCGGCCGAGTCAGGACATGCGTCGCGCCCATCCAGGATTTCAGGCACCAACACTGCTTCTCGAAGTTCGTGCGTGCTCACGGGGTGCGTCTACTTCGAACGTCGTACGTAGACACTGCGGACGTGCGAGTGAATCGGGGTAGTGCCTGCATCGATTCGATCCCGCTGCGGCGGCGGGCAGTATTCCGCAAAGAGTGACCCGAACTTCCCCCGACCATGCATATCGATCGATCTGTCCCGTGCATGCGGAGCAACGCATGAGACTTATACAGGTTCGGGAAACTCCATCACGAACCGCGCCCCGCGGGCCGCAGTCGCGTCGAGGAACAGGCGTCCACCCTGCCGCTCCATGATGCACTTCGCGATTGCGAGCCCCAGACCCGCGCCGGGGCCCGGGGCATCGAGACCGCGGCGGAACCGCTCGAACAGGGACGCAGCGGCATGTGCAGCGATTCCGGGCCCATCATCGGCAATGATCACAGCGGCAGAATCGGCGGACAGCGTGATCGACGTGCCGGCGGGCGTGTACTGAATGGCGTTCTCGATCAGGTTGCGAAAGACCAGCCGCGTCAGTGTTGCATTCCCGCGCGCAGGCACGGAAGCTTCGGGCGTCGCGGCGGTCACGTAGTGCCCTGAATCGAGTGCAACAGGCGCCAGTTCCCGAGCCACTTCCAGCGCAACGGCGTGAGCGTCGAACACGGCAAACTGGAATTGTTCCTGCGAATCGAGGCGCGCAAGACAGAGCAGTTGCTCGACGAGCCGCCCAAGCTGCTCGATCTCTAATGCAACATCGCCCAGCTCCTGCGCCGAAAAACGGGACTCGAGCCGTGCTCGCAATGTCGCAAGTGGGGTACGCAGCTCGTGCGCGGCGTTGGCGGTAAATTCCCTCTGCACGCGAAAGTCCGCTTCGAGCCGATCGAGCGAGGTGTTGACTGCCTGAACCAGCGGAACGAGCTCCCGAGGAAGAACGCGGGCATGCAAACGCTCGTCCAAACGATACAGCGACAACATCGAGGCCTGATGCGAGACGGCACGCAAGGAGCGGAGCGACGACAGTACCGTCACAACCACGACGCTGACCACGGCGATCAGCAGCAGGGCAATCGGCCAATACAGCTCCTCCATCGCGCCGAGCATGAGCTGGCCGACCAGGCTCTCTGCATCTTCGAGATTCCGCACCACACGGAGCCAGTATGGGCCGTGACCATCATCAAGATCGACCGAGGCAGCCATGATGCTGTTGCCCGACGATGCGTCCGTCTCCCGCTGCATGACGATCTGCCCACTGCCCTGAGCGGCCGGCAATGGCAGATAAGGCGCAGAGAAACCGCCCGATTGCAGCACGGTGCCATCTGCGCTCAACAGTTGATAACCGTTCGGTGCATTCGGTTGGGCGTAGAACTCTTGCAGGGACCGTGGCAACTCGAGACGCGGTGGGCCCGTCCCCGACACGATCGACGCGCGCAAGTCCTGCACTTGGATGGCAATGCTCTGGCCTTCCAGGCCCATCAGCCCGTCGCGAAATTCGAAGTACAACACCAGATAGCTGCCGGCCAGCGCCAGCACGACCACGGTGGTCAGTCGAACGACGAGTGCTCGAAGTAGGGACGGGGCACGCATCGAGCTTCGATCAGGAGGCAAGATAGCCCAGACCGCGCAAAGTCCGGAGCGACACATCAGCGCCCGCGGCCGCGAGCTTCTTGCGCAACCTGTGCACGTGGGTCTCCACTGAATTCGCGCTGCGCTCCTGCTCGAAATCGTACAGGCATTCGGCAAGCCGCTCCTTCGAGATGACACGCCCCTGATTGCGCAGCAACGCTTCGAGCACGATCAGCTCCGAGCGTGTCAGATCAAGCTGCGTCTCGGCGACGGTGGCGATGCGGGCGGACGTATCGAGCTTCACGCTACCGAGCGTCAGCGTGCGACCCAATGCCGCGCCCGGACGACGCAACAGCGCGCGCAACCGAGCGATGAGCTCCTGCATCGCGAAGGGTTTGACGAGATAGTCGTCCGCACCGCCATCCAGACCGCGCACGCGATCCTCAATCGCACCTAGCGCGGTGAGGATCAGCACGGGCGTCATGTTGCCTCGGTCACGCATCTCCTTCAGCGCGTTGAGGCCGGTGCCGTCCGGGAGCATGAGATCGAGCACGACGGCATCGTAGTCGGCCGCTCGCCAAACCAGCAGTCCATCGGACGCCGAGGCCGCTGTATCGACCGCGAATCCTTGCGCACGCAGGCTCTCCGCGACGGCCTGGCAGAGACGCTGGTTATCTTCGATGATGAGCACTCTCAATGGCCAATCTCAATGGACAGACTCAGTGATCGGCTCATTCCCCTGGCGTCCATGAGTATTCGAACCTGAGTCCGATGGTGGGTAGGGGCTCGTCGAGCCCTTCGATGATGTTGACGCCGCGACGTTCGTCCCATTCATAAGCGTCGCCGTTCTCGCGACCGTAAACGTTCAGGATGTCCAGATAGGCAACCAGGCTCAGCGGGCCAAAACTGCGCTGGTAGTCCGCGCGCAGACTCAGCGAATGATAGACAGGCAGGCGCTCGGCGTTGGTGCGCGTCAGCTCCTTCGAGTAGCGCAAGGGGCCTTCGTCTCCCAACACGTCGCTGTACACGACGAACGCATCGGTGGGCCGACCCGAGGCATATTTCCATTTCGCCGAGAAGGTCCATCGATCGCTCGGCTGCCAGGCGCCAACGATACCGAACGCATGCGGGCGATCCCAATCTGATGCATATTCCCCTTCGCCAAGCTTGTCATTGCGGCGGGCGCGCGAGTATGAGTAGGTCGCCGAAGCGCTCCAGTCTCGGTTCATGCGCTTGGCAAGCATCAGATCTACGCCCCTCGCGGACCCCTTGCCGATGTTCGTTGCGGTGTTCGTGGTCCGATCATCAAACACAGTCAGATCGTCGAGCTGCTGATAATAGCCTTCGACCGAAAAGCGCAGGTCCTCGCTCAGGTGCCGGGAAAAGCCCAGCATCACCTGCGTGGAGCGCTCGCTCTCGAGCGAGAGATTGGACGGATCGGCCGCAAAATCAAGATAGCGCGGCGCTTGAAAATACACGCCTCCCCCGCTCCATACTCTGGTGACCGCATCGGGCCGCCAGCTTATTAGCAGGCGCGGGGCGATGTTGGACTTTCCTGAGAACCCGTCGCGCTCGTAGCGCATTCCGGGTGTCCATGTGAAATCGCCGATGGTCCAGGCGTAGTCGGCATACGCGGCGATCCGCATCTCTGCCGCGCTCAACGTCGAGTTATAATCCTCGGGCGTCAGCACGATGTATCGTTGTGATGGGTCGGGACGAAAATCCGACTGATCGTACTCATACCGTATCCAGTCGCCGGAGAGACGACGGTCGAAGTCGAGCTCCACGCGAGCGACCTGCACGCCGGCGGAGACGATTCCATCCTCGGCGAGCATCGTGGTGAAATCGCTGCGCCAGCCGATCTCTGTTTCCGCCTCCTCGATGCGAAGAATGTTCTCGCGGACCGGCGTCGTCGCAGGTGACGGGTCGGGACCCGCGAGATCCGGAAATGCCTCGCCCTGCGCGCTCGTCGTGTCGCTTTTGCGGTAATAGAACGTATTGCGCAACTGTGCGACCTCACCGGGAGACCACCGCCATGTCACGCCGAGCAATGTGCTGTCCTGCTCCGACTGGCTAAGCCCCACGTCTTCGAAGTTTTCGGACTCGAGCACATTCTCGACCGTGCGCTTGAAGTCCTCGCCTGCGTGAATCGCCAGCAGCTCGACAAGATGATCGTCATTCAGCTCGGTGACGGATTTCCCGATGACATCAGTCATGCGCGGCGTGCCGATGTCCTTCTCTTCGATCGCTTCGAACAAGTTGCTGAAATCGAACCGTCGCGCCGACAGCAGCAAACTGGTGTTATCGGCCACGTAGCTCGGCCCGTCATAGTCCGCCTCGACCCCGATGATGTCGAGACGTGCGCCGGCCGTGGAGCTCGCGAAGTTGCCCTCAGCGATCTCGAGATCGAGCAACGAGCCATTCTTTCCGCCCTCGGCCGCCCGCCAGCCGCCCGGAGAAAACTTGGCGCTGCCGATGATGTTCGGCGCGAAGATCGAATAGTTTCCACTGCCATCGACGTCTGTCTGCTCGCCGAGCGACTCATCGAAATGCGTAACCTTATCGAACGGAATGCCATCGATCAGGATCAGGTTGTCCCGCGGCCCGTTGCCGCGTACGGTGAAGTTCGAGAACTCACCCGTTGCGACGACGCCAGGCAGAATGTCCAGCGCACGGAACACGTCGCCTGCGCTGCCGGGATTACGTCGTATCTCTTCACGCTCCAGCAACACGGAGTTCGGCGTCGCCCGCGGACCTCCAGCTGTCGCACGCGCCGTGACAATGATTTCATCAAGCAGTACATAGCTCCCGCGCACCAGCGCGAATTCGACGACAGCTACTCTGCGAAGCACGACCCGTACATCCGCCTGCACGGCTTTTACGTAACCCTGCTCTTCCACCTCGACCGAATACACGCCTTCCGGCACGTGATCGAACGAAAACTTTCCGGCGGTATCGGCTTCAACCGTTCCGTGAACCCGCTGATTGCGCATCAGATGTACAGTGGCAGCCGGCACCGCCCGTCCAGTCACCGAATCCACGACGCGTCCACGAACGGCGCCCGCCGCCCCCTGTTGCGCCTGAGCATGCGCCGGAAGGGAGACAGATGCATATATAAGAACTACAAGAGCGGCAAGCAGCAGGAATCTGTGCAGCATGGCTGGCTCCTCGGGCGGCTGATGGTCGTCGGAAGCCAAGCCTAGCAATCGAGGCTGTCGCGAAACTTGCAGCGTATGAAAGGGCCGCGCCGGGCTATCGACTACTCATCGAGTTCTGCCGTTTTCAAACCGTACATAAAGACGGAATAGCACCCGGTGTGTGGCAACGTAGGTTCGGTGACATGGAAATCTGGCGCGCAAAGCCCACAGTGTTGTCCAGCAAAGTCCCCAAAGAAAAACAGGATGCGCATAAGTGCGCATCCTGTTGTAAAACCCCCGGCACCGCAGGAGGAGAATCCGGGCGGAGCGGGAGTGGGGGTACGTAGCCGCTCTAAGCGGGCTCCATGGCGCCAGGCAATGAAGAGACATTCTCGTGGCTTTCTTCCGGCGCGCCATCGCGCGACTGGGACGCAGGCGTCCCTGGTTTCCCGCTCAGCACCTTTTTGCGCTCAATCTCGCTGCTGACGAACTTGATCCAGTTGGCCGCAGTCTCGCCATTCTCCGCGGATTCCGATGCCGCAATGAACGTGCGTCGCGCCTCGCTGAGACGTCCGGCGTTGAACTGCGCGGTTCCCAGCTGTATGCGAACGCCGCCGGCATCCTTGAGATCCTTGCCTTTGAGCGCGGATTCGAATGCCACCGCGGCCTTCTCCCAATCGCCGAGCTCGTTGTAGACCTGACCAAGGTAGACATAGTGCCTGGCCTCACCCGTCATCTCGGCCAGCTTTTTCAGGGCCGGGATCTGCCTCTCAAACTCCTTGGCCATGGCCAGCGCCTGCGCGTACAGCTGCAGGTTGTCGGAGTTCGGATCGATCATCTTGTCCTTCATGCCGGCGGCCAGCAGAGTAACTGCGGCATAGGGTGCGTCCTGCACCATGTACAGGCGGGCCAGGTTCAGCAACTCCAACTCGCGGGTCAGCAATCTGCCCTTGTAAGCGGCATGCAGCAGCAACAGCTGCTGGCGCTGCTGATCCATGAGACCTCGCATCCCGGCCAGCTGCTGCCAGTACGTGCTCTTGTCCGGATGATTCGTGACCAGAACCTCCAGCACACGAGCCGCCTTCGCATAGTCCTTCCGCTCGTAGTAGATCGCACGTAGCAGCGCGAGCGCGGATTCCTTTGCCTCCTGACCACGCTTCTTCGAAATCTTGAGCGACGTTGTCAGCGCTTTCTCAGCTTCCGCGTAATTCTGCATCTGGTAGTGCGCTTGAGCCAGCAGCGCGTAGCCTTCCGGACTGGGTTCGGCAACGACGCTCAACCACTTCTTGATGACCTGGATCGCCTTCGGATAATTCTCGGCGATGAAATGCAGCTGCGCCATCGAGTACAGGCTGCTGTCACGAAGGCCTTCTGGCAGGTTCGGCTGCTTGAGCACGTCCTGGTAGGCCTGGATCGCCTGCGGCGTCT
>CAZDPA010000124.1:8579-12697 GCA_964507195.1 uncultured Salinisphaerales bacterium | reverse complement strand
CGTCATTCCCGCGAAAGCGGGAATCCAGGGAATACACTGCGGCGCTCTCCGCTCTGGATTCCCGCTTTCGCGGGAATGACGACTTGTTCAGAGTGTCCCTAGCCTGTCGAATGCTTGCCGCGGTACAGCGTGCCGGCCAGGGCCTTGATGTAGAGCGGCAGGTTGCTTTCGCGCTGACCGACCGGTTCGCTCATCCCCAGGGCGTAGTAGCCGATCTGGTGCATATAGAAAATGCGCGCGCGGATCACCGCGTCCTTCGCTTCGTAGCCCATGCCTTCAAAGACCTGGCGCAGGATATCGATGCGCTGCTGATCGACCTTCTCGACCACATTCGCCGTGGGCTGCGAGATGCGCGCCCATTCACGGACCGCCATGTCGAACTGAGGATCGAAGCCGGTCTCGTGGACCAGGTCATCGGTAATCCGGTCCAGTGCCTCGCTGGCCGCCTTGCGGGTCGACACTTCGACCTTCGCGGGAGTAAACCGGTTCTGGTTCTTCCACATCACCAGCAGTTCGTCGAGGATCTGGTTGTGGCTCTTGAAGTGGTGATAGAAGCCGCCGCGCGTCACCTTCAGGCGCTTGGCCAGACGGTCGACCTTGACGCCATCGATCCCGTCTTCAATCAATGCCACGCGGGCGCTGTTGAGCCAGCCCTCGCGGGTGATCTTGATGTTGCCCTTGCGGGTCGGCTTCGGCGAAACCAGTGGTCGCTTCTGCCGGCGTGTCGAAATGAGCTTGCGTTTCATGGCCGTGATTTTACAGTCAGAACTGTATAATACACTTTCTGCGGAACTATTCAGCATGCTGGGTCAGCGGCGTCCGCAGCTGGATGGCAGCCGTCACCGTGTTGCGCATCAGGCAGGCAACCGTCATCGGCCCCACCCCACCCGGCACCGGAGTGATCCAGGCGGCCCGCTCGACCGCGACGTCGAACTGCACGTCGCCCTGCAACCTGCCGTCCGGCCCGCGATGAATGCCGACATCGATCACGGTCGAGCCCGGCGGCACCCATGCTCCAGGGATCAATTGTGGCTTGCCGGCCGCGACAATCAGGATTTCGGCATTGGCGACGTCGTCCCTCAGATTGCGCGTGAAACGATGAGTCACGGTCACGATCGCCCCGGCGAGCAGCAGTTCCAGAGCCATCGGTCGTCCGACGATGTTCGACGCGCCAACGACCACCGCACGACGGCCGTGGAACGTCTCCCCCACATGGCGCAGTAGTTCCATTACACCCATTGGCGTGCATGGCCGCAGCCTTGGGCTGCGCTGCGCAAGACAGCCGACGTTGAATGGGTGAAAGCCGTCGACATCCTTGCGGGGATCGATGCGGTGAAGTATCTGCATTGCATCCAGACCCGCCGGCAGAGGCAGCTGCACCAGAATGCCGTCGACCTGAGCATCCGCATTCAGGCGGTCGATCAGTCGAATCAGGTCCTGCTGGCGGGTGCTGGCCGGCAGCTCACGAGGGATTGAGCGGATGCCGGCGCGCTGGCAGGCGCGGATCTTGTTGCGGACATACACCGATGACGCCGGGTCGCCGCCGACCAGCACGGTCGCCAGCGCAGGTGGCGACTGCCCAGCGGCCTCCAGCTGCAGAACCCGATCGCGCAGTTCGGCAATGGCGCGGTCAGCGAGTTGCCGACCGTCGATGATCCGGGCACTCACTGTGAGTCGCCGCTGCATCCGCGGACTGTGTCCATGGCTGCTGTCGATATCACGAGAAGATGATGGTCTTCGAGCCATTCAGTATGGCGCGGTGCTCTACATGCCAGCGGACTGCGCGCGCCAGGACCCGGGCCTCCACTTCGCGGCCGAGATTGGTCATCTCATCGGCGCTCATGGCATGGGTGACGCGAACGACGTCCTGCTCGATGATCGGGCCTTCATCAAGGTCGCTCGTCACATAGTGCGCCGTCGCGCCCACCAGCTTCACTCCGCGTTCAAAGGCGCGCTTGTAGGGGCTCGCACCCTTGAAGCTCGGCAGGAATGAGTGATGGATGTTGATGCATCGGCCGTCCAGCTTGCGGCAGAGATCCCCGGAGAGAATCTGCATGTACCGCGCGAGGACCAGCAGATCGACCCGATGCTGCGACAGCAGATCAAGAATCTGGGCTTCCTGGACTGTCTTGGTCTCGGGAGTGACCGGGAGATAGTGAAAAGGCAATCCGTGCCACTCGACCAGAGAGCGCATGTCCTCGTGATTTGAGACGACACCGACAATATCCGTATGCAGCAGACCTGCCTGCCACTTATGCAGCAGGTCGTTCAGGCAATGTCCGTACTTCGACACCGCAATCATGGTCCGCACCCTGGTGGCCCATTCCGAGAGGTGCCAGCTCAGCTTCAACTTCTGTGCAACATTGCCGAACGCGGCTCTGAATTCACTGTCGGCAGCATCCCTCGTCGTTGCCAGGTGCATGCGCACGAAGAACTGACCACAACCGGTATCCCCAAACTGCGCTGCATCGCGGATATCCAGGCCCGCCTGAAAGACCGCTGCGGTCACCGCGGCGAGAATGCCCGGCTGGTCCGGGCAGCGGAATGTGAGGATCAGGTCTTTGGTGATGTGGGCCATGGGGCTCATCCGGATTGTTACGGGTCAGTGCGAGAGTAGGTATCGATATATATTATACATATATGTATTGTTTATGGACATGGAAATGAAAATCGCCCTTTCCGGAGGCATCAGATGTTGGTCATGTCACCGCGCGATCCCGACGCCATATCCGTGACGTATACACGCTGTTCACGGTCGGGATGCCCTCGATCTTCCTGGCCAGGGAGGTAGCTTTCCGCGCTTCGAAATTCCGCAGCTCGACGACGAGCTGCATCGTCCCGTTCATCAGGTCAATCGCCGTCAGCGCCGCCGGAATGGAGTTGTTCACCGCCACCAGCGCTGAAACCCGGATCGTGACGGTGGGGTCCGCTTCCGCTTCGATCGTGAGGATGTCTCGCCAGCTCATTACACTCCGGCCCTCTGACGACCGACGCGCAACATCAGTGCTTCAGCAACTCACGCGCGCGCATGTCGGCGACGCGGCTGGTCGGAATGTTCAGGCGTGCCGAGTCCGCAAAGATCTCGGACAGCGTGACGCCGATCTGCTCGATCTGCCGCAGGGGTCTCTCTTCATCGGGATCACGCAGATACTCCGCTGCGACCCAGATGATGCCGCCGGCGTTGATCACGTAGTCCGGTGCGTAAAGAATGCCGCGCTCATGCAGGCGCTGACCGTCGGCGTCATTTTCAAGCTGGTTGTTGGCTGCACCGGCAACGACGGAAGCCTTGAGCTGCGGGATCGATCGGGCGTTGAGCGTCGCCCCCAGCGCACAGGGACTGACGACGTCGACATCCTGGGCCAGGATCTCGTCGATCGATGCCGCGGTCGCGCCGAACTTCTCCACCGCCCGGTAGACCGCGGCGGAATTGATGTCGGATACCACAAGCTTCGCACCAGCCTGATGCAGCAGCTCGCAAAGCCCGAAGCCGACATGCCCCAGGCCCTGCACCGCGACACGCAGCCCTCCGAGACTGTCCTGTCCAAGCTTTGCCCGCACTGCCGCCTGCATGCCGACATAGGTGCCGAGCGCCGTGCGCGGTGAAGGGTCGCCATCGCGAACAACCGATCCGTCCCGTTGCGGGAGGCCGCCAACGTAGCGGGTATGCCGAGACACGAGCTCCATGTCCGCAACCCTGACGCCGACATCCTCCGCAGTGATATAGCGTCCACTCAGTGCGTTGACTGCCCTGCCGAAGGCCTCGAACTGTTCGGCGGTCACCGGCTTCTGCCTGTCGCGGATGATGACCGCCTTGCCGCCGCCAAATGGCAGGCCAGCGATCGCATTCTTGTAGCTCATGCCACGCGAAAGCCGCAGTGCGTCCGTGAGCGCATCCGTAGACGAAGCGTAGCTCCAGGCGCGGCATCCGCCGAACGCCGGGCCCCGGTAAGTGGAGTGAATGGCGACGATACCCTGCAGACCGCTCTGCGCATCGGAGACGAATGTCACGCTCTCGTGGGCGTCGAAGGTGTCGGAATCAAACATGCGTCTCTCCTGTGAAGGGGGATCTCACTGGGGACATTGTTCTTCATTCGATGGGAAATATGGTTCCTTTGTTT
>CAZDPA010000124.1:0-8568 GCA_964507195.1 uncultured Salinisphaerales bacterium | reverse complement strand
CCTTCGACCACGAAGCGGAACAATATTTCCATCCATCGAGACTTCAGCAAGCGAAGCCACGGAAGTTCCAGAGCTGAGCCGGGTGACCGAGAACGGCCGCGCCACGATCGCCAATTGGCTGCATGGGGATTCGCTCCCGCGAAACAAGAAACCCGCCTTTCGGCGGGTTTCCTTGAATCTCCCAGGTGTTCTCGGCGGCATGAACTTTCTACTTTCATGTTTCTGTGTGCCTTTCTTCTTCATCTGCAGATTCAAGATGTTGTCGTCAGGCCGCAAACCGACCGCTTATCGCAGCAACGCCTGCCGACACCATCGGCTCGATCTGTTCCTTCACTGCATCTGGCAGGAAATCGCTGTCCCATTGCAGCCGGCTGACGGCACCGTCGTCGATCAGCTGCATCACTGCGTGATGGTGCGTGAACGGGCCGCTGATTACCGAATAGGACATTCGCCGAGCGTTGTCGTCGACATCGATTATTCGCTCACGCGCGACGAATCCATTGGCGAACTTCACCGTGCGCACGCCGTCCTCGTCCAGCCGTGATTCGCTGAGTACGCCTGGAAACGCGCGATCGGCCCGGCCAACGTCACGAAGCACCGCCCAGACTTCCGCGGCCGGCTTGCCCAATGCGATGGTTTTCCGGATCGAGGCCATTACACGTTCTCCTTCATGCAGACGGCTTCGACGTTATTGCCGTCAGGGTCGATCAGGAACGCCGCATAGTAAGTCGGCGAATAGTCAGCCCGCAGATCTGCGGGACCATTGTTGCTGCCACCTGCCTTGAGCCCGGCAGCGTGGAAACGTTTCACCGCCTCGCGGTCTCGCGCGCGGAATGCGATGTGCACGCCGGGGCCGCCCGCCAGCGCTGAGCCGTATAGCCAGAATGACGGCTCGCCCTTGGGTCCGAACCCTGCACTGGACGCATCCTGCGTGCATAGCTCGCAACCCAGCGGAGCCAGTACCGCCGTGTAAAAGCGGATGCTGTCGTCGAGGCGCTTCACCTTCAATCCGAGATGGTCGTACATCGGAATCGCTCCTGTGTGGATTAAACAGGAGTTCAGTGTTGCGCCGGGGACTCCGTGCTGACTTGGAGAAAATTGCGCTTGCCGCGCGCGCAGGCACGAAATGCGCTTGGCGACAGGCCGGCGGCACGGTGAAACGTACGCACGAAGTTCGACAGGTCGCCGAATCCGGCCTCGTAGGCAACATCCGTGACCGGGCGTTCGTGTCCGGCGAGCAAACGTGCCGCCACGCGCATGCGCAGTCGCAGCAAATACTGGTGCGGCGTCACACCGGTGACCCTGCGGAATACCCGCAGAAAGTGAAATGGGCTGAGCCCGGCCTCAGCGGCCGCACCCGCGAGATCAATCGGCTCATGCGCATGGGCTTCGATCCATGCGGCGCCGCGAATTGCACGTTGACGTTCCCGCGCCGATGGCACCGCACTGCTCATTTTCCTGCCGCCGATCAGTTCAACAAAGCGACGGCCAATGAGCATGCCAACCTCATCCAGAGATACGCTGGTCAGCCCTTCAGCAGCGCATTGCGCGAGTTCTCCCAGCACGACCATTTCCGCGACTGGCGGCAGCGCGCCAGTGCGCCACATCGCAGAACGATCTCCGAGTTCGGCCACCAACTCCGGTGCAAGATGGAACGAGAGGCAGCGATCACCGCCGGCGTGGTGATCATGCGTACACATGAACTCGTCGCCCTGGTGGCCGATCAGGAAAGATCCGGCAACGAGATCGAACGAGCGGCCACGCACGCGATACCCGAAGCTGCCCTCGCGCACGAAACTCAGCGAGTGACTGCCATGCACTTCCGGGTACGGCGCTTCATGCGGTTCCGCGCAGCAGCGGAAGTCGAAGACGCGTACTTGTGGCGTATCAAGCAGGCTTGTGACGTGCATGGCCCAGTGTATCGCCGTTCGCGGTTGGTATAAAAAGAACTGCGTGTCCCGCACTCAGGCTTCTGCCTCGGACCTCAATCCGGCGATACTGGGCCACCGCGAACCGGTCTCTCACCGCTGCATGGCAGACAACGGAGGGCTACATGCTGGTCAAGTACGCTTTGGGTTATCTGGCGGCCGTTGGCATCGTCGTCGGCATCTGGGCGCTGGCGTTCCCGACCGACTTCTACAACGCATTTCCAGGCTGCGGTCGCACCTGGGTTTCGCTGGATGGGCCGTATAACGAGCATCTGGTCCGTGACGTCGGCGGTTTTTACATCGGCACCGGTGTTCTGGCCGCTTTCGCGCTCTTCAGGCCTGCATCGGTTCAACCGCTCGTTGTCGGCCTGTCGAGTATCGCGTTCAATCTTCCGCACCTGATCTATCACTACTCGAAGCTGAACCTGTTCAGCAGTCCGATCGATCAGGTCGGCAACGCGGTGGCCCTCGGGCTGGCCCTGATCGCGTCGATCGTGCTGATCTTCAGCAAGCCTGCATCGGCCGACAGTGCCTAGCATCATGGACGAGCCGAACACGACGCTGGTGACAGGCGGGAGCGGACCCCTGGGGTCCAGCCTGATCAAGCGCATGGTTGCGCAAGGACAGCCGGTGCGCGGCACGGCGCGCAGTGCGAAACCCGCGCATCTGCATGCCGACTGGGCCCGCGCAGACCTGCTCACGGGCAGCGGACTTGAACAGGCCTTGTCGGGCATGGCCACCGTTGTGCACTGCGCCTCCAATGCGATGAACCCGCGGGAGGATCTGACGGCGATCGATCAGTTGATCGCAGCGTTACAGAAGAACAGCCAGACGCGCCTGATCTATGTCGGCATCGCGGGCATCGAACTGGCGGCGACCGCACTGCCCTACTACGGTATCAAGCTGGAAGTCGAACGCCGCATCATCGCGAGCGGACTGCCCTACGCCATTGTCCGCGCCACGCAGTTTCATCCGTTCGTGGAATTCATCCTGGCCAAGCTCGACATGAAGTTTGCCGTGATCGCCCCCAGCCGTATCGTGTTGCAGCCTGTGTCGCTGGAGTTTGTTGTCGAAACCCTGTCGACACATGCGAACAGCGACGCGCAGGGCCGCTTGCCGGATCTGCACGGCCATGAATATCTCGACTTTCGTGAACTCGCGACGCAATGGCTCGCTGCGCGTGGCCGTCGATCCCGCGTGCTGAACCTGCCCTTGCCGGTACCGCCCTTCACCGGCCTGGCACGCTTGCAGGAAGTGAGCGGACAAGGTGGCGGCGAATCCTGGTCCGACTGGCTTGCCTCGCACACGATGCAGACCAATCCCTATCTGCACCGCTAGTGCGTTCCGACGAGGCGGCCAGACCGTCAAGGGAGTTGAATCTGCTGAGCAGCGCGGCCAGGCAGATTCAGCAGGGATCGGACAGATGAGCACCGAAGCACGAAACAGGAAGGCGGTCGAGGCGTTCTTCTCGGCACTGAACAAGGGCGATGTTCCAGCGCTGATCGATTGCTATGCCGATGATGGCTACTGCCTGACGATGGGACGTACGCTGATCTCCGGCAAGTTCAGCAAGGCGCAGATCGCTGCAGCTGCCGGCGGAATCTTCGAGGTATTTCCTCAAGGGATCCGCTTCGACATCAAGGGGATGACGGCCGAGGGCGAACGGGTTGCCGTGGAGGCCGAGTCCGAAGGTCTGCATGTGTCCTGCCAGATCTACAGCAACCAGTACCACTTCCTGTTCCGCTTCCGCGACGGCAAGGTCGTCGAATACAAGGAATACATGGATACCGAACGGGTGACCGACATCCTGTGTGGCGGCCAGCGTCCACCGAAGAGCGCCTGAAGCCATGAAGATTCTCGTCGTTGGCGGTACCGGCCTGATCGGCGGGCATGCCGCCTTGTACCTCGCATCGCAGGGCCACAGCGTCAGCATCGCCGGGCGCAAGCTGTCGTCTTCCACAGCCCTGTCGGCGCTGGAGACGATCCTCGGCGACTATCTCACCGACGACTTCTCAGCGCAGACGCTTTCGGGTTTCGATGCGCTGGTGTTTGCCGCCGGCAATGACATCCGGCATATCCCGCCGGGCGCTGATGAAGCCTCGCACTGGCAACGTGCCAATGTTGAAGGCGTGCCGGACTTCTTCCGTCGTGCGCGCGATGCCGGCATCCGCCGTGCCGTGCTGATCGGCAGCTTTTATCCGCAGGCCGCATCTGGTCAACACCAGTTCCTATGTCCGGGGGCGCCTGCTCGCCGACGAAGGCGCGCGGGCACTCAATACCCCTGACTTCCACGTGTGCAGCCTGAACGCGCCTTTCGTGACCGGCACGGTACCGGATCTGGTCGTACCGGCGGTCGCTGCGCATGCGCAGTACGCGCTCGGCCTGATTCCGCAGGTGCCGCCGTTTGCGATGCCGGGCGCCGTGAATTTCATGTCGACCACCTCGCTTTCGGAGGCAATTCTTGGCGCGTTGCTGCGCGGAGAGCCCGGCAAGGCCTACCTGGTCGGCGATGAAAACCTGAGCTTCGCGGAATATTTCGGTGAACTTTTCCGCGCGGCGGGACACTCAGCACCGCTGGAAGTCATTGACCGCGAACATCCACTGCTGCCGGACGTGGCGCTGTACGCCGGGCGCGGCGCTTCCGTCTGCTACGAGCCGGATGCCGCGGACGTGGCCCTGCTGGGTTACCGGCGCAACGAGGTGCGTCGCACCCTTCAGGAAGTGGTCGAGTTCTACCGGCCGCAGTAGCCGGCCCCTTCCGTTCAGCATCGATTCCATCTGAACGGATAGGCTCTACGCTGACCCGGACTTGGAACTTCGGGCATTTCAGGCGATCCTTCTGCCCGAAATCGCCGCCGTCCGCTCGATCCTCAACACCTTTCAGGAAGATTCAATGCGCCGCACTCTCGTCATTTCCACCTTGTGCCTCGGCTTCTATTCCGTCGGAGCCACCGCCGCTGGCGCCAGTGGAGCGCCGATCATTGACAGCTATGAAAATGGCTGCAGCAGCCACAAGACCGGCAGCGCCGAGCAGAAAAGGTGCCTGGGCGATGCCTACAAGGAGATCAGCAAGAACTGCGCGGAGCTGCAGATGATGCTGATCAACAATCCCAATGGCACTTCCAGCGTCAAGCAGAAGTCCGAGATGTGGTGCGACGCCAAGAAGAACTTCAAGGTCAAAGGCTGATCAGGCAGGTTTTGTCAATGAGTTGGCCGCATACTGCGCCCCTCATTTCTCACCTGAACTCCCATGTCACGTCCGATCCTGCCAGAAGCCCGCATTCATCCCGCCGTCCGCGAAGTCGTCGCCGCGCATAACCGCGACATCATCGAAGAGGTCGAGAAGGCGGTTGAACAGCACGCGATCGTCGTCGTCGGCATGGCGCAGAACCCGATGCCGAAGAAGGCGCGCAAGCTGTTGACGGAAGCCGGACTGGCGCACCACTACATGGAATACGGCAGCTATCTGAACACCTGGCGTCGGCGCAACACGCTGAAGCTGTGGACCGGCTGGCCGACGTTTCCGATGATCTTCGTCAAGGGCACCTTCATCGGTGGCGCGACAGATCTCGAGAAGCTGATCGCTTCCGGCGAAATCAAGTCCTTGCTGGGCAGCGCCTGATCCGAGCCCGGCTTGGCGGTCGGCTGAACCGTGGACCGCCGCTCAGCCGAGCACCTGCAGATTCGCCAGCCGCGCATACAGACCGCCCTTCTGCATCAACTCGACCGGACTGCCGATCTCGACGATCCGGCCGTGCTCCATGACGACGATCCGGTCCGCCTTCTGCACGGTTGCGAGACGGTGCGCGATGACCAGCGTCGTGCGGCCACGCATCGCCGCTTCAAGTCCGCGCTGCACCAGCGCTTCGCTTTCGGCATCCAGCGCACTGGTGGCCTCGTCGAGCAGCAGCAAGGGTGGATTGCGCAGCACCGCACGGGCGATCGCGATGCGCTGGCGCTGACCGCCGGACAGGCGCAAGCCGCGTTCGCCGAGGAAGGTGTGATACCCCTCGGGCAGGCGGCTGATGAACTCGTCGGCCAGCGCGGTCTTCGCCGCTGCGATGACTTCGGCGTCGCTGGCATTGGCATTGCCATAGCGGATGTTCTCCATCGCATTGGCGGAAAAGAGCACCGCGTCCTGCGGCACCATGCCGATATGTGCACGCAAGGCTTCGGGATCGAGCTGACGCAGATCCACGCCATTGAAGCGCAGGCTGCCGCTGCCAACGTCATGGAAGCGCAGCATCAGCTGGAACATCGTCGTCTTGCCGGCGCCGCTGGGGCCGACCAGCGCTACGGTTTCGCCTTCGGCAATCTCCAGTGAGATGCCATCGAGTGCCGCAGTCTGCGGCCGCGACGGATAGTGAAAGCCGACATTGTCGAAACTCACCCGCGCCTGCCGGGTTTCTGGCAGCGCAACAGGATGTGCAGGGGCCTTGATGGTCGGCTCGGCGGCAAGCAGCTCCATCAGGCGCTCGGTTGCGCCCGCAGCACGCATGACGTCGCCCCAGACCTCGGCAACAACGCCGATGCCACCGGCCGTGAACACCGCGTACAGCACGAAAGAAGCGAGCTGACCCGGCGTCATGCCGCCGGCAATCACCGACTGCGCGCCCAGCCACAGCACGAAGACGATCGCGCCGAAAACGCCGGCAATCACGCCGGCGGTCATGCCTGCGCGCAAGCGGGTGCGGCGTATCGCGGTGATGAAACTGTTCTCGACGGAACGCTCGAAGCGACCGATCTCCGCGTGCTCCTGGGTAAATGCCTGCACGGTCGGAATCGCATTGAGGATCTCGCCGGCAACGGCCGAAGTGTCCGCAATACGGTCCTGCGATTCCCGCGACAGACGCTTGATGCCGCGCCCGGCCGCGATCGTCGGCACCACCACAAGCAGGAGCAGCGCGAAAGTCACTGCAAACAGCTTGAGGCTGGTGACCGCGAGCATGACCAGACCGCCGGCGAACTGGAACGCGCTTCTCAGTCCCATCGAGATCTACGAGCCGACCACGGTCTGCACCAGCGTCGTGTCCGCGGTCAGGCGCGACAGCACTTCACCGGTTTTGGTCGTTTCAAAGTACGGCGGTGCCTGCGACAGCATCTGCCGGTAGATTGCGTTGCGCAGATCGGCAGTCACGCGCTCGCCGATCCAGCTCACCCAATAAAAGCGTGCAGCGACGACCGCACCCCAGAACAGCGCAATCGCGAACAGACCCACGAAGTGCCAATGCACGGTCTGGCTGGCGACAAAACCGTGATCGATCAGATCGCGCAGCGACAGCGGCACCGCCAGCATCGCCACCGAGCCAAAAACCAGCATGATGAAGGCCAGCAGCACGCGGCCACGGTAGGGCCGCAGAAACGGCCACAGGCGCTTGAGCGAGGACAGGCGTCTGGGTGTCTTCGGACTGAGCGCGTCGATCAGCGCGGTGGGCACGTCGGCTTCGACGGCGGGTTCTGGTAATGCATCATTCATGGGGCGCGACCTTATCAGTAGTCCGACCTCTGTTGCCGAACCGGTTTCTGGCGCCGCCATCGCCTCGGTTTGCGCACGCCGCGCTGCGCGAATCTCGGCCCCCTGCTTTTTCAGGCCCAGTGATTCATTGACCGCCTCGTGTCAGCGGTGTATAACGCCCGACCTTGCGCTGGCACGCCCAGCTGGAACTTATGTACTCGGGGCACGCTATGACCGCCAAGAAGACAGTGAAATCTGCCAAGGCCACATCGGCAAAATCAGCTAAAAGCAAAACCTCCGGCCGCTCAGGTCTATTGAGCAAGCTCAAGGGTGCGCTGGGCAAAAAACCGGCAGTCAAGCCGGCTGCGAAGAAAGCTCCGATCAAAACCGTGAAGAAACCAGCCGCACCAGCCAAAGCCGCCAAGCCGACAGCCAAGCCAGTCGCCAAACCCGTTGCCAAGGCTGCAAAGCCGGCGGCCAAGAAGCCGGTCACTGTCGTGAAAAAGCCCGCCGCCAAGGCCGCACCGGCCAAGCCGGTCGCGAAGGCAGCTGCCCCGGCCAAGGCCAAGCCAGTACCCGCAGCGCCTGCCGCCAAGGCCAAGGCAGCAGCGCCGAACAAGGCGCCGGCCACCAACACCCGTAGCGAGGCGCGCCCCGTCGCAGCCAGCACACCGCCGCCCCCGCGGCCCACTGCCCTCCCAGTTCAAATCGTGACCAAAGCCGTCCCCAAGAAGAAAATGCGCCCGACTGTCTACACCGGCGCGTTGACCGAAGAGATCCTTCGGGAAATGAACGACGACGAGTACATGAATGATGCGCAGCTGGATTTCTTCCGCCGCCGCCTGATTCAGATGCGCCAGGAAGTGCTGCAGCGCGAGCTCGACGTCAAGGAACGCCTGCATGAGCGCGAAGTGTTCGCCGATCCGGCAGACCGCGCCACGGCAGAGGAAGAGCACTGGCTCGATCTGCGTCTGCGTGAGCGTGAATCCCTCTTGCTGCGCAAGGTCGACGACGCCCTGCGCCGTATCGAAGCCAGGGAATTCGGCTACTGCGAAAAAACCGGTGATCCGATCGGCATTCCGCGCCTGCTCGCCCGCCCGACCGCGACCGTCTGCGTCGACGTCAAAGGCCAGGACGAGCGCGTCGAAGCGCAGTACCGCGATCGCTGAGCTTTATCATCGGCCA
>CAZDPA010000123.1:7053-12735 GCA_964507195.1 uncultured Salinisphaerales bacterium | reverse complement strand
TTGGTCGCGGTGGATGACAAGACCATCGCCTATGTGAAGGGCCGGCCGTATGCGTCCAGGCCCGAGCAGTGGGATGCCGCCGTCGCCAACTGGAAGCAGCTGAAGTCCGATCCGGGTGCCGCTTTCGATGCGATCGTCGAGATCGACGCGCGCGACATCGAGCCGCAGGTCACCTGGGGCACCTCGCCGGAGATGGTCGGTCCGGTGTCGGCCAAGGTGCCAGACCCGGCGCGCGAGTCGGATCTGGTCAAGCGCAACGGCATGGAAAAGGCGCTGGCCTACATGGGCCTGACCGCGAACATGCCGATCGCGCAGATCACGATCGACAAGGTCTTCATCGGCTCCTGCACCAACTCGCGTATCGAGGACATTCGGGCCGCTGCGGCCGTCGTGAAGGGCAAGCGCAAGGCGGAGACCGTCAAGCTGGCGATGGTCGTGCCAGGTTCGGGTCTGGTGAAGGAACAGGCCGAGGCCGAGGGGCTGGACAAGGTGTTCCTCGAAGCCGGTTTCGAATGGCGCGAACCGGGTTGCTCGATGTGTCTGGCGATGAATGCTGATCGTCTCGAACCGGGCGAGCGTTGTGCATCAACCAGCAACCGCAATTTCGAAGGACGCCAGGGTGCCGGCGGCCGTACGCATCTGGTGTCGCCGGCGATGGCTGCTGCTGCCGGCATTGCCGGTCACTTCGTCGACGTGCGCGGGTTGTAAGCCGCCATGGGCCTGGAGATCAGACGAGCAACAGCGGCTGACGCAGAAGGCGCGGCGCCGCTGGTTTACAGCTCTGGCCCGGAGGCTTTCGACTACATCCTGCGTGACGCTGGCAAGACCGCGCTGGATTTCCTGCGCTTTGCGCTGGCCGACGGCGACGGCTTCCAGGGGCACCGCATCCACTGGGTCACCGAGCGTGACGGGCAGGTTGTTGGTGCCGGGGCGTTCTACAGCGGCAAGGATGATCTGCGCCTGACACTGGGTTTCGTCCGCCAGGTGTTCGCGTTCTATCCGTTCGTGACCGCGCTGGGCGTGATTGTTCGCGCGCTGCAGGTCGCGCCGCTGCTCAAGCCGCTGACGCGCGACATGCTCTACGTCGCCAACTTCGGCGTCGCCTCGGAATGCCGCGGGCAGGGCGTCGGCGCGCGGATGCTGAACCAGCAGATGGCGCGCGCGCGCGAGCAGGGCTTCAAGCGCTACGCGCTGGACGTCGCGGTGACCAATCCGCGCGCGCAGAAACTGTACGAAGGAATCGGTATGCAATTTGTCCGCGAGAAACGTTTCCGCGGCGATTATCAACGCTCTCCAGTGCCGGATTGCCGGCGGCTGGAAATGCAGCTGTAGAGAGGATCGGAAACATGAAAGCTTTTACCCAGGTCACCTCGCATGCGATGCCACTGGATCGTCCGAACGTGGACACCGACGCCATCATCCCCAAGCAGTACCTGAAGTCGATCAGCCGTACGGGCTTCGGCCCGTTCCTGTTCGACGACTGGCGTTATCTCGATCCGGGCACGCTCGACATTGATCCGGCGACGCGTCGGGTGAACAGCGGGTTCGTGCTCAACGACGCCAGACATGCCGGTGCGCAGATTCTCGTCGCCCGCGACAACTTCGGCTGCGGTTCTTCGCGCGAGCATGCGGTGTGGGCACTCGATGATTTCGGTTTCCGTGCGGTGATTGCACCGAGCTATGCCGATATCTTCTTCTCCAACTGCTTCAAGAACGGCGTGCTGCCGGTCGTGCTCCAGCCCGAGGAAGTGCAGGCAATCTTCGAACTCGTCGCTGACGATGCCAAGGCACAGATCGCGATTGACCTGCCGGCGCAGGAAGTGCGCTTGCCCGGTGGCAAGGTGTTCAGGTTCCCGATCAATCCGCATCACAAGCACAACCTCGTCAACGGTCTCGACGAGATTGGCCTGACCCTGCAGCAGGCGGATGCGATCAAGGCCTACGAGGCCAGGCGCAGCGTCGAAGCGCCATGGTTGTTCAATTGAAGGTTCCCGATCACTGGCGCGTCGAGCACTACGGCCGGCACGCCGGTTTTGTGCCGGCGCTGGGTGCGTCGTTGCTCGAATGGCTGCAGCCACAGTCCTGCGAGCGCGTGCTCGACCTCGGTTGCGGCGACGGTGTGCTGACCCGTCGCCTGCTCGACGCCGGCTGCTCGGTGCTGGGGGTCGACGCCAGTCCGGCCCTGGCACAGGCCGCGGGCCAGCGCGGCATCGATGTGCGGATCATGGACGGGCAGGCGCTCGGCTTCGATGCCGAGTTCGATGCCGTGTTTTCAAATGCAGCGCTGCACTGGATGAAGCGCGATCCACAGGCGGTGATCGGCGGCGTGCATCGCGCGCTCAAAGCCGGAGGCCGCTTCGTCGCGGAAATGGGGGGTGCCGGCAATGTCGAGAGCATACGCGCGGCGCTGCATGCCGAGTTGTATGCGCGGGGATTCGATCCCTTGGTCGTCGATCCCTGGTATTTCCCGAGTGTCGACGAATATCGCGCGCGCTTGGAGCAGGCCGGGTTTGCCGTGACGCGGATCGAAACCTATCCGCGCCCGACGCCGCTGCCGACCGATGTGCGCGGCTGGCTTGACACTTTCGCGCAGCCCTTCCTGGCGTCGGTGTCCGGCGCCGCACGTGATGCGCTGCTGGATGCCGTCAGTGAGCGGCTGCGTCCGCAACTTCAGGGTTCCAGCGGTTCCTGGACGGCCGATTACGTCCGTCTCCGATTCATAGCCCACAAAGTCTGAACATGAGCGCCAAGAAAATTCTCATCCTGCCCGGCGATTACATCGGCACCGAGATCATGGCCGAGGCCGTGAAGGTGCTTGAGGTGCTCAAGGCCGAAGGCGAGCAGATCGAGTGGTCCTTCGGCCATCTCGGCGGCGCGGCCTATGACGCCGAAGGTCATCCGTACCCGGAGTCCACGCAGAAGGCCGCGCGTGCGGCCGATGCGATCCTGATGGGCGCGGTTGGCGGCCCGAAGTACGACGCGCTACCGCGTGCGGTGCGGCCGGAGCAGGGCATTCTCGGTATCCGCAAGGATCTGGGCCTGTTCGCGAACCTGCGTCCCGCGCTGGCCTACAAGGAGTTGGCGGCAGCGTCCTCGTTCAAGCCGGACGTCATCGCCGGCCTCGATCTGCTGATCCTGCGTGAGCTGACCGGCGATATCTATTTCGGCCAGCCGCGCGGTCGCCGCACGAATGCCGATGGTGCCGAGGAAGGCTACGACACGATGCACTACAGCGTGCCGGAGGTGGAGCGCATCGCGCATGTCGCCTTCCAGGCCGCGCAGAAGCGCAGCAAGCGCCTGTGCTCGGTCGACAAGGAGAACGTGCTGGAGACTTCGCGGCTGTGGCGCGAGGTGATGATCCGCGTCGGCAAGCAGTACCCGGACGTCGAGCTGAGCCATATGTACGTCGACAATGCGGCGATGCAGTTGGTCAAGTGGCCGAAGCAGTTCGACGTCATGGTCACCGGCAACATCTTCGGCGACATCCTGTCCGACGAAGCCTCGATGCTCGCAGGTTCCATCGGCATGCTGCCATCGGCGTCGCTCGACGTGAACAACAAGGGTTTGTATGAACCCAGCCACGGCAGTGCGCCGGACATCGCCGGCCAGAACAAGGCGAATCCACTGGCGACGATCCTGTCGGTCGGCATGATGTTCCAGTACACGTTCAACCGCAGTGATCTGGCTGAGCGCATCAACACAGCGGTCAAGCAAGTCCTCAAGGCCGGCCATCGCACCGGTGACATTGCGCAGAAAGGCGAGAAGGTCATCGGCACTCGTGAAATGGGCGACGCTTTCGTCGCTGCGTTCCGCAGGTAATCACGCAATCAGAGAATCAAGATGAAGAAGCTGGGCATGGTGGGATGGCGCGGCATGGTCGGTTCGGTGCTGATGCAGCGGATGCAGGAAGAGCGCGACTTCGACCTCGTCGAGACGCATTTCTTCAGCACCTCCAGTGCCGGCGGGGCAGGGCCGAAGATCGGTAGCAAGGACACGCCGGCGCTCAAGGATGCGAACAGCATCGACGCGCTCAAGGCGATGGACGTGATCATCACCTGCCAGGGCGGCGACTACACCAACGAGATCTTCCCCAAGCTGCGCGCCAGCGGCTGGGACGGCTACTGGATCGACGCCGCGTCCGCGCTGCGCATGAAGGACGACGCCGTGATCATTCTCGATCCGGTCAATCGCAAGGTCATCGACGCGGCGCTTGCCAAGGGCGTCAGGAACTACATCGGCGGCAACTGCACCAATTCGATCCTGCTGATGGGCATCAGCGGGTTGTTCCGCGATGGCCTCGTCGAGTGGGTCAGCTCAATGACCTATCAGGCGGCTTCGGGCGGTGGCGCGAACCACATGCGCGAACTGCTCAAGGGCATGGGCGTGATCAATGCGGCAGTGGCCGATGAGCTGGCAACGCCGTCTTCGGCGATCCTCGACATCGATCGCAAGGTTGCCGCGACGATCCGCAATGACGTGCCGACCGAATTCTTTGGTGCGCCGCTCGCCGGTGGCCTGATCCCGTGGATCGACTCGCAGCTCGACAACGGCCAGTCCAAGGAAGAATGGAAGGGCCAGGCCGAGGTCAACAAGATTCTCGGCAACACTGCGCCGGACTCGATCATTCCGGTCGACGGCCTGTGCGTGCGCATCGGCGCGATGCGTTGTCACAGCCTCGCGCTGACGATCAAGCTCAAGCGCGACCTGCCGCTTGCGGAGATCGAATCCATCATCCGTTCGAGCAATGAATGGGTGAAGTGGGTGCCGAACGACAAGCCGGTCACGGTCAGGGAACTGACCCCGGCGTCGATCACCGGTGGCCTGCAGATCGGCGTCGGTCGCGTGCGCAAACTCAACCTCGGGCCGGGCTATCTGTCGGCCTTCGTGATTGGCGACCAGCTGCTGTGGGGCGCTGCTGAGCCACTGCGTCGCATGTTGCGCATCGTGCTGGAAGTGCATGGCTGACGCAGCGGTTCGGCGCCGCTCGTCACGCTGACATCCCAAGGCCCGAGCCCCGGGGGCCGTGCACGCTACTCGCGGCCCTGCCGCTTGCGTCGCATGCTCCGCATCGTCCATGGAATGGGCTGAGGGCGTTAAACTCCGCGTCCTATTGTTTTTGCGGGTTGCGCCTCAGTGTCGAATCGTCTGGATGTAGCGGTCATCGGTGCAGAAGGCCCGGTGGGCTCCGCGATCATGGAAATGCTCGCGGAGCGCCGCTTTCCGGCGGCCGAGATCAGTGCGCTGTCGCTGGAGCCTGAGGAGGATGCGACGACGGAATTTGCCGGGCGCAGCCTGCTCGTCGAAGACGCCGCCAGTTTCGATTTCAGTCAGGTGCAGCTGGCCTTCCTGTGTGGCGAAGATCCGCAGTTCGCAGGCGTTGCCGAACGCGCCGCCGATGCCGGGTGCGTGGTCGTCGATGCGAGTGGCATGGCCTGGCAGGATTCGCAGATTCCGCGGGTGATTGCCGAGATCAATCCGCGTGATCTCGCGCGTTTCAACGATCGCGGCATTGTCGGTGCGCCGGATCGCCTGCTGGTGCCATTGGCGCTGGCTACGCAGCCGCTGCTGGCCCTGGGAGCGTTGCGGCGGATCACGGCCACCGCGATGGTGCCGGCTTCTGACGGTGGCCGTGCCGCGCTTGAGGATCTCGCCCGCGAGACCACTGCGTTGCTCAACGCCCGC
>CAZDPA010000123.1:0-7043 GCA_964507195.1 uncultured Salinisphaerales bacterium | reverse complement strand
CCCGCCACTACCAGCGCACCCACTTTCCGCAGCAGATCGCGTTCAACGTCATCGGCCAGATCGGCCTCGCCGGCGCAGAAGGCCGGACCGAGCGCGAATCGACAATCGTCGCCGACCTGCGCGAGCTGCTGCAGTTGCCGGAGCTGGCCGTCGGCATTCATCTGGTCCAGACCGCGAGCTTCTACGGCTACGGCATCGCAGTGGAACTGGCCTTTGACGGCCCGATCGATCTGTTTGCCGCACAGACCGCTCTACGTGCGGCGCCGGGGCTCGTGCTGTTCGACAGCCTGGATCCGGCCGAAATCCCGTCTCCGGTGGCCGACGCGGCCGCCGAGCCGGCGGTGCGGGTTTCACGCATCCGGCCCGGTGCCGGCGCGGAAAGCCTGTCCCTGTGGCTGACCACCGACAACATCCGTCGGGCAGCCGCCCTCAATGCCGTGGTCTGTGCTGAAATTCTGGTTCGTGACTATTTATAATTGTTAGGGTATAAAAGGGGTTATACGCGTTAGTTAACCTGCCGTATGAATACTTGGGGGTGCAGGTTGGATGCCGGAGAGAAGATGAGTCGTACGGTCCAGGGAATGGCCATAGTGTCGATCATCGCGTGGGCTTCAGCGGCAGTCGCGCTGGGCCTCGGAGATATCGACGTTCGTTCGCGCCTCAACCAGCCGCTGTCCGCGCGGATCGCGATCAATGCGGCGCCGGATGACGTCGTCAGCGATCTGAAAGTCGCCGTTGCCGGCAATGCCGAATTCGATCGCGCCGGGGTCGAACGGATTCCGTATCTGTCGACGCTGCGTTTCGAAGTCAAGGAAGACGGCGCGCCTTATATCCAGGTCAGCAGTGACCAGCCCGCGCGTGAACCCTTCGTCCTGCTCCTGCTGGACGTCCGTGATCGCGGCAACAAGATCATCCGCGAATATTCGATGTTCCTGGACCCGGCCGAGTATGTTCCGCCCGAGTCTGCCGATTCCGACTTTTACGAAACTGTCAGCGAAACCAGTCAGGCCGTTGCCGTGACCCCGGCTGAGTCGCCGGCAGTCGAACCGACTTATGCAGAGCCGACTCGCAGCGAACCAGCGGCGTCACGTCCGGTAGAGCCGGTCGCCGTCAGCGAGCCCGAGACGCCTGTCTACGACGCACCGACCGCGAAGGAAAGCGAAGCCTCGTACACGCCGGAAACTGCGGGTACCCCCATTGCGGCGGCTGGCAGCTATGGTCCGATCAGCGCCGGTGAAACCCTCTGGAGCATCGCGACCCGTGCGCGTCCGCAGGGTGCCAGCATGGATCAGGTGCTGCTGGCGATATATACCGGCAATCCGGCTGCGTTCGATGGCGGCATCAATGGCCTGCGAAAGGGCGCAATGCTGCAGTTGCCCGACGCCGACGCTGTGATGGCCGTATCGGCCGCCGCTGCCAAGGAAGAAGTGCGTCGTCTGCGTGGCCTTCCGTCAGCAGCCCGGCAGCGCGCCCGTGCGGAACCGGCGGTGGAAACCGCCGCCATTGCGCCGATCGAAACTCCGGCGACACCGGCACCGACAGCCAGGCCCACCGCCCTCCCTACTGCGGAACCGACTCCGATTCCGACGGCTGTGCCGACGGTCGAACCGACTGCGCTGCCGACCGCCGAAGCCACTGCCGAAGCCAGTCCGGATGCGGCGCTTGAAGCTCCCGCCATCGCAATGGATCCGGCAACTGCGGACCCAAGTCAGACCGCGGATCCATCGTCGACTGAAAGTACGCCAACCCTGACGATTGCCGAGGGGGCGGCGCAGGAAACCGGTGAAGTGGCGCCTACACCAGCGGCGGAAGCAACCACTCAGGACATTGTCGTCGACAGCGTCAAAAAGAAGCGACCGAAAAAAGAATCCGGTCTGCTCGAAACCCTCCTGCTACCTTTGATAGCGGGTTTGGTCGTTTTATTGGGCGGAATCATGCTGGTGTCGCGCTTCCGTTCGAAGCGCAATGCGGAGGGCGATTTCTCGGCGCTGGGCAGTGGTGCCATCGCGCGCCCCGCAGCGACGCCCAAGCCCAGTGAGCCGGTGGTCAAGCCGAGCAATCCACGCCAGAAGCTCGAGGAGCTGGACCGTGATCTGGATCGCGACGTCGGGCGTGCCAAGGAAGCCCCGGCGGTAAAGACTCAACAGTTCGCGCCGCCGCCGATGCCGGATATGCCGACGCAGCGGATGCCTGCGCTGGACGTCGAGACGCAGCAGATTCGGCCGCAGGAGATCCAGCTTGCGAACCTGCCGCTCGAGCAGACTGCGCAGCGGATGGGTGACATCACCTTGTCGGATGGCGGCAAGCCGCAGAATCTGGACTTCGATCTGACTGGGCAATTCGAATCCCAGACCATGCAGATCAATCTGGATACCAACGATCCGTTGTCGGAGGCCGATTTCCATCTGGCCTATGGTTTGTTCGACGAAGCGGCGCTGCTGCTCAAGCAGGCAATCGGCAAGGAGCCATCCCGTGCCGATCTGCAGATCAAACTGGCCGAAACCTACTTCGCCGCCGGCAAGGCCGCCGAGTTCGAGGCCACCGCCGGCGCGCTGCGGCCGCTGATCAGCGGCACCGAATGGCAGAAGATCGCCATCATGGGCCAGCAGCTGGCGCCGTCATCGGGCCTGTTCGCAGCGACGCAGGGCGGTTCAGCGGTCGAGAACGACGCCGTGGACCTCGATCTCGGCGCCACCACCGACGTGGCTGCCAAGGTCGGGGATACCGGCAATCTCGCTTTCTCGCTCGACAGCTTCGACGATCCCACGCCTCAGCCAGCTGCTTCCAAGGTCACGGCAGCCGCTGACCCGGAACCGCGCGACACCGAAGGCTCGATCGAGTTTGACCTGGGTGAATTTGATCTCGCTGCCCCGGCGCCGTCCTCGCCGCCCCCTGCGTCAAACTCGAAATCGGCAGTATCGTCAGCAGATGACGCCGCCTTTCTCGACTTTGATCTGGAAGTCGGCGAGCCTGCAAAGGCCGCGATCGAGGCGCTCGACTTTGAGGAAGCCAAGGGCGATGTCGACGCCGGTATTGCCTTCGACCTGACCACTTCCGAAGTTCCGACGCTGGCAGGCATGAAGGGCAAGGCCCTGCCGGACATTGCAAGTTTTGGATCGACCATGAGCACCGCCACGGCCGAAACGCATTTCGGCGCTGGCGACGTCGGCCTGGACAATGTCGATCTTGGCGATCTGGACGGTGGTTTCGCCGTCTCCGGTGCCGACGATGCGGCGACCAAGCTCGACCTGGCGCGTGCCTATGTCGACATGGGTGACAACGAGATGGCGCGGTCGCTGTTGGGCGAGGTGATGCAGCAGGGCAACGATGCGCAGAAGCAGGACGCCGCCACGCTGCTGCAGATGCTTGGATAAACCAACCTTCGCACTGAACCCGGCGATCCGCCTGCTGCTGTTGTTGGCGCTAGCGACCGCCTTGCCGATGATGAGCCTGCCAGCACTGACCGTGCTGGCAGTGCTGTTTCTGGGGCTCTACCGTTGGCACGCTGCGGGCGCGTTGCGCCACCTTGCGCAGGGGCTGGTGCGTCTGCGCTGGCTGCTGATCGCGATCTTCGTGCTCTATGGCGCGTTTACGCCCGGTACGCCGCTGCTGCCGCAACTGCCCGGCTTGAGCAGCGAGGGCCTGAGCGAGGGTGCGCGTAGGGCGCTGGTCATCATCAACCTGCTGACGCTGGTCTATCTGCTGCTTGCCGTGACGCCTGTCGGTGATCTGGTGCCTGCCATCGAACTTCTGCTGCGACCGCTGCGACCATTCGGAGTGGATAACCGGCGCATTGGCCTGCGCCTGGCGCTGGCCCTCGATACCGTCCTGCAATTGCGTGCGCAGATCAGCCGCGATGGTGGCGGTGCAAGCCTGCTGGATCGCGCCGCTGCGGTGATTGTTGACATCGAAACCACGGCGGCCGCACCTGCTACGCCGATGAGTCTGCCGCCGAGCGCGCTGCCACGCTGGTGGGAGTGGGCCTTGCCGCTGACCGTGCTGGTGGTGCTGCACGGCTGGACTCCATGACAAGCTCCATGATGGACGGGGTCGGTAGGCGCTACGCTGCAGGCATCGAGTACGCGGGCACTGCGTTTTCCGGGTGGCAGGCGCTGGAAGGCCGGCGCACGGTGCAGGACGTGCTGGAGCAGGCCTTGAGCCGCATTTCGGCGCAGCCGGTCAAAACCATCACTGCGGGTCGCACCGATACCGGCGTGCATGCCGTGCAGCAGGTCGTCCATTTCGAGGTGCAGGCCCAGCGCAGCGAACATGCCTGGCTGCTCGGCACCAACAGCATGCTGCCGGACGATGTCGCGATGCGCTGGATCATCCCGGTGTCCGACCGGTTCCACGCGCGCTACGGCGCGTTGCGCCGGCGCTATCGCTACGTGCTGCACAACCACCGCGTCCGCAGCGCCCTGCTGCGTTACCGCGCCGGCTGGTGGCCGCAGGCGCTCGATGCCGACGCCATGCACTGTGCCGCGCAGGCGTTGGTCGGCAAGCATGATTTCTCGGCGCTGCGCGGTTCGCAGTGTCAGTCACCGACCGCGGTGCGCACGATCGAGGCGATCAGCGTGCGCCGCAGCGGCGACATGCTCAGCTTCGATGTCTGCGGCAACGCTTTTCTGCATCACATGGTGCGCAACATCGTTGGCACCCTGTTGCTGGTCGGACTGGGCAAGGAAAGGGTTGAATGGGTCGGTGAAGTGCTGGCTAGTCTCGACCGCACACGGGCCGGAATGACCGCTCCTGCCGAAGGTCTGTATTTCGTGGGCCCGGAATATCCGGCAGAATTCGCCCTCCCGGCGCCACCTCCGCTGATTTTTCCGTCCGTTTAGGCCTCCATCGCAGCCCGTGTCACGTACCCGAATCAAGTTCTGCGGGATCTGCCGCAAGGCGGACGCGCAAGCGGCTGTCGCGCTGGGCGTTGATGCAGTGGGTTTCGTGCTGGTGCCGCAGAGCAAACGCGTCGTTGATTTAAAGCGCGCTGCCGCGATCCGCGCGGAGTTGCCGCCGTTTGTCGATGCCGTCGCGCTGTTCATGAATGCCACGGAAGCCGAAGTGCGCAAGGCGATCGGCGCTGTCAGACCTGATCTGCTGCAGTTTCATGGTGCGGAATCGCCCGAGTTCTGCGCCAGCTTCGGTCTGCCTTACCTCAAGGCCATCGCAATGAAAGGTGCCGTGAATCTGGGCAGGGAATCGCGGCGCTACAAGCGCGCCCGCGGCCTGCTGCTCGACGGCAATGCACCGGGCGCGATGGGTGGACAGGGTGAAACCTTCGACTGGTCGCAGGTGCAGACGGTGAAGCAGCCACTGGTTCTGGCCGGTGGTTTGAATCCGGCCAATGTCGCGCGTGCGGTGCGTCTGGTGCGGCCGTACGCGGTCGATGTGTCCAGCGGGATCGAGACCCGACCGGGGATCAAGGATCCTGAGAAAATGAAAGCCTTCGTGCAGGCGGTACGCCGCGCGGATGGACGTAATACATGAGCGTTTCGTTACCTGTGCAGACCGCTGCACTGTTTGAGTTCCCGAGTAGAGCCCGTCATGAGTGATACCCCGACACAAGCCCGCGGCCATTTCGGCCCCTACGGTGGACAGTTCGTCGCCGAGACGTTGATGGAGCCGCTGCGCCAGCTCGAAGCCGCGTATGACAGTCGTCGGCAAGATCCGCAATTCCAGCGCGAGCTGGACCACGACCTGAAGCACTACGTTGGCCGGCCTTCGCCGCTGTATCACGCCCAGCGGCTGAGCAAGCTGTGGGGCGGGGCGCAGATCTGGCTCAAGCGCGAAGACCTCAATCACACCGGTTCGCACAAGATCAACAACACCATCGGCCAGGCGCTGCTGGCCAAGCATCTCGGCAAGACCCGCATCATCGCGGAGACCGGTGCCGGCCAGCACGGCGTGGCCTCGGCGACGATCGCCGCGCGCCTCGGTCTGAAGTGCGTCGTCTACATGGGCATCGAGGATGTCGAGCGCCAGTCGCCGAATGTGTTTCGCATGAAGCTGCTCGGCGCCGAAGTCGTTCCGGTCAAGAGCGGCACGCGCACGCTGAAGGATGCGATGAACGAAGCCCTGCGCGACTGGGTCACGAACGTCGACGACACCTTCTACGTCATCGGCACCGTGGCCGGCCCGCATCCGTATCCGACGCTGGTGCGTGACTTCCAGGCCATCATCGGCCGCGAAGTGATGACGCAGAGCGTCGAACAGTTCGGCCGTCATCCGGATGCGCTGGTCGCCTGCGTTGGCGGTGGCTCCAACGCAATCGGTCTGTTCCATCCGTTCATCGAGCACAAGAGCGTCGCGATGTACGGCGTCGAAGCCGGCGGCCGCGGCATCGACACGCCGGATCATGCCGCGCCGCTGTCGGCCGGCCAGCCGGGCGTGCTGCACGGCAACCGTACCTACATCATGGCCGACGCGAATGGCCAGATTCAGCCGACGCATTCGATCTCGGCCGGCCTCGACTACCCGGGCGTCGGTCCCGAACATTCCTGGCTCAAGGACAGCGGTCGCGTGAGCTACGTTTCCGCCACTGACGATGAAGCGCTGGCCGCATTCCACGAGCTGACGCGCATCGAAGGCATCATCCCGGCACTGGAATCGGCGCATGCCTTCGCCTACGCCAGAAAACTTGCGCCGGAACTGGGTGCCGACAAGCACCTGGTCGTCAATCTGTCCGGTCGCGGCGACAAGGACATCTTCACGATCGCCAAGCTCGAAGGCATCAATTTAACCTAGGGCCTGCTAACGCTATGGACACCACTGTGATGCCACCAGATTTGTGGCCAGGCAAGGCGCGGCCGACGAAGTTTGGTGACTCCAAATGAGGAGGTCGCAACGCCGCATGGCCGCAAATCTGGTAGCACCCCGGAGGGGCGGGACAGTTTTGGCGCAGCGCCGCGTCACTCGTCGCTCATGTACATCAAGTACACATCGCTCTTCGTTCCTTGCTCTGCACCAAAACTGTCTCCGTCACAGTGGCGGCCATAGCGTTAGCAGGCCCTAACATGTCCAGACTCCAGAACACGCTTGCTGCG
>CAZDPA010000122.1:0-12862 GCA_964507195.1 uncultured Salinisphaerales bacterium | reverse complement strand
GCTGTGAACCACCAGCCGCAGGATTGCAGCCTTACTCGCGATGCGCCGCGCCGGCCGTGGCATGCACGTTTGGCGTGTGCAGCGTGCTCGGGTAGCGATCGAAGTAATGCGCGAGTTCCTCGATCTCCTTGTCGGTCAGGCCTGCGGCCTGGGTCGACATGACCGGGTTCTTGCGCGCGCCGGAACGGTATTCCTTGAGCGAATGCTCAAGGTAATTGGCGTACTGGCCTGCAAGAATCGGATAGTTCGGAGCAATAGGCTTGGCCCCGCCTTCACCGTGGCAGGCGGCACAGGCCGCGGCCTTTTCCGGCACCGCGGTCTCGGCAGCCACGGCCAGCGAAAAGCCGGACAACAGGACAACAGCAATGATGCGCTTCATGTCTCTACCCTTAGTGTGCGGCGACCGTGGACATGAAGACCGCAATGTCCGCGATGTCCTGATCGGTCAGGTTAGAGGCCTGCGCATGCATCGTCCCATGCGGACGCGCGCCGGAACGATAGGCTTTCAGGGCATCTTCCATATACGCCGCCGCCTGCCCGCCAATCTTCGGCACGCGGTAGGTCGGATAGGCATTGTTGTACTTGGGAATGCCGTGGCACCCCATGCAGGTATTGGCCTTGACGCGACCCGCGTCGGCGTCGCCTTGCGCCGAAACAACGGGCGCAAAGATAGCGGCGGCAAGGGCGATCACGCCCCAACGCGCATGCTTCATGTCTGGGACTCCAGGGAAATTACAGTAAGTGTCGATACAAGGGGCGATATGTTCAGGGAATTGCGCGCTCGGGTCAACGCGCGGCATGGGTAGACGGCGCCGAAGCTGGTGACTGCAACAGTCAAACTGATACCCTGCCGACGCTCAAACGGCAGTCCCTGAACGACGCCAAGGAGGCGGCGAAGCCGCTGATCCGCGCGCAAAGCCTGTGCGAACCCTTCAAAATCAACGCATGCCGCTTCAATACTGCCGACCTGCCGACCCGCTTGCCCACGCCGTAACGCATCGCGCTGATCCCTGGATTTTCGGGTCTCTGCGCAGATGAGCACGGTCTTCGGCGGCACGCCGAACGGTCCGCATGAGGTGGCTGCGGTCGATCTGGGCTCCAACAGCTTCCACATGATTGTCGCCCGTGCCGACGGCGCCGACGTCCAGGTCGTCGACCGTCTGCGCGAGCCGGTGCGCCTCGCCGGTGGCCTGGATGCCGACAAACGCCTGGAGCCCGCCGCGGTCCTGCGCGCACTCGACTGCCTGCGCCGCTTCGGCCAGCGCCTGCGGGGCATTGCGCCGGAGCGAGTTCGCGCGGTCGGCACCAACACCATGCGCCGCCTGCGCAACAGCCGCGACTTCCACCTCGCCGCCGAGGCCGCGCTCGGCCACGAGATCGAAATCATCTCCGGCCTTGAAGAAGCGCGCCTGGTCTATGGTGGCGTCACCCACGGCATGGACAGCGCCAGCGCGCGACGCCTGGTCGTCGATGTCGGCGGCGGCAGCACCGAACTGATCATCGGCCGCGGCGCCAGTCCGCGCATGATGGAGTCGGTCTCGCTCGGCTGCGTCGTACACACCGAGCGCTTCTTCGGGGACGGCAAGATCAGCCCGGCGAACTTCCGCCGCGCACGCCTGGCGGCCCGGGTCGAACTGGAGTTCCTCGAACGGCGCTATCGCAAGGCCGGCTGGGATATCGCCATCGGCAGCTCCGGCACCGTGCGCGGCATCTGGCGCGTGATCCGCGCCCAGGGCTGGAGCGACCAGCACATCGGCCGTCTCGACATCGAACGCGCAGTCGAACTGGTGCTGACGCGCAAGCACGTCGATGAAATCGACTTCCTCGATCTGCGCGACGACCGCCGCCCGGTGTTTGTCGGCGGCCTCGCAGTGCTCGCCGGCGTGTTCGATGCCCTCGGTATCGAGGAGATGCAGACCTCGGAACGCGCACTGCGCGAAGGCGTGGTCTACGACCTGCTCGGTCGTCTCAGCAATCGCGATGTGCGCAATGATTCTGTGCGCGCGATGGCGAGTCGCTATGCAGTCGATCAGATCCACGCCGACAGCCTGTCGCAGACCGCGCTGAAGATCCTCGATCAGGTCGGCAAGACCTGGGGACTGGAGTCACGCCTTGCGCGCCAGTACCTCGAATGGGCGGCGCGTCTGCATGAAGTCGGCCTCGCGATCACCCATAACGGCTACCACAAACACAGCCAGTACATCGTGCGCAACAGCGACCTGCAGGGCTTTTCGCAGACCGAGCAGCGTCTGCTCGCCGCGCTGGTACGCCTGCACCGCGGCCGCTTCGCGCTGGAAACCTTCGACGAGGTCCCGACGATCTGGGTCGAACCCCTCAAGCGTCTGGCGATGATCCTGCGGCTCGCTTACCTGCTGCATCGCTCACGCGCGCCCGATCTCAAACCACCGGTGCGCGTCGCCGCGAACCGCCGTGGCTACGACCTGAGCTTCAACCGCAAAACCTGGCTCGCAGATCACCCGCTGACAATTGCCGACCTTGAGCAGGAAACCGAGTACCTGACAGCGGCGCAGCTCAAGGTCAAGCTGCTGACCTGAGTCGTAGCCCGGACTGCACCCGGGCTACGGGATCCGATCCCTACCCGCCTTCGTCGAGAAACTTCTGCTGCACCGCCACGCTGCCATCCCGATCTGGCTGGCTGTAGCTACCGTCGGCCTGCAGCAGCCAACTCTGTGCGGTGTCGGCGAAGTAAGCGTGCAGGTGGCCGAGAATGCGTTCGCGGATTTTCTTGTCGAGCACAGGGAAAGCGACTTCGACCCGGCGGAACAGATTGCGCTCCATCCAGTCGGCGCTCGACAGGTACAGCTCGCCGTCACCGCCGTTGGCAAAGTAATAGCAGCGCTGGTGTTCGAGGAAACGGCCGATGATCGAACGCACTTCGATGTTATCGGACAGACCCGGCACGCCAGGGCGTAGCGAACACATCGCGCGCACGATCAGCTGGATTTTCACGCCGGCTTTTGAAGCGCGGTACAGCGCCTGGATGATCTCCGGTTCGACCAGCGAGTTCATTTTGGCGAGGATCGTCGCCGGCTTGCCCGCCTTGGCGTGCTCGATCTCGCGATCGATCTTGGCGTGCAGCATCTTCGCCAACGTGAACGGCGACTGCAGCAGGCGGTTGAGCTTGGTCAGCTTGCCAAGACTGGTCAGTTGCAGGAACACGGCATGGACGTCCTTGCAGATCTGCGGATCGGCGGTGAACAGACCGTAGTCGGTGTACATGCGCGCCGTGCGCGGATGGTAGTTGCCAGTGGCCAGATGCGCGTAGTGGCGCAGGTTGGAGGCGCCGGGCGCAGCCGCATCCTCACGGCGCACGACCAGGCACATTTTCGCGTGGGTCTTGTAGCCGACCACGCCATAGACGACGTGCGCGCCGACATCCTGCAACTGTTCGGCAAGATCGATGTTGGCTTCTTCGTCGAAGCGTGCGCGCAGCTCGACGACGACGGTGACTTCCTTGCCGTTGCGCGCCGCTTCGAGCAGCGCATCGACGATCGCCGACTTGTCGCCAGTGCGGTACAGGGTCTGCTTGATCGCCAGCACCTTGGGATCGCGTGCTGCGTGGCGCAGGAAATCGACGACCGGCACAAACGATTCATACGGATGATGCAGCAGCAGGTCGCGCTCGCGAATCGCCGCGAACAGATCCGGACCGTTGAACACCTTGGGCACGCGCGGTGTATGTGCTGCGTACTTGAGATCGGCGCGATCAACCATGTCCGGCATCGTCATCAGACGATGCAGGTTGACCGGGCCGTTGACCTGGTACACATCAGCCGGCGTCAGCTGCGCAACTTCCATCAGGTACTGCCACAGATGCTCCGGGCAGTTGTGCGCGACCTCGAGGCGGACGATATCGCCCCACTGGCGCTGCGACAGTTCGCCTTCGAGCGCCTCCATCAGGTCTTTGACTTCTTCCTCGTCGACCAGCAGATCGGAATTGCGCGTCAGGCGGAACTGGTAGCTGCCGGTTGCTTCCATGCCGGGGAACAGATCATCGACATAGGCGTGGATGATGCTCGACAGGAACACAAAATCGCTGGGGCCGGTACCCGGTACATCTGCCGGCAACTGGATCAGACGCGGCAGTGCACGCGGTGCCTGCACAACTGCAAATCCGGTATTGCGGCCAAACGCGTCCTTGCCGGACAGCTGGACGATGAAGTTCAGCGACTTGTTGAGGATGCGCGGGAACGGATGCGCCGGATCGAGACCGATCGGTGAAAGCACCGGCAGCAGATCGTTCTGAAAATAGTTCTTGAGCCAGGCGTCCTGTTCCGTCGTCCACTCCGAACGCCGCAGGAAGCGGATGCGTTCCTTCTCCAGCGCCGGCAGGATGATGTTGTTGAAGACGTCGTACTGCGCATCAACCAGCTCGTGTGCCCGGGCGCTAATCGCGACCAGGGTCTCGCCCGGCGTCATGCCTTCGGTACCGCGCTGATTCGGCGTCAGCTCGGCCATCTGCTGCAGTCCGGCAACGCGAATCTCGAAGAATTCGTCGAGATTGGAGCTGGAGATACACAGGAACTTCAGGCGTTCGAGCAGCGGTACGCGCTCGTCCTTGGCCTGTTCGAGCACTCGCCGGTTGAACTCGAGCAGCGACAGCTCGCGGTTCAGGAACAGGTCTGTGGGCTGGAACTCCAGCGTCGGAGCTTCGTTGGTCATCACGTTAGTCCCGGATACATCAGGCCGGTCAGTGTATGTCAGCCAAGTGTCGGAAACGTGACACAGTGCCGCGGTACGGCTACCCGGCCCTAGTCTTCCAACGCTTTCTGGTGCGCCAGCCGCAGCTGCCGCGTTTTCGGTGGAGCCCCGGTGATCAGCCGGTCGCCTTCCTTGCGCGTGAAGTATTTCCAGGTCCACTGCAGGAACACGCGCAGACGCTGCTCGACGCTGATCAGCGACATGATGTGGACGAAAGCCCAGATCATCCAGGCGATGATGCCGGTGACCTTGATGAAGCGCAGGTCGCCCACGGCGCGGTTCATGCCGATCACCGACATCGAACCCAGATCGCGGTAGCGGAACGCCCTGGGGACTGACTTGTTGCGCAGGCGACGGGTGATCACGTCGGCCACATAGCGCCCCTGCTGGATCGCGGCCGGCGCAAGGCCCGGCACGTCACGGCCGACGGCATCGGTCAGACGCGCAAGATCGCCGACAACGAAGATTTCCGGATAACCCGGCAGTGAGCAGTCCGCCTCGACCTTCACGCGGCCTCCGCGATCGAGCAGCACGCCGGTGCGCTCGGCAAGGATTTCGCCGAAGAACGAGGCCCGCACACCTGCTGCCCAGAGAATAGTCGCGGCTTCGACCGTCTCGATGTCATTGCCGCTGCGCATGCGAACGAAGTCAGCCCCGATGTCTTCGACCATCGTCCGCGTGCGGACACTGACGCCAAGTTGTTCGAGATGCTTGCGCGCCGCCTGCTGCAACCTGGGCGCGTACATGGGCAGCACGTTCTCGGCGCCCTCGACCAGCAGCACCTGCGCATTGCGCGAATCGATATTGCGGAAGTCGGCCACCATCGTCTTCTGCGCAAGCTCACCGATCGCACCCGCAAGTTCAACGCCGGTCGAGCCGCCGCCGACGATCACGAAACGCATCAGGCGTGCGCGCTCAACCGGATCATTGCTGGCCTCGGCCAGTTCAAAGGCCGAGAACAGTTGCCGGCGGATCTCCAGCGCGTGCTCGACCGTCTTCAGGCCCGGCGCGAACTGGCGCCAGCTGTCGCGGCCGAAATAGTGGTGCTTGACGCCGGTCGCGACGATCAGCGTGTCGTACCGCAGCTCGCCGTGTTCGTGGCGCAGCGTACGCGTCTTAGGGTCCAGCTCGAACACTGCCGCAGTCAAACAGTTGACGTTCTTGTGCTTGCGCAGCACCACGCGATGCGGAATCGCAATGTCACCCGGCGGAATCGCGCCGGTCGCGACCTGATACAGCAAGGGCTGGAACAGCTGGAAATTGCGCTTGTCGAGCAGGGTCACACGGCAGCCGGCGCGACCGAGGCGTGCGGCGGCATGCAGGCCGGCGAAGCCGCCGCCGACGATCACGACATGATGCAGAGCTGATTCTGGCACGGAGAGAGGCCTATGTTGCAGTGCAGCAACAGACTATTCCTATCCCTCGGTATGGGCAATCACAGGTACCTGTTAGGGCGTGAGGCGAAGCCTTGCCAGCAGAGACAGCATGGTCAACCGGTGTTTCTGCGCATCCAGCGATCCTGCAGTACCCGCCGCGCGACCAGCGCAACGTCATGCAGGTAGCTGGCGTTGACCGCGCCGCCGATCACCGCACCAATCACCGGAACGACGCCTGCCGCCTTGCGCTTGCCCAGGCTGCCGCTGATCCGCGCTGCCAGCGTCTGCAGGCTGAATTGCGCCGCATCCTTGGCCAACTCGCGCTCGGCCACCCGTTCGACACCGTCGCGCCAGGCCGCATCGAGCAGCGCACGTCCGCTCTGCAGGGCATACCACGCGGCCTGCTTCTCCTCGATGCTATTGGCTGAAGCCAAGGCGAACACGCCGATGACCATGCCGCGATTCTCCTCGCGCTGCCAATCCTCTCCGTAGCAGTACGCCGTGCGGTGGATGGTACGCAGCGCGAGGGTCAGCAGGGTCGGCACGTCGGCAACCATGCCGGCCGCGCCGCCGATTCCGAATGCCGCGCCACTGGTGCCGCCAAGCATCATCGCGCGACGTTCGATCCTGGTGGCCAGCTGATCGCAACTGCGCAGCGGCCAGCCGGACAATGCATCCAGACTGGCAACGCCGGCCCAGCGCAGCACGCTGCGACTGTCCGACACGCGCCCCGCGGTGCGTTCAAGCGCACGCAGGCTGCCGCGCAGTACCGAGATCGGCACCAGCTGGCTCGCCGCGTTGGCTGCGACCCTGCCGGGCTTGGCCATCAGGCGCGTACCCCAGTCCGGCGGCGCCGCCAGCCAGCGCTGAATCTCGTCGCGCCGTTCCTGCACGTAAGGATCAGGCGCGGTGCTGGGCACGATTGCAGTGGTCATTGGATTCCTTGTCACCGTTTGCAGTATGCAGCCTACGGATTCTGCGCAGCGGCTGCTGAACCCCGGTTGACGCGCTGCTTCGCCACCCCGAAGCTGGTCACATGTGCCTGATTGCCTTCGCGCTGAGCGCGCACTCTCGTTATCGACTCGTCGTCGCCGCCAACCGCGACGAATTCCATGCGCGCCCGGCGGCTGCCGCCGCGTGGTGGAAAGACGCGCCGGACATCTACGGCGGCCGCGACCTGCTGCAGAACGGCACCTGGATGGCCTGTCATCGCGATGGCCGCTGGGCTGCCGTGACCAATGTCCGCCGCATGGAGCTTCCGGACCCCAAAGCGCCGTCGCGCGGTGCCCTGGTCGCAGATTTCCTGCGCGGCTCGCGCAGCGCGGCGCAGTACGCCGCTGCACTCAGCACCGATGCATCGCGCTATGCCGGCTTCAACCTGCTGCTCGGTGATGCGCCCGGAGACGGTGCGGAGACGGTCTACATCGGCAATCAGTCGGTGATGCCGCCACGCAGCCTGCACAGCGGCGTGCATGCCGTCAGCAACGCCAGCCTGGATACACCCTGGCCCAAACTGCTGCGCCTGCGCGGCACGATGGAGCAGTGGTGCGCAGCCGGCACCGCGTCGACGGAGCCCCTGTTCGCCGCGCTCGCCGACGAGAAAGCCATCAGCGATGCCGAGCTGCCGGACACCGGCGTCGGTCTGGCACTGGAGCGCCTGCTGTCGACCCCGTTCATCTGCAGCGCCGAATACGGCACGCGCGTCTGCACGGTGCTGACGATTGATCACGCAGGCACGCTGCGTTTCGAGGAGCGTCGCTTCGGCAGCAACGGCCTTGCCCTCGGCGCGCAGGTGGAGGCCTTCGCGCTGCGCTGAGCTTCAACGCAGACGCAGCCCCCCATCCACCGGCAACACCGCACCGGTGATATAGGCCGCGTCGTCGGACAGCAGGAAACGCACGGCGCGTGCGACTTCTTCTGCGCCGCCGAGGCGACCCAGCGGAATGCGCGCGAGTTCGCGCTGCTGCATCACGCGTTCGGCGTCATCGCCGGTTCTGTCGGCCCACAGCATGTGTCCCGGAGCGACGGCGTTGACGCGCACCTTGGGAGCAAGCTCGAGCGCAAGCGACTCGGTCAGCGTCCACAGACCGGACTTGGCGGCGAAGTACGGGGCGTAGCCGACCTGCGGGCGCTGGATCTGCGTATCGACGATGTTGACGACCGCGCCGCGCTCACCGAAGCGCGCTGCGCAGGCCTGGGTCAGCAGCAGCGGCGCACGCAGGTTGGAGCCGATCAGTTCGTCGATCTGCGCGGCAGTGATGCTGCCCAGCGGCGTCGGGTAGTAGCTCGACGCGTTGTTGACCAGGGCATCGAGCCGCTCCCAGCGAGTATTGGCTTCACGCACGAGCATCTCGATGGCCGCAGCATCATGCAGATCGGCACGGTCGCAGTGCGCAGAATCAACGCGGTTGGCGTTGAGTTCCGCAGCCAGGGCCTCGACCTCGGCATACGAGCGATGCGCATGCAGCACGACATTCCAGCCCGCTGCATGCAGGCAGCGGGCAATCGCCGCTCCAATGCGGCGGGCGGCGCCAGTGACCAGCACGACGGGGGCACGATTGTCAGACACGGGGACTCACTCTCCGGGTAATCTTGCGGTCTTCAACGAGCGAAGAGTGTAACCATTGCTGTGAATGATCTGATCAACGTCATCTGGCTCGGCATCATCGAGGGCATCACCGAGTTCCTGCCGATCTCCAGCACCGGCCATCTGCTGATTGCCGAGCAGTGGCTGGGCCATCGCTCGGATCTGTTCAACATCGGCATCCAGGCCGGCGCGATGCTCGCCGTGGTCTTGATCTACCGCGAACGCCTGTGGGGCATGGCTTCGGGCCTCGGTGACGCGGCGCAGCGCGACTATCTGTACAAGCTGTCGGCCGCGTTCCTGATCACCTGCATCGGCGGCTTCGCCGCGAAGCAGCTCGGTTTCGAACTGCCGGAAACGTTGACGCCGGTCGCGCTGGCGCTGATCGTTGGCGGCGTCGTGATCCTGCTGGTCGAGCATATGGCAGCACGCATGCCGGTCAGCGACACGCTGAACTGGAAGGTCGCGATCGTCGTCGGCCTCGCGCAGATACTCGCCGCGGTCTTTCCCGGCACTTCACGCTCAGCGGCGACGATCTTCGCGGCGATGCTCGCCGGCATGACGCTGCGCTCGAAAGCCACCGAGTTCGCGTTTCTGGTCGGCATCCCGACCATGTTCGCCGCGACCGGCTATGAGACGCTGCGCCTGGTCGGCACACCAGCCTTCGCCCAGGAAGACTGGACCGCGTTTGCGGTCGGCTTCGTGACCTCCGCCGTGGTCGCCTTCATCGCCGTGAAGTGGCTGCTGGACTACATCCAGACCCACACGTTCACGATCTTCGCGTGGTACCGGATCGTGTTCGGCGCTCTGCTGTTGATGATGGCCTAGTCGGCAGCAGCGATCGCCATGCCGCCATCGGGCCGTCGCGCGAACCAGACAATCACGATCAGCGCGAAACACATCCAGCCGGAAATCCAGAAATAGTCGAGCGACGACATCAGATACGCCTGGCCGGACATGGTGTGGGTCATCACGGCGATGGACTGCTCATGCGTCATGCCCTGCGCCGACATCTGCTGCAGTGTTTGCTGCAGGGCCGGATCGTAAACATTGGTCGCTTCACTGAGGTTGGTCTGATGCAGGACCTGATGCCGATCCCAGAACGTGGTCGTGATCGACGCCGAGAAGCTGCCCGCGGTGATGCGCAGGAAGTTGGTCAGGCCGGAAGCCGCGGGAATGCGCTCGGGCGATACGCCATGCAGGCTGATCGTGATCATCGCGACGAAGAACGTACCCATGCCCAGGCCCTGCACCAGCAGCGGGTAGGTGAAGGCCCAGAAATCCGCGTCCGCCGTGTATCCGGCGCGCATGAAGTATGAGATTGCGAACGCGACGAACGAGAACGTCGCGATCGCCCGGGCATCGACCTTGCCGATCATCTTGCCGATGAACGGAGAGATCAGCACTGCGACGACGCCACTCGGCGCGGCCACCAGGCCGGCCCAGGTCGCGGTGTAGGCGAGCTGCGTCTGCAGCCACAGCGGCATCAGCACGGTGTTGCCGAAGAAAATGCCGTAACCGATGCACAACGCGATCGTGCCGAACACGACGTTGCGATTCCTGAACAGCGAGAGGTCGATGATCGGGTGCTTTTCATTGAGCTCCCAGATCAGGAAGGCAATCAGGCCGACGACTGCAACGATCGACAGCGCGACGATATGCGGCGACGAGAACCAGTCCGCGTCCTTGCCGGTATCGAGCACGATCTGCAGCGCGCCGATCCACACGACGAGCAGCGCAAAGCCGATGCCATCGACCGGCAGCTTGCGTGTCGGTGTTTCAGAATTCTTCAGTCCGCCCCAGCAGATTGCCGCGCAGGCGATGCCGACTGGCACGTTGATCAGAAAGATCCACGGCCAGCTGTAGTTGTCGGAGATCCATCCGCCGAGCAGCGGTCCGCAGATCGGCGCAACCAGTGTGGTCATCGACCAGATCGCCAGCGCGGTGCCTTTCTTCTCTGGCGGAAACAGCGCGAGCAGCAAGGCCTGCGAACCGGGAATCATCGGGCCGGACACCGCACCCTGCATCACGCGAAACGCGATCAGCGACGGCAGGCTCCACGACAGACCGCACAGCAAGGATGCGAGCGTGAACAACAGCACCGACACGACGAAGGTGCGGACGACGCCGTAGCGCATCATCAGCCAGCCGGTCAACGGCACCGAAATGCCGTTGGCTACGGCAAACGAGGTGATCACCCAAGTGCCCTGGTCCGGCGCGACGCCGAGGTTCCCGGCAATGGTCGGAATCGACACGTTGGCAATCGTCGTGTCGAGCACCTGCATGAAGGTGCCGAGGGCAAGGGCCATCGCGACCATCGCCTTGGCGCCGCCCTGCAGGGGCACGGCGCCGCTCTGTGCGTTTGCTGCGCTCACGGCTCAGAAAGATGCAGAGCCGGCGTTGGCCGTGATGATCGCTGCGATGCGCGCATCGAGTGCGGATTCATTGACCGCGGCCAGCAGGCGCTGCGGTTCGGCGCGCAGCGCCGGCTTGGCGCCGGGTTCCGCGCGCAGATCAACGCGCGCTGACATCGACAGGCCGACGCGCAACGGATGTTCCTTGAGCTCCTGCGGATCAAGGGCGATGCGTGCAGGCACGCGCTGCACGACCTTGATCCAGTTACCGGATGCGTTCTGCGCCGGCAGCAATGCAAATGCCGAACCGCTGCCTGCCGAGAGGCCGGCGAGATGCCCGTGGTACAGCACATCGTTGCCGTAAAAGTCTGCGTGCAACTCCACCGGCTGGCCGATGCGCATGTGCTGCAGCTGCACTTCCTTGAAGTTGGCATCGACCCAGACCTGATCGAGGGGCACGACTGCCATCAGCGGTGTACCCGGTGCGATGCGCGCGCCGAGCTGCACCCCACGCTTGGCGACCACCCCACTGACCGGCGCGACCAACGTCGTGCGTGACAGCGCCAGTGCAGCTTCGCGCAGACCTGCGACTGCCTGCAGCACCTGCGGGTGAGTCTGCACGGTCGTGCCGTCAATCTGCGCCTGCGCGGTCGCAAGCTGCTCACGGGTTGCGTTCAGCACAGCCTGCAGCGAGCTCACTTCGTCGGCCGCGTGCGCAAGCTCTTCGGCGGACACCGCGCCGTCACCGGCAATCGACTGCCGGCGTTGCAGATTGGCGAGCGCGGTGGCGAGCGCGACTTCGCGCTGATCGCGCTGCGCCTGCAGGGTCGCGACCTGACCATTGAAGCCGCGCACAGCGCGTACGGCCTGGGCCAATGTCGCTTCGGCCTCCGCCATTGCGACCTGAGCATCGGCCTTGTCCAGTTCCAGCAGGATCTGGCCGCGTTCCACGTGCTGCGTGTCGTCGACATGGATGGCCGTGACCGTGCCGGCCTGCTCGCTGGTGATCTGGATCAGATCGCTGGCGACGTAGGCGTCGTCGGTGTGTTCATAGTGCCGGGCATGCAGAAACCAGTATGCGGACCAGCCGAGAACGCCGGTTGCGACAACAACGGCAAGGGTTTGCAGGCCGCGCTGACGCGCGCCATTGCCGGGCGATATTTGGGGGGCACTCATGACTTCACTCCAGAACCACGACTCACGACGGACACAGCATTCGGATCAAAGCTTCCGCCAAGCTGCAGCAGCAGGCGCACGCGCGCGGACGACAGACTGGCCTGCAACATCACCAGTTCGCGCCGCAGCGCGAGCACCTGGGATTCAGCGTTGAGCACGATCAGCTGACTCGTCAGGCCTGCGGCATAGCGGCGCTGCGCCATCGCGTAAGCCTGCTCGGCGGCGTCGAGTGCGCGCCCCTGCTCGATCAGCTGCTCGCCGATCGAACGACTGCTGCTGAGCTGGTCAGACACCTGGCGCACGGCCTCGAGCACGACGGCGTTGTAGTCGGCGACTGCATGGTCGAGATTCGCCGTGGCACCGCGATAGCCCGCCTTGAGACGCTGTGAATCGAACAACGGCAGGTGGATCGCAGGCCCGACGCCATAGGTGCTGCTGTCACCTTCAAGCAGGCGATCGAACCCGATCGACGCAAAGCCGGCGAAAGCGCGCAGGTTGATATCCGGATAGAACGCTGCCCGTGCGGCCTTGCGCCCGGCGCTGGCGGCGTCGACGCGCGCCTGCGCTGCAAGCACATCGGGACGACGTGCGAGCAGATCCAGCGGCAAGCTGTCCGGCAGCGGCAGCGCCACAGCCAGCGTGGCGAGCTG
>CAZDPA010000121.1:0-12906 GCA_964507195.1 uncultured Salinisphaerales bacterium | reverse complement strand
AAGAAAGGCTACGAAGTCCACGGCATCAAGCGCCGCTCTTCGCTGTTCAACACCGACCGCATCGATCATCTGTACCAGGACCCGCACGATTCGGGCCGGCGCCTGTTCCTGCACTACGGTGATCTGACTGATTCGACCAACCTGATCCGTATCGTGCAGAACGTGCAGCCGGACGAGATCTACAACCTCGGCGCGCAAAGCCACGTGGCGGTGTCGTTCGAGAGCCCGGAATACACCGCCAATGGCGACGCGCTCGGCACGCTGCGTCTGCTCGAGGCGATCCGCATCCTCGGCATGGAGAAGACCACGCGCTTCTACCAGGCCTCGACGTCGGAGCTGTACGGCAAGGTCCAGGAAACGCCGCAGCGCGAAACCACGCCGTTCTATCCGCGCTCGCCGTATGGCGTCGCCAAGCTCTACGCCTACTGGATCACGGTCAACTATCGCGAGTCCTACGGCATGTATGCCTGCAACGGCATCCTGTTCAATCACGAATCGCCGATCCGCGGCGAAACCTTCGTTACCCGCAAGATCACCCGCGCCGTTTCACGCATTGCGCTGGGCATGCAGGACTGTCTCTATCTCGGCAATCTCAGCGCGCTGCGCGACTGGGGCCATGCGCGGGATTACGTCGAAATGCAGTGGCTGATGCTGCAGCAGGACGCGCCGGATGATTTCGTCATCGCCACCGGCGTGCAGCATTCGGTGCGCGACTTCGTCAATCGCAGCGTCGCCGAACTCGGCATCGAGATCGAATGGCGAGGCACTGGCGTCGATGAGATCGGCGTCGTCGCCAAGGTCAGCAATCCCGAGTTCAAGCTCAAGCCGGGTCAGCGCATCGTCGCCGTCGATCCGTCGTACTTCCGTCCGACCGAAGTCGACACGCTGCTCGGCGATCCGACCAAGGCCCGCGAGAAACTGGGCTGGGTGCCGACAACGACCTTTGCAGAGCTGGTCAAGGAAATGGTGAGCGAAGATCTGAAGTCCGCGCGGCGCGATCGTCTCGTGCAGGGCGCCGGTTTCCAGGTCTACGAGCATCACGAGTAGCGCGTAGCGATATCAGCATGGATCACAATTCACGCATCTACGTTGCCGGCCACAACGGCCTCGCCGGCTCGGCAATCGTCCGCGCGCTGCGCGCCGCGGGCCATGCGCAGATCCTCACGCGCACGCACCGCGAACTCGACCTCACCGCGCAGGCCGAGGTCGATGCGTTCTTCGAGAAAGAGAAGCCGCAGTACGTATTTCTCGCTGCAGCCAGGGTCGGTGGCATTCACGCCAACAGCGTCTACCCGGCGGAGTTCATCCGCGACAACCTGGCGATCCAGACCAATGTGATCCATTCAGCCTGGACGCATGGCGTCACCAAGCTGCAGTTCCTCGGCTCCTCGTGCATCTACCCCAAGCTCGCACCGCAACCGATGCCGGAGCAGTGCCTGCTGACCGGCGCACTGGAGCCGACCAACGAGTGGTATGCCATCGCCAAGATCGCCGGCATCAAGATGTGCCAGGCGTACCGGCGGCAATATGGTTTCGACGCGATCAGTCTGATGCCGACCAATCTCTACGGCCCGGGCGACAACTTCAATCTCGAGAACGCCCACGTCCTGCCGGCACTGATCCGCAAGTTCCACGAAGCCAAGCATCGCGATGATGCCGAAGTGGTCATGTGGGGCAGCGGCACCCCGCGCCGCGAGTTTCTTCACGTCGACGACCTCGGTGCAGCGGCGGTGCTGCTGATGCAGACCTACAGCGGCGAGGACATCATCAACGTCGGCGTCGGCAGCGATGTGGCTATCCGCGAACTCGCGGAGATCGTGCAGGGCGTGACCGGCTATCAAGGCCGCATCGTGCAGGACCTCAGCAAACCCGACGGCCCACCGCGCAAGCTGCTCGATGTCTCGCGCCTGCATGCGCTGGGCTGGAAAGCGCAGATCAGCCTGGAGGACGGCATTCGCCAGACCTATCGCTGGTTTGTCGAAAACGCACACAGCCTGCGCACCTGACCTTGAGCAACGAGTCTTCGGCGAGCCGTTTCTGGCGCTTCGTCTCCAATCTGCTGATCCTCGGTCTCATCGTGTTCTCCATTGCACTGGCGACACCTGTGCTCGGCGTCTACGTCGCGTTTGAATGGTCTGCGCAGCTGGGTTGTGCGTTGCCGAACTGGGGCTCGGCCTGCGCCGAACACGGCTACCTGCTCGACAAGCTCGCCATCTATGACGCCATCCCGATCGCGAACCTGGTCGGCACACCGCTGATCTTTGCGTATGCGTTCTGGGATGTGGTGCTGGCCTGGGTCGCACTCATCGTCGTGATCAAGGCTCTGCTGCCGGGTCGACCCGTGCGCACAGACGACAAGCTATCCTAAACCGCCTGCCCCGCCGCAAAGCCTGAAGCCCAGGCCCACTGGAAATTGAAGCCGCCGAGATGGCCGGTGACGTCAACGACTTCGCCGATGAAGTACAGGCCTTTCTGGCGCTGTGATTCCATGGTCTTCGACGACAGCTCATCGGTATCGACACCGCCGAGGGTGACTTCGGCGGTGCGGTAGCCTTCGGTGCCGCTGGCCGTGATGGGCCATTGCTGAAGTTGATCCGCGATCGATCGCAGCGTCTGCTTGCGGATGTCGCGCATGGCCTTGTTCTCGAACCAGACTTCGCACAGGCGCTGCGCGAAACGCCTGGGCAGCAGTTCGCCCAGGATGGTTTTCAGTTCGGCCGCGGGATGCTTCTGCTGCTGCGCACTGAGCAACTCGAATGCGTCTTCGCCCGGCAGCAGATCAAGCGCGAGTGGAATGCCCGGCTGCCAGTACGATGAAATCTGCAGGATCGCCGGCCCGCTGAGACCGCGATGGGTGATCAGCATCGCGTTGCGGAACTCGGTGTCGGTGCAACGGCTGATGACCGGCAGCGCCACCCCGGCCAGATCCGCGTAATGATCCTGGTGCGTGCCGCTCAGCGTCAGCGGCACGAGGCCGGCACGGGTCGGCAGCACGTTGTGTCCGAACTGCTTTGCAAGCGTGTAACCAAAACCGGTCGCCCCCATGCTGGGTATCGACAGCCCCCCGGTCGCCACGATCAACGAAGAAGCGCGATGGCGGCCGCGTGCGCTGTCGATGACGAACTGACCGTCGACAACATCAACTGCACTGACCGCGCAATCGACATCGATGCGCACGCCGACGGCCACGCACTCGTCGAGCAACATCCTGACGATCTGCTTCGACGAGTCGTCGCAGAACAGCTGGCCCAGTTCCTTCTCGTGCCAGGCGATGCCGTGGCGTTCGACCATGTCGAGAAACTGCTGCGGTCGATAGCGTGCGAGGGCGGACTTGCAGAAATGCGGATTGCGCGACAGGAAGTTCGCCGGCGTCGTGTACAGATTGGTGAAATTGCAGCGGCCGCCGCCGGACATCAGGATCTTCTTGCCGACGCGGTTGGCATGTTCGATCACCAGAACGCTGCGGCCGCGCTGGGCTGCGGTGAGTGCACACATCAGGCCGGCGGCACCGCCGCCGATGATCAGCGCGTCAAACGACATCCGCGCTGGATTCCTGAGACCTATGAATCCTTGCGGCCATAGATGTCGTCGAAGCGCACGATGTCGTCCTCGCCGAGATAGCCGCCGGACTGCACCTCGATCAGCTCCATCGGCTGCATACCCGGATTCTCCAGGCGATGCCGGCTGCCGATCGGAATGAAGGTCGACTGGTTTTCGCTGAGCAGGAACTCCCGATCGTCGCAGCGCACCTTGGCCGTGCCGCAGACGACGATCCAGTGCTCAGCGCGATGGTGATGCATCTGTTCGCTGAGCTTCTGTCCCGGCTTGACGATGATGCGCTTGACCTGGAACCGCGCCCCGGCGGCGAGGGTTTCATAACTGCCCCACGGGCGATGCACGACGGCGTGCGCATCCGCTTCGCTGCGCTTCAGGGCCTTGAGACGCGCGACGATGGCCTTGACGTCCTGCGCGTGCTCACGCGTCGTGACCAGCACCGCGTCCTTGGTCGAGATGATGACCTGATCGCGCAGACCCAGCGCCGCAACCAGTCGATGCTCGCTGTGCACCAGCACGCCTTCGCTCTGCTCAAGCAGTACATCCCCGTAGCTGTAGTTGCCCTGGTCATCCTTGGTCAGCTTGTCGAGGTAGGACCATGAACCGACATCGTCCCAGCCGGCATCCATCGTCACCAGCGCGGCCTTCTCGGTCTTCTCCATCACTGCGTAGTCGATCGAGTCCGAACGACACAGCATGAAGGACTGCGGATCAAGGCGAATGAAATCGAGATCCTTCTTCGCCAGTTCCAGTGCCGCACGACAGTGCGCGACCATGTCAGGCGCTGACGTATTCAACGTCGCTTCGAATCGACTCAGCTCAGCGAGAAACAGTCCGGCGGGAAACAGGAACAAGCCGCCGTTCCAGTCGTAGCCGCCCTCTGCAAGAAAGGCGGCCGCGTGCTGGGCGTCGGGCTTTTCGACAAAGCGCTCGAGCGCATAGACACCGTCGCTCAAGGCCTGCCCGCGCTTGAGGTAGCCGTAACCGGTTTCGGCGCGCGTGGGCTTGATGCCGAACACCATCAGGTGCCCGGCCTGGGCGGCGTCCGCTGCCAGATTCGCCGCAGCGCAGAACGCCGGCACGTCGGCAACGACGTGATCCGCACTCATCAGGAACACCAGCGTCTGATCGCCATGGCGCTGTTGCACATGCAGTGCTGCCACTGCCGCCGCCGCCGCGGTATTGCGCCCGGCGGGTTCAAGAATGATCACGGCATCGTGGATGCCGATCTCGCGCAGCTGTTCGGCGACGATGAAGCGATGTCCATCGCCGCAGATCACCACCGGCGGCGTCGCATGCGCCAACTGCTGCGCGCGCAGCGCGGTCTGCTGCAACAGCGTGTGCTCGCCGCCGATGCGGAGAAACTGCTTCGGGTAGGCTTCGCGCGACAAGGGCCACAGGCGAGTGCCCGAGCCGCCCGCCAGAATCACCGGGACCAGCACGGGCTTGGATGAGCTTGAATGACTTGCGACGCGATCAGGCACAGGCATCGATCAGGCTCAGTAGTTTTCCGGTCTGGCGCTGCATCAGCAGCGCATCTCCCCGCGCCTCCACATTGAGTCGCAGCACCGGCTCGGTATTCGAGCCACGCAGATTGAAACGCCAATCCGCGAACTCCAGGCTCAGGCCGTCGGTGCGATCAACATGCAGCGCCGCAGCAGCGTACTCGATCTCGACGCGCTCAATCACCTCCGCGACGCTGGACACCTTGCGGTTGATCTCGCCGCTGGCCGGAAACTTCAGCATGCGCTCACCGACCAGGTCGGCCAGCGACTTGCCGCTGGTGCTGATCAGGGCGGCAACCAGCAGCCAGGGAATCATGCCGTTGTCGCAGTAGGCGAAGTCGCGGAAATAGTGGTGCGCGCTCATCTCGCCGCCATAGATCGCGTTCTCCTTGCGCATGCGCTCCTTGATGAAGGCATGGCCGGTCTTCGACTGCACCGCAATGCCGCCGGCAGCCTGCACCAGATCGATCGTGTTCCAGCTCAGGCGCGGATCGTGGATGATCTTCGCGCCCGGTTCGCGCTTGAGTAGGACTTCTGCGAGCAGACCGACGATGTAATAACCCTCGATGAAACGGCCATCGCCATCGAACAGGAAGCAGCGATCGAAATCGCCGTCCCAGGCCACGCCCAGATCGGCGCCCTGCGCGCGCACCGCGTCCGCCGTTGCTGCACGGTTCTCCGGCAGCAGCGGATTGGGAATGCCGTTGGGAAAATCCGGATCCGGTTCGTGATGGATGCGGATCAGTTCGAACGGCAGATACGGTGCGAGCGCATCGACCACCAGACCCGCCGTGCCATTGCCGGCGTTGACGACAATCCTCAGCGGCTTGAGCGCCGCGACATCGACATAGCCGAGCAGATGACGCACGTAGTCGGCGCGCAGGTCGAGCGGCTTGAGCTGCGCGATGCCGCTGGGCTCGGCAGTGGAAGTCTCGACCTCGCGCTGCAGTTCGCGCAGACCGCTGTCCCCTGAGATCGGTTGCGCGCCGGTGCGCACCAGCTTCATGCCGTTGTAGTCCACCGGATTGTGGCTGGCGGTCACCATGATTCCACCGTCGAGGCCGGCGTGGAAGGTCGCGAAGTAGACCTCCTCGGTGCCGCACAGGCCGAGATCGAACACCTCGCAGCCGCCGTGATTTAGACCCAGCGCGAGTGCCTTGAGCAGCGCTTCCGAGCTGTGCCGGATGTCGCGGCCAAGCACGACACGCCGCGCGCCCAGCTGGCGCGCATACGCCAGGCCCAGCCGATACGCGACGGTTTCATTGAGCTCGTCCGGTACGCGCCCGCGGATGTCGTAAGCCTTGAAGGCAGCGGCGAGATTCACCTGGCTACTCCGCGCTCAGTACGCGGGCCGCTGGTGCCAGCGCCATGCGGTTTCGATGATCGAACGGATATCGCTGTACTGCGGCTGCCAGCCCAGCTCCGCACGTGCACGGGCACTGCTGGCCACAAGCCGCGCCGGATCGCCTGCACGTCGCGGCGCCACTTCGACGGACAGCCTGCGGCCGGTGACCGCTTCGACCGCGCTGAGAATCTCGCGCACCGAATAGCCCTGGCCGCTGCCGAGGTTGTAGCAGGCAAAGCCGCGCTGATGGTCGAGCGCAACCAGAGCCTTGAGATGCGCGTCGGCCAGATCGTTGACGTGGATGTAGTCGCGCACGCAGGTGCCATCGGCAGTCGGATAGTCGTCACCGAATATCCTGACCGGCAGGGCTTCGCCCGCCGCCGCGCGCAGCAGGCGCGGAATCAGATGGGTCTCCGGCTCGTGCGACTCGCCGATCTCGCCGGACGGGTCTGCGCCCGCCGCGTTGAAGTAGCGCAGCGAAACGGCGCGCAGGCCGTAGGCGCTCGCGCAGTCTTCGAGCAACTGCTCGACCGCGAGCTTGGTCCGGCCATACGGATTGACCGGGCGCATCGAATGGGACTCGTCGATCAGCGCCGACTCCGGCTCGCCGAAGATCGAAGCGGTCGACGAGAACACGAAACGCGAAACCCCATGGCGGCGCATCGCGTCGAGCAATGTCAGTGTGTGCGATACGTTGTTGCGGTAGTAGCCGAGCGGATCGGCAACCGATTCGCTGACGATGGAGCTCGCCGCGAAGTGCATCACCGCATCGATCGCGTGGGTACCGAACAGGGCGTCGAGTGCGGCCGCATCACCGATGCTGGCGTCAACAAATTCACCCCAGCGCAGCGCGGCACGATGGCCGGTGGAGAGGTTGTCGCAGACCACGACGCGATGGCCGTGGTCTGTGAGCTGCTTGCACATGTGCGCGCCGATGTATCCGGCGCCACCGACAACCAGCACATTCATGCGTGCTTGCCGGATCGGTTCGATCAGCCCTTGGCCTGGCCCTGGCTTTCCGCCTGAAGCTTGGACAGATGCTCGGCCAGCGCGGCCGGCGGCATGTAGCCGTTGACGACTTCGCCATCCGGCAGGATCAGCATCGGCGTGCCGCGCAGGCCCAGCTGGCTGCCCAGCGCATATTCACGCGTGACCGGATTGTCGCAATCCGTGCCGGTGGTCGCCGGCAGCGGCGCGCCAGCCTTGGCGGTGGTCAGGGCTTCCTTGCGATCCGCCGAGCACCAGACCGCCTCCGCCTTGCGGAAGGAATCCGTATTCGGCCCCGAACGCGGATAGAACGCATAGCGGATCTCGATCCCGAGCGCGGTGTACTCGTTGATCTCGCGATGCAGCTTGCGGCAGTAGCCGCAGTCGATATCGGTGAACACCGTCACCACACGCTCCGGGTCAGTGCCATCCGTCGGCGAGTAGACAATCATGTTGTCGGCGCCCAGCTCATTGAGCTTGGCCACGCGGTTGGTCTTGCGCTTGTTTTCGGTCAGGCTCTTGCCGCTGGCCAGATCGAACAAGTCGCCTTCAATCAGGTACTTGCCGTCGGCCGTGACATAAGCAAAGCTGGAACCAGACTGGATTTCATAGAGGCCGTCCGCACCGGTTGCGCGAATCTCCGCGTTTGCCGCACCGGGCAGCAGGCGCGTCAGGTTGGCGCGGATCGCTTCGACACCGGTGGCACCGGGAGCGACATCAGTAGCGGTCGGCGCCTCCGAGTCGATCGGCGGCGCGCAGGCCGATACGAGGGCGCCAAGCAGCAGCAAAGCGGGGGCGGAAAAGGCGTTACGCAGGGTCATTGCAGGTCCAACCGTAAGGAGGTGCGCATTATGACAGCACCAAGGGCAAAGGATTCCATCCCTCAGCGCGGCTTCTAACCCCGCGGATGGTGCCTGGTATGGATCTCCCGCAGCCGTGCCTGCGCCACATGGGTATAGATCTGCGTGGTCGACAGGTCGGCGTGGCCGAGCAGCGACTGCACCGCGCGCAGGTCGGCACCGTGTTCCAGCAGGTGGGTCGCAAACGCATGGCGCAGGGTGTGAGGTGACAGCTGCACCGGCACGCCGGCACGGGTCGCATACAGCTTGATCAGCCGCCAGAAGTTGTGCCGGGTCATGACCTCGCCGCGCGCGGTCAGGAACAGTCCGTCGGGATTCTCCTGACCCGCCAGCTCCGGCCGGGCATCGCTGACGTAGCGACGCAGCCAGTCCATCGCGACCTCACCCATCGGCACCAGCCGCTCCTTGCCGCCCTTGCCCATGACCTGGACCACGCCGGCGCGCAGATCGACGCTGGTGCGCTTGAGGCCCACCAGCTCGCTGACGCGCAGGCCGCTGGCATACATCAGCTCCAGCATCGCGCGGTCGCGCAGACCCAGCGCCTGGCTGACGTCCGGCGCTTCGAGCAGAAGCTCGACATGTTTCTCGCTCAGGGTCTTGGGAAGGCGCAGGCCTTGCTTGGGCGAGTCGAGGCGTCCGGTCGGGTCGTCCTTGCGCTGGTTGTCGGCCTGCAGATAGCGAAAGAACTGACGCAGCGCCGACAGCAGCCGCGCCTGCGAACGCGCGCCGAGCTGCCGCGCAACGAAATACTCGCGGATGTCCGCCTCGCCGGCCTGCACCAGCGCCACCGCCTTCGGCTCCAGCCAGCGCGCAAACAGCGCCAGGTCCGAGCGGTAACTCAGCTGCGTGTTCTTCGACAGCCCGCGCTCCATCCAAAGCCGATCCAGAAAGCGCTCGATCGCCGCCTGGTCTTCCGCCGCGGGCTTGGGGGCCAGGCGCAGATCAACTGGCGACTCGGACGGTGCGGATTTTGTTCGGCGTGCTGGCACAGCGCAGAAGCTTACCGTTCTCCACGGCCTCCTTCCCGCAATCCGCGTTCAGCCCTGATAATCCCGGCCATGCTCAGACGACTGCTGGAATTGATCTACACGACCCTCTCGGTCCTGATTGTGGTACCGGTGACCGTGCTGGTCTGCACGGCCGTCATCATTGGCCCGACGCTGACGATCCGCCGCGAAACCGGCCGCTTCGGCGTGCGTCTGATGCTGGCGAGCATCGGCATTCCGTTGTTTGTGCGCGGGCGCGAGCATCTGCCGCCGGGAGCCAGCATCGCTGTCGCCAACCACGCAAGCTATCTCGATGGCCTGGTGCTGACTGCGGCGCTGCCACGGCGTTTCACCTTCGTGGTGCAGGACGGTGCGGCGAACTGGCCGCTGGTCGGCCTGACGCTGCGGCGCATGGGCGTGCTGTTCGTCAACCGCGGTTCGGCGCGCAGCAGCGCCCAGCTCACGCGGCAGATGATCCGCCGCCTGCACCACGGCGAGCCGCTGGCGATCTTTGCGGAAGGCACGTTCAAGCCACATGTCGGCCTGCTGCCGTTCAAGAGCGGTGCCTTCCTGATGGCGGCGCGCACGCATTCGCCGATCGTGCCGACCGGCATCCGCGGCACCCGCGAGGTTTTCGGCGGTGGCCGCCGCGTCATGCGCTGGAGACCCATCACGGTCGAATTCGGAGTATCACTCGACGCAGCCGACGCCGACGGTGCGCAGTTGCTGCGTCAGCAGACCCGTCAGGCCGTGCTGGCGCTGTGCGGCGAACCGGATACACAGACCGGTGTGGCGGAATCGCAGGACTGATTCCGGTATCCTCGCGGCCCTACCACGCATCGCCTGCATTGGGAGCGATGCTCAACATGGATGATGATGCGCAGCCAACGTAAACGTCTTTGGACCAACTGGTCGGGCACCGTGCGCTGCGAACCCTCGCATTGCGCCTATCCGATCAACATCGAACAGATCCAGGCTGAAGTGCTGCGCGTTGCAGAAGAAGGCGAACGCCTGCGCACGATCGGCGGCGGTCATTCGTTCTCGCCGCTGTGCTGGACCGACGACAACCATCTCTCACTGGATCGCTTCACCGGCATCGAATCGATCGACGTCAACTCCCATCGTGTCTGGGTGCGTGCCGGCACCCGTTTGCGCAAGCTCGCCGAGTCGCTCGCCGACCGGCGCCTGGCGCTGATCAACGCACCGGACAACGACCAGCTCTCGCTCGCCGGCGCGCTCGCCACCGCGAGTCATGGCAGCGGCGCGGCATTCGGCAGCCTCGCGGCCCAGGTCACCGGCCTGCGCATGGTCTGTGCCGGCGGCTCGCTGCGCACGCTCAGCGCCAGCAGTGATCCGGATGATTTCCATGCGGCAGTCGTTTCGCTCGGCGCACTCGGTGTCATCACACACGTTGAACTGCAGTGCGTCGAAGACTATCGCCTGCACGTTGCCAACCGCGCGACCACACTGGCCGAGACCCTGGCCAATCTCGACGCCTGGCGCGCACAGTACCGCAACCTCGAGCTGTTCTGGTTCCCGCACACGGACACCGTCATCACTCGCCATGCCGCACTGACCGACGAGATGCCCTCCACGCTGTCGCCACTGCGCAACGCCGCGCGTGCAGGTCTGGATCGCGCCGTGTTCCGCTCAATTGCCAGGACCGCGCAGCGTGCACCGATGTTGTCCGAACGGCTCGGCCGCCTCGCGATGCGCCGGGTTTCCAACCGCAGCAGCATCCACAGCGCGCGCGACGCCTATGCCCTGCGCCAGCGCAATCGTTTCCAGCAACTGGAGTACGCGCTACCGCAATCGAGCCTGAAAGCGGTGCTGCGCTCGCTCGACAACGTCATCCGCGCGCTGGATTTCCGCGTGCACTTTCCGCTGGAAGTCCGCTTCGTCGCCAAGGATAACTTCTGGCTGTCGCCGTTCTATCAGCGCGACAGCGTGTGCATCTCCGTCCCGGCCTACACCGATCTTGTGTACGAACGCTACTACGCGCTGATCGCCGAGCTGATGGAACGCCACGACGGCCGACCGCACTGGGGCATGGTCCACGATCTTACGGCCGAGCAGCTGCGCCCGCTGTATCCGCGCTTCGACGATTTCCGCGCGGTGCGCCGGTCCTGCGATCCGCGCGGCGTGTTTCTCAATCCGCACCTCGCCGCGCTGTTCGGCGAAGAGATGCGCTGAGCATGCACAAGCTCTCGCCGATCGAACGCTACCAACGCGATCTGCAGCGTAAAGACTTCAGTCGCGATCCTGCGCAGGCGGCGGCTGTTGCCGCACTGCAGGACGTCTATGCAGCACTCAAGGCGCGCAAACCCAAGCGCCTGTTCGGCCTCGGCCCGACCGGATGGCCTGCGGTCAAGGGTCTGTATCTGTGGGGTGGCGTCGGCCGCGGCAAGACCTACCTGATGGACGCGTTCTACGAGTCGCTGCCGTTCACGCGCAAGCTGCGTACGCACTTCCATCGCTTCATGCTGGATGTGCATGAGCGTCGCCGGAAATATCCGGACGAGCAGGATCCGCTGAAACTGGTCGCCGCCGAGTACGCCAGGCAGGTGCGCGTGCTGTGCTTCGACGAGTTTTACGTCTCCGACATTGCCGATGCGATGATTCTCGGCCGACTGTTCGAGACCTTGTTCGAACTCGGCGTGACGCTCGTCGCGACCAGCAACATCCCCCCGGAGCAGCTCTACGAAAACGGCCTGCAGCGCGCCAACTTCCTGCCGTTCATCAATGTGCTGCAGGAGCATGTGGGGGTACTCAACGTCGACGGCGGGATCGACTACCGACTGCGCGCCCTGACCCACGCCGAGATCTATCACAGCCCCTGCGACACCGAAGCCGAGGCGCATCTGCAGGAATGGTTCACCGAGATCGCGCCGGACAAGGGCAAGCGAAATCAGGATGTCGAGATTCATGGCCGCCAGATTCCCTGTCGGCGCCTTGCCGAAGGCGTCGCCTGGTTCGACTTCAGTCATCTCTGCGAAGGTCCGCGCAGCGCCGCCGACTACATCGAACTCGCGCGCATGAATCACACGGTGCTGCTGTCACGCGTACCGCAGCTGACCGCATTCCACGAAGACGCCGCGCGGCGCTTCATCAATCTGGTCGACGAGTTCTACGACCGCGGCGTCAAGCTGATCATTGCCGCGGATGTTGCGCGCGAGCAGCTGTATGTCGGCGACAAGCTGAAGTTCGAGATCCAGCGCACACATTCGCGCCTGATCGAAATGCAGTCGCAGGAATATCTGGCGCGTCCGCATCTACCGTGAATCGGGCCGGCGCCGTCTTCCGGCAGCGGCGCAAAGATCTAACGTCAGCAGAGCCATCAGACCCCATAGACTCACGTCGCCCTAGACGCTGCCAGCGGGCAGGAGCAGACTGCGGTCAGGCAGAATTAGGTCGCTGACAACAGCTCTGCCGGGGGAAGCACCATGCAGGGATCGTTACGGCTGATCGCCAAACCGCCAACGGCGGGGCAGATCGAGATCTGGACCGGACTCAGCGGTGTCGGCAATGCGCCGCCCGCGCTGAGCTGGACCTTGAGCGGTCAGCCTTTGCATCCGGCGGGCACACTAGCCGATCCCTTTGTCGGCACCGCCTTCGATGGCGGCCGTGTCTGGATCGGGCGCTTCAGCTTCCCGCAGCTACTGCTGACG
>CAZDPA010000120.1:0-13210 GCA_964507195.1 uncultured Salinisphaerales bacterium | reverse complement strand
CACTCCGGTTGCGACCGCCACTGCAGCACCAGCGGATCAGCAACTCGCCGAGGCGGAGAAGAAGCGCAAAGCCGCTTTGGAGGCCAAGCGCAACTCGGCTGCAAACAAATCGAAGACCGCCACCACCGTGGACGATGCCGGCCAGAAGGAAATCGACCGCACCAAGCGCTTCGCCAAGGAAAAAGCCAGCTGCAAACGCCATGTGTCGGCTCTGTTCCCGGGCTGGGAGTTCACCTACGCGGACATGGCCAAGTACCCGGGCGCAAAGAAGTCCCCCGATGGCAGCATCGAAACACCCGAGCTGAGCGATGACTACGGCGCGCTGAAGCGCTACATCATCGACGTCAACGGCTGCATCGTCGGCGTCATCGACTGAGCCTCTGGACTGAAACGAAAAGACCCGGCCTTGGCCGGGTCTTTTTATGTACGAAGTACAGGCGGCGCCTCAGGTGATCCCCTGTACCGCGAGCCGCACGGCTTCCGACAGCGGCTGCGGCCAGACACCCGTGAAGATCAGCGCGAGCAGCAGCAGCACCATCGCGACGCCTTCGGACACGGCCATGTCGGAGAACACCGACTCGCGACGCATGCCGCCGGCCTTGGGCAGGAACTGCACGATGACCAGACGCAGGTAGTAATACAGGCCGATCACGCTGCCGAATACGACGGCGAGCGCGAGGCCCCAGGCTTGCTGTTCGACCGCAGCGGCGAGGATGTAGAACTTGGCGAGGAAGCCCACGGTCAGCGGTACACCGGCCTGCGCAAGCAGCATCGGCGCGAAGATCGAGGTCACCAGCGGACGCCGCCAGAACAGGCCGCGGAAGTCGTAGATGTGATCCGCATCGTCGAGCGCCTTGGTGCCGGAAATCGCAGCGACCGCACCGAAGCTGCCGAGCGTCATGATCGTATAGGCGGCAACGTAGAACAGCACCGCTTCGCGCGCGGTGTCGCCACCGACGAGGAACGGCACCATCAGATAGCCGAAATGCGCGATCGACGAATACGCGAGCAGGCGCTTGACGTTGTTCTGCTGCACCGCGCCGAGGTTGCCGACGACGATGCTGACCACCGCCATGATCGTCAGCACGACCGACAGCATTGGCGTCAGCGACAGTGGCGCAGCATCAAGCCAGCGCAACAGCACGATCGCAACCGCACCCTTGGACACCGTGGCCAGATAACCAGCGATCGGAGCCGGCGCACCTTCGTAGACGTCGGCAGTCCACAGGTGGAACGGCACCAGCGAGAGCTTGAACCCGAAGCCGGCCCAGACCAGCGCAAGACCGGTCTGAGCAATCAGCGCGTCATCGCCGACGAGCGTCGGCAGCGCGGCGGCAACACCAGCGAACTGCATGCTGCCGCTGGCCGCATAGACCAGCGCGAAGCCGAACAGCATCACCGCAGTCGCCGCGGCGGACAGGATCAGATACTTCATGCTCGCTTCGAGCGGACGCTGGCGGCGCATCGGATACGCGATCATGCCGAGCAGCGCCATGCCGAGGGTTTCGAGCCCGACCAGCAGACTGACCGCATGTTGTGCGCCGGCCAGCACCATCGCACCAAAGGTCGCGATCAGCAGCAGCAGATACATCTCTTCGCGATAGCCGGCGTACTCGCCGAGGTAGCCATAGACCATCAGCGCCGTCAGACCGCCGGCGACGAGCAGCAAGGCCATCACGAAGCGCGCGTAGTCGTCCATCACCAGCAATGGCGTGACTTCGGTGCTCGGCAGCGACAGCAGGCAGCTGCCGAAGCCGACGATGAAGATGAAGGTCGTCAGGCGCACCACGGTGCGGTGGGCGCGGGTTACCGACAGCAGCAGCATCACCGCGACGATGCCGGCGGCCATCACCAGCAGCGGAGCCGATGCCAGCAGTTGGGTCTGCAGGGCGGGCGTCATCATGGCAGCACTCCGAGTGCGGCCGGTGCGCTCAGCGCCGGCGCTCCCAGCGTGTACCACTGGCTGATCTGCGCCAGCGGACCGCGCGCCAGATCGATGACAGGCTGCGGATACAAGCCCAGCACCAGCAGGCTGACCATGATGCTCACCATCATGATCTGTTCACGGAGGGTCAGATCTTCGACTTCGTCATTCGAGGCGGGTGGCCCGTGCAGGGCCTTCTGCACCACGTACAGCGAATACACCGCGGCGAGAATCAGGCCGGTGGCCGCAACCGAGGTCATCCACGGCGCGACCGTGAAGCTGCCGAACAGCACGAGGAATTCACCGACGAAGTTGCCGAGACCCGGCAGGCCCAGCGAAGCCAGCGCGAAGAACATCAGCGCCGTCGCATAGTGCGGCGCACGCCGCGACAAACCGCCCATCTTGTGCAGCTCACGCGTGTGCAGACGCTCGTACAACTCGCCGCAGAGAATGAACAAGCCACCGGTGGCGAGGCCATGGGCGAGCATCAGCAGCACCGCACCCTCGAGCGCGAGCGTGGTGCCCGCGTAGATGCCGAGCAGCACGAAGCCCATGTGCGAGACGCTGGTGTACGCAACGAGCCGCTTGATGTCGGTCTGTACCAGCGCCATCTTCGCGCCGTACAGAATGCCGATGACCGCCAGACCCATCGCAATCGGCGCGAAGTCCTGCGACGCATTCGGGAACATCGGCAGCACGAAGCGCAGCAGGCCGTAGGCACCGGTCTTGAGCAGCACGCCGGCGAGGTCGACCGAACCAGCGGTCGGCGCCTGCGAGTGCGCATCCGGCAGCCAGGGGTGCAGCGGGAACACCGGCAACTTCACGGCGAAGCCGAGGAAGAAGGCCAGCATCAGCACATATTCCATCGTCGCCGACAGCTCGGTATAGAGCAGATCCGTGTAGTTGAAGCTCCAGGTGCCGCTGCTCTGGCGGTGCAGCCAGACCAGCGCAAGGATCGCGACCAGCATCAGCAGGCCGGCAGCCTGGGTGAACAGGAAGAACTTGGTCGCGGCGTAGACGCGCGAACGGCCGCCGCGGCTGGAGTGTCCCCACAGTGCGATGAGAAAGTACATCGGCACCAGCATTGCTTCCCAGAACACGAAGAACAGGAACAGGTCCAGCGCCATGAACACGCCGATGACACCGGCGAGGTTCCACAGCAGGTTCAGGTGGAAGAAGCCGACGTACTGCTGGATTTCACGCCACGAGCAGGCGACCGACAGCACGCCGAGCACGCCGGTCAGCAGGATCATCAGCAGACTCAGGCCGTCGAGGCCGAGATGGAAGCTGATGCCCCAGCGCGGAATCCAGTCCATGCGGAATTCGATCAGCCACACCGGGGTACCGTGGGCCGGAATGATGCCCGGCGTATCGGCATGGACCCAGATCCAGATCGCGAGCACGCAGGTCGCGGCCATCGACAGCAGGCCGATCCAGCGTGGCCAGGTCAGTGACAGGCGTTCCGCGCCCCAGGCGAGCAGGCCGCCGAAGAACGGGATCGCAATCAGTGCGGGCAACAACCAGGGACTCATGCCCATTGCGCAGCTCCAACCATCAGCACAATGCCCGCGAGCATCGCTGCTACATACCAACGCATGCGACCGGTCTGCGGTCGCAGCGACACCTTGTGCAGCGCCGTCACACTGTGCGCGAGGCTGTCATACAGGCGGTCGACGATGTCGTTCTTGTTGACACGCGCCAGTGCATACAGCGGTTTGACGAACAGCGTGTCGTACAGCGCGTCGAAGCCCCAGCCGCCGCGTGCGAGTGCGCGCAGCGCGGTTTCCTTCGGCACTTCATTCGCGCCGCGACCGTACCAGAACCACGACAGCACGATACCGCCGAGGCCGGCGGCGATCGCGATGAACTCGGGCAGATGCGTTGTCATCTCGTGCGCGACTGCCGGCAGCACGCCGGACAGCGGCAGGCTGATCGCGCCACCAGCAAGCGACAGCACCATCAGCACCCCGAGCGGCACGCGCATGCGGTGATTGTCTTCGTCGTGGGCATGCGTCTTCTCCTCGCCGAAGAACACGATGAAGATCATGCGGAAGGTGTACAACGCGGTCAGGAATGCGCAGGCCGTGCCCATCGCCCACCAGCTGTAATGTCCGCCAATCCAGGCACCGGCCAGAATTTCTTCTTTGCTCCAGAAGCCCGCAGTAATCAGCGGCAAGGCGGACAGCGCCGCACCGCCGATGATAAAGCTCCAGAACGCAATCGGCAGGTGCTTGCGCAGACCGCCCATCTTGAAGATGTCCTGCTCGTGATGACAGGCGAGGATCACACTGCCCGAGGCGAGGAACAGCAGCGCCTTGAAGAACGCGTGCGTCATCAGATGAAAGATCGCGGCTTCCCATGCGCCGGCGCCGAGCGCCATGAACATGTAGCCGATCTGCGACATCGTCGAGTACGCGAGCACGCGTTTGATGTCGCTCTGTGCGAGCGCAGCGCCGCCGGCGAGCACGAGCGTGAGTGCGCCGACCCAGCCGACCACCATCAGCGCATCCGGCGCGACGAGGAACAGGCCGTTGAGGCGCGCAACCAGGTATACGCCGGCAGTCACCATCGTCGCCGCATGGATCAGTGCGGACACCGGCGTCGGGCCGGCCATCGCGTCCGGCAACCAGGCCTGCAGCGGCAGCTGCGCCGACTTGCCGACCGCACCGCCGAGAATCAGCAGCGAGATCAGCGTCGGCATCGTCGGATCATTGACCCACAGCAGCGGCGCAGCGGCGAGGATCACGTTGATGTCGAGCGAATGGACTTCGCGGTACAGCAGGAACAGACCGATCGCCATCGCGGTGTCGCCGACGCGGGTCGTGATGAAGGCCTTGCGCGCGGCCGCGCCGTTGGCCGGATCGTCGTTCCAGAAACCGATCAGGAAGTACGAGCACAGGCCCACGCCTTCCCAGCCGAGATACAGCAGCAGCAGGTTGTCGCCGAGCACCAGCAGCAACATCATCGCGATGAACAGATTCGTGTACGCGAAGAACTTCTGGTAGTTGGCGTCATCGCGCATGTAGCCGGACGCGTAGCTGTGAATCAGCGCACCGACACCGGTGATGACACCGGTCATCGTCAGCGACAGGCCATCGAGATGCAGGGCGATGCGCGGCGAGAAGCTTTCGATCTGCAGCCAGGTCCACAGTACCTGGGTAATCGGCTCCGGTGCCTGCAGCCACTGCCAGCCGACGATCGCAGTCATCACGGCGCTGGCCGTCACCGAGCCAACTGCGAGCGTGGTTGCCAGCGCACGCGGCATGGTTCGCCACAACAGCAACAGCGTCGCGCTGAACAGCGGCGCGAGCACAATCCAATGTAGAGGTAGCGCAGTCGTCGTCATGCTTTCATCCGGCTCAGCGCATCCGGGTCCAGAGTCTTGAAGCGCAGGTGGATCTGCAGCAACAGGGCCAAGCCGACAGCGACTTCAGCGGCGGCCAGCGTCAGCACCATCAGGAACATGATCTGGCCATCCGGTTGCACCCAGCGGCTGCCGGCAACGATGAACGCCAGGCCGGCGGCATTGAGCATGATCTCAAGGCTCATCAGCGAGAACAGCAGGCCGCGACGCACCAGCAGGCCGACGGCGCCGAGCGCGAACAGCAAGGCGCAGATTCCGAGCGCGTGCGCCAGCGGAACGGCGGTCATGTGCTTTCTCCGCGCGCCGGCTCGCGGCGACCGAGGTGATATGCCGAAATCAGGCCGGCAAGCAGCAGCATCGAGCCGAGTTCCACCGCGAGCAGATACGGACCATACAGCGCGATGCCGACCGCCTTCGCATCGACTTCAATGCCGGGCATGCCGTTGACGCTGCCCTTCATGGCGTACAGCAGTTGCGCAAGCAGGGCTGCAGACAGCAGACCGGGACCGATCCACAGACGCGGCTTGAGCCACTGGCGCTCCTGATCGCCGACGCCGGGCCCGAGATTGAGCAGCATGACGACGAATACGAACAGCACGACGATCGCACCGGCGTAGACCAGCACTTCGAGCATCGCCGCGAACGGCGCGCCGAGCGCCAGCATCATCGCCGCGATCGCGAGCAACGACAGGATCAGATACAGCAGCGCATGCACCGGATGCGCGCGCGTGATCGACATCGCAGTTGCAGCGACGGCGATGATCGAGGAACCATAGAAGAGTTCGATCACGGCATCAGGCTCCGCACGTCGATCGGCGCCGATTCGTTCTGCGCTGCGCCCTTGGGCTTGCCGGCAATCGCCATGCCGGCGACGTTGTAGAAGCTGTAGCCCGGCTGCTTGCCCTGTCCGGAAATCAGCAGATGCTCTTTTTCGTAGACCATGTTCTTGCGGTCGTACTCGGCCATTTCGAAATCGGGAGTGAGCTGGATCGCGTAGGTCGGGCAGGCTTCTTCGCACATGCCGCAATAGATACAGCGCGAGAAATTGATGCGGAAGAATTCCGGGTACCAGCGGCCGTCCGGCTTCTCCGTCTTCTGCAGCGCAATGCAACCGACTGGGCAGGCCACCGCACAGAGATTGCAGGCAACGCAGCGTTCTTCGCCATCCGGATCGCGCGTCAGCACGATGCGGCCGCGATAGCGTGGTGCCAGATACGGCATCTCTTCCGGGTAGTTCACGACCGACCGCGGCTGGAACATGTGCGCAAACACCTGCCACAGCGACAGACACTGGGTCAGGAAGCCTTCGATCACCAGCTTCAGGCCACTCATTTGATGACTCCGGACAGCACCAGCGCACCCGTGACTGCAGTGTTGAGCAGCGCCAGCGGCAACAGGACCAGCCAGCCGAAACGCATCAGCTGGTCATAGCGCGGGCGCGGGATCGCGCCGCGCAAGAGAATGAAGAACAGGATGAAACAGCCGGTCTTGATGCAGAACCACACCAGCGGCATGAATTCCCAGCCGAACAGGGTCAGGCCGAAGGTCGGACCGAGCCAGCCGCCGAAGTACAGCGTCGTCAGCAGCGAGGACGCGAGGATCACCGACACGTACTCGCCAACGAAGAACATGCCGAACTTCATGCCCGAGTACTCGGTATGGAAGCCCGCGGCGAGCTCATGCTCGGCCTCCGGCAGGTCCAGCGGCAGACGGTGGGTTTCGGCAAGGCCCGCGATCATGAAAATGATGAAGCCGAGCGCCTGGGTGAGGATGAACCAGCCGTCCTGTTGCGCAAGAACAATGTCGTTGAGGCTGAACGAACCGGCCTCGATGACGACGCCGAGCAGCGCCAGCCCCATGAACACCTCGTAGGCGATCGACTGTGCGGTCGCGCGGATAGCACCGAGCAGTGAATACTTGCTGTTCGAGGCCCAGCCGCCGAGCATCACCGAGTACACCGCGAGCGAGGTCATGCCGAGCACGAACAGGATGCCGACGTTCCAGTCGCCGGCAATGCTGATACCCGGCGCAAACGGCACCACTGCGATCGCGAGCAGGATCGTCGCCATCACGATCGCCGGCGCAATGATGAACACGGTGCGATCGGCAAACGGCGGGACCCAGTCGTCCTTGGTGAAGATCTTGATCATGTCGGCGACGACCTGACCCAGGCCGAGGAAGCCGACGCGATTCGGTCCCCAGCGGTCCTGCCACACACCGAGCATGCGGCGTTCGACCCAGATCAGCATGGCGGCAACCACCACCACACCGAGCAGGATCGCGACCACCATCAGGATGGACTGGACCGTCATGCTTGCGACCCCAGGATGTTCAGCCCCGCTGCCAGCTGATTGACCGGCACGCCCGGTACGCCGCGCGGCACGCCGATGACTTCAGCCGGCAGGCTTTCGCTGCAGCGCAGCTGCGCCTGCCACGACTGTCCGCTCGAATCGAGGCGCAGCACCGTGCCTTCCGTAAAGCCGAGCTTCTTCGCGGTCTGCGGATTGAGCACGACATACGGTGCCGGTACGCGGCCGGCAATCGCCGGGCCACGCACGGACAGTTCTTCCGAACCGAACAGTTCGTAGAGCCAGATCTGCTGCAGGCCTTCGATCGTGTGGCTGGGTGCGCGCTCGTAATACGCCGCGCTGCCCTTCGGCGTGATCAGACGCACGCCTGGATCGCCGCCCTTCAGCGGACCGCCGATCTCGGCCTGGAACTTGTTGACCGACTGGTTGGAATTCCAGTTCGGCGCCCAGAAGATCGGAATCTCGGCCGGCGGAATGCCGGTGCGCGCGCCCTCCATCGAGAATGCCAGCGGCGAATCGGCATCCTGCACCGGCCGCGGCTCGTTCATCGTGCGGTTGGCATTCATTGCCGTGCGGCCGCTCGAACGATGCGACTGGCGCGGAATGCGATTGCCGACAATGCGGAAGCGCGCACCCGGCGCAGCATCGACGATGCCGCCGAGACGCGCATCAGAGGCCGCGCAGCTGGCCAGCAGCGCATCGAAGCCATCGCCGAGCGGCGAGATGCCGTCCTGCATCCGGCTCGCCGTCTGCTGCAGCCAGCGCCAGGATTCCTGGGTCTGCGTCGTCGTCGACTGCATCACCCGGAAGGAGCGCTGCGCCCGGCCTTCGAAGTTGACGAGCGTGCCATCGGTCTCGGCAAAGCTGCCGGCCGGCAGCGAAAGATGTGCCGCGGCGGACAGCGGTGTCGCCACGGAATCGATCACGACCAGCTGCCTGATCTTCTTCAGCGCGGCGGACAGGCGCGGCGCATCAACGCGGCGGAACAGGTTGTTCTCGACCACGACCAGCGTATCGACTTCACCGGCGTCGATGTGCGCCAGCGCGGCATCGAGGTCCGCACCGCCGAGCAGCGCAGTGCCGAGGCTGTTGGCTTCGGACGGCAGCAACGCAATCGACGGTGTGCGGCCGGCCTTGGCCAGTGCCGTGCACAGATTCCCAGCCGCCTGCAGTACTGCAGGCGATCCGCTCGACGTACCGCTGATGATCAGCGGACGCTGCGCGCCCTTCAGCGCCTCGGCGATGCTGTGGGCGAGATGGATATCGTCATCGGAGAGGCCCGTTGCACGCGGCTGCGTGTAGTCGAGCAGATGCACGATTTCCTGGCCCAACGCGGCAATGCGCTGCGGCGTAGCGCGCAGGGTGCGTGCGGCGATATCGTCGAGACCGGTGTCGTTCGGTGTGCAGATGAACAGCGGGCTGCGCAGGTCCTGCGCGAGCAGGCGCACCGAATGATCCTGCCAGCGCGGCACATTGGCCTTGTCGGCCAGCTGGAAGCTGGCCTGACGCACCGACTGGCGCACCGCGAGCGCGAGGCGCGCGCTGGTCGCCAGCAGGTCTTCGCCAAGGATCAGCACCGCGTCGGCCTGTTCAACCTCGGCCACCGTCGCGATCTTCGCCGGACCGCTTTCGAGGATTTCCAGGACCAGCGAGTCGAGCGCGCTGTCGAGCGCGCCGGTGCCGCGATGGAAGGCCTTGGCGCCGACCAGCGTGCGCAGCGCGTGATTCGCTTCCAGTGAAGCGCGCGGCGAACCGATGCCGAGCACGCGGCCCGCAGCTACCCAGTTCGCCAGCTTTGCGGCGGCGTCTTCGGAACTGAGCATCACTGCGGCGCTGTCGCCGTCGGCACGCAGCATCGCGTGGCGCGGACGGTCTTCGGCATTGGCATGCTGGTAGCCGTAACGGCCGCGATCGCAGAGGAAGTAGCCGTTGACCGCGCTGTTGTAGCGGTTCTCGATGCGCTTGATCGCACCGTAGCGTTCCCCCGGCATCGTGTTGCAGCCGACCGCGCAGCCGTGACAGATGCTCGGCGCCTGTGCCAGATCCCACTTGCGCGTGTACGACTCGCTGTAGGTCTTGTCGGTGAACACCCCGGTCGGGCAGACCTCGGCGAGGTTGCCGGAGAACGGGCTCTCCAGCGTGCCGCTCTCGGCGCGGCCGAAGAACACATTGCTCGCCGACGAGAACACATTGAGATCGCCGCCGCCGGCGTACTCCCGATAGAAGCGCACGCAGCGATAGCAGCTGATGCAGCGATTCATCTCGTGGCCGACGAATGGGCCGAGATCCTGATTGACGTGGGTGCGCTTGGTGTAGCGATAGCGGCGATAGTTGTGGCCGCTCATCAGTGTCATGTCCTGCAGATGGCACTGGCCGCCTTCCTCGCAGACCGGGCAGTCGTGCGGATGATTGGTCATCAACATTTCGATGACCGACTCGCGCATCTCGACGGCGTCGGCGTGCTCGATCGAGACCTTGGTCTTGTCGGCACACGGCGTCATGCAGGCCATCACGACGCGACCGGTCGTGTCGTTCTCGTCGCGGAACTGCGTCACTGCGCACTGGCGGCAGGCACCGACGCTGCCCAGTTCCGGATGCCAGCAGAAATACGGCAGGTCGAGTCCCTGTTCAAGGGCGACTTCGAGCAGATTGCGCTTCGGATCGACCTGATAGCGCTGGCCGTCGATGTCGATCGTCGCGGTTGCTGCGGGATCGATGGGTTTGCTGTCACCGGCGCTCATGCGTTCACCTTTCTGCAGATCGAAGGACCTCGCATGCGCATGAGCGAGCGTGCTCCCGCACCCGTTTGCGCTACGCGCAAAACATCGTGTCGCGCGCTCATGCCTTGCTCTCCACCTGCGCCAGCGCCGCGATGTTCGCAGCACGGTCGAAATCAGCCCTGAAGTACTTGAGCGCGCTCTGCAGCGGCTCCATCGCACCCGGCGCGTGGGCGCAGAAGGTGCGGCCCGGTCCGAGCATCTTCGTCTGCTGCTGGAGCAGGCCAATGTCGCCGGGGCGGCCCTGCCCGGCTTCCATGCCGGCGAGAATCTTCTCGGTCCATGGCAGACCGTCGCGGCACGGTGTGCACCAGCCGCAGGATTCGCGCGCAAAGAATTTCTGAAGGTTGCGCGACATCGCGATGACATCGGTCTGATCGTCGAGCACGATCATCTGACCGGTACCCATGCGCGAGCCGGCCTTCGCGATCGTGTCGAAGTCCATCGCCAGATCGAGATGATCGACCGTCAGGAAGTCGGTACTCGCGCCACCCGGCAGGAAGCCGCGCAGCTTGAGACCTTCGCGCATGCCGCCCGCGTGGACGTCGACCAGTTCGCGCGCGGTCGTACCCATCGGCAGTTCCCAGGTGCCCGGACGGCGCACCTTGCCGGAAGCGCCGTAGAGCTTGGTGCCGCCATCCTTGCAATTCGACAGCTTGGCGAACCAGTCGCTGCCGTAGTGGACGATGTGCGGGATGTTGCACAGCGTCTCGATGTTGTTGACGACCGTCGGCTTGCCGAACAGGCCGGCCGTGGCCGGGAACGGTGGCTTGGCGCGCGGCACGGCGCGCTTGCCTTCGAGCGAGCTGATCAGCGCAGTCTCTTCGCCGCAGATGTAGCGGCCGGCGCTGGTGTGCAGATGCAGTTCGAAGTCGAAACCGGAACCGAGAATGTTCTGGCCAAGCAGCTTGCGCGACTTGCACTCGTTGATCGCGACGCGCAGGCGTTCGGCGGCAAGGACGTACTCGGCGCGAAGGAAGATGTAGCCGATCGAAGCACCGATCGCATAGCCACCGATGATCATGCCTTCGATGAACTGCAGCGGATCGCCTTCGAGCAACAGGCGGTCCTTGAACGTGCCCGGCTCCATCTCGTCGCCGTTGGCGACGATGTACTTCTGCTTCGGTGCGTCCGGGCCCATCGGCACCAGGCCCCACTTCACGCCGGTCGGGAAGCCCGCGCCACCGCGACCGCGCAGGCCTGCAGTCTTGATCAGCGCGGTGACATCCTTGTTGGCCATCTTCAGCGCAGCGCGCAGGCCCTGGAAACCGCCATGCCGTTCGTAGTCGGCGAGGCCGTACGGCGCATGATCCGGCCGGATGCGGTCGGTCAGCGGTTTGCTTGGAGGAGATTGGCGCGCGGTCATGCTCCCACCTTCATGTCAGCACTGTAGCTCGCGTCTCGCCTGAGTGAGCACACTCCCGCGCCCATTTGCGCTGCGCGCAAAGCACCGTGTCGCGCGCTCACTTGTAGCGCTCCAGGATTGCATCAAGACGGGCGGGATCGACCGCTTCCAGATCACGATGAGTGTCGTCGCCGATCATCATTGCCGGCGCGCGATCGCAGGTGCCGAGGCAGCAGATCGGCAGCAGGGTGAAACGACCATCGCTGGTGGTCTGGCCGGTCTTGATGCTCAGGCGCTGCTCCAGCATTTCGGTCAGCCGCGGCTGACCCATCATCCAGCACGACACCGAGTCGCAGACGTGAATCACGTTGCGCCCGACCGGACGGCGGTAGATCAGGTTGTAGAACGTGGCGACGGCATCGACCGTGGCCGGCGTCGAGCCGAGCGTCTGCGCGATGTCGGCGACCGCTTCGTCGCTGACCCAGCCGCGATGCTTCTGCACGATCTTCAGCGCTTCGATCGTCGCCGCGGACGGCTGCTCGTAGTGCGCCAGCTCGTGTTCGATTTCTTTGAGTTCTTGGAGGCTGAGCATGATGATTTACCGGTCGACGTCGGCCATGACGAAGTCGATGCTGGCGATGATCGCAATCAGGTCCGGCACCATCAGCCCGCGCGAGATGTACGGAATCATCTGCAGGTGCGCGAAGCTCGGCGTGCGGATACGCGTGCGATAGCTCATCGTGCTGCCATCAGACGTCAGGTAATAGCTGTTGAGGCCCTTGGTCGCTTCGACCGTCATGCTGCACTCGCCGGCCGGAATGACCGGACCCCAGGACACGTTGAGGAAGTGATTGATCAGGGTCTCGATGTCCTGCATCGAGTTCTCCTTGATCGGCGGCGTCGTCAGCGGATGCCGCGCCTTGTAGTCCCCGGACGGCATGTTCTTCATGCACTGCTCGATGATGCGCAGCGACTGGCGGATTTCCTCGACGCGCACGACGCAGCGGTCGTAGACGTCGCCGCCATTGGCGGTCGGCACTTCGAAGTCGAAATTCTCGTAACCCGAGTACGGGCGGGCCTTGCGGTAGTCCCAGGCCATGCCGGTCGCACGCAGGCCCGGACCGGTGACGCCCCACTCGATCGCCTCTTCGGTGCTGTACTTGCCGATGCCGATGCTGCGCCGCTTGAGGATGGTGTTGCGCATCGCCATCCTGTCGTAGTCCTTGAGGCGCTTGGGCATCCAGTCAAGGAACGCCTGGACCAGCTTCTCCCAGCCCTGCGGCAGGTCGGCGGCGACACCACCGATGCGGAACCACGCCGGGTGCATGCGGAAGCCGGTAACCGCTTCGATGACGTCGTAGGCCTTCTGGCGGTCGACGAACATGAAGAACACCGGCGACATGCTGCCGACGTCCTGCGCATACGTGCCGTAGAAAAGCAGGTGCGAGGTGATGCGGAAGAACTCCGACATCATGATGCGGATGGTCTGCG